>SCTB01000186.1 GCA_004297545.1 Alphaproteobacteria bacterium
CGACCATTTTGCGAAACAAGGATACAGCGGCTGCCTGAGAGGCCACGCCTGCGACATAGGGCATTTTCTTCAGCTCGCGGTAAAAATCGCCCAGCTTCGCCTTGTCAACCATCAGCACCGCCGTATTGGCGACCGGCCCTTCACGCAGCAGGCGATTCAGCGCGTCGCGGTTCATATAGGCGGACAGGCCGATGTTCTCCGTGGTGATGCCGGTCACCGGCACAACCCTTTCCGGCATCCTTCCCTCGAGAATGCTGACGTCCAGAAGACCGCCCGCCCGGACTCCCAGGTAGCTTGCCAGGCGCTCGTTCAGGACAATCCCTTCGGGCGGGAGGAAGACCTTCTTGCCTTGCGCATCCAGCGGACGGCTCAGTTCGGCGTCTTCTCCCAGCCCCCTGATCGCCACGCGCTTGGAAATATGCCCGGACACCAGCCTTGCAGAGACATTTCGCTGCAATTCCACGCCGAGCACGCCGGGAAGGTGGGCCAGGTCCTGCGCCGCGCTGTCCGGCCGTATGTCGGTGAAACTGACCGTGGCGTCCTGCCGGTTATTGCGGAAGAAAAAAGAATCCAGCATCAGGTCGACGGAGTCGTAGAAATTCATCATCGACAAGAACAAGGCGAGCGCGAGACCGATACCGAGCACCGTAAAGGCGGAGCGCAACGGCCAGCGCACGAGATGGCGGATGACCATCTGTCCCGAAGGCGTAATCCCCCGGAGCACCCCAATCCGTTCCAGCAGGCTGGGGCGGTAGACCGGCGGCGGCGGCGGCATCATGGCTGCGGCCGGAGCCAGGAGAACGGACCGGCGGGTGGCGAACAGGGTTCCCGCGCAGGCCGCAACAAGGCTGATGGAGGCCGCGCCCAGGAAGACACCCGGCGTGATCTTGTACTCAAGGATGGGAAAGCGGAAGTATTCGATATAAAGCCGGGTCATGCCCTGCCCCATCCACATACCCGCGCCCCAGCCTAGAAGAATGCCCATCAGCACAATAACAACGGCGGTTTTCAGATAATGAACCCCCACAGCCATGTCGGTATAACCGATGGCCTTGAGAAGTCCGATCTGCTGGCGTTCCGTTTCCGCCAGCCGGCTCATCGCGATATTGAGCAGGAAGACAGCAGTTACCAGGAAAATGGGCGGCACAATCAGGGTCATCATCTCCAGCTGGTGAAGCTCGCTGTCCACAAAGGCGTTGGAGAGCTGGTCCTTGCGCAGGAACGCGCCGGTCCCACCGTAGGGTTTGAGAATATTGTCAAGCGCCGCAATAACGTCTTCAGGCGCGGCCGAATGCTGCAGACGCAGGGAAACGTCGTTGAAGGCGCCCTCGAGATTGGCGGCCGCCGCCAGCGCCTTTCGGTTCATCCATAAAACCCCGAAGCGCTTGTTGTCCGGCACAAGATCCCCGGGACCGAGGGAATACACGAACTCCGGCGACAGAGCGATGCCGGAGACGGCAAGCGTCCTTTGCTTGCCGTTGATCGTCGCGCGAATATGGTCGCCCGGGTGCAGGCCATGCCCTTCGGCAAAGGCTTCATGCACAAGCACCTCATCAGGATTATCGGGACGCGGCCAGCGTCCCTCCCGCAGCACGGGAATATTCAGCCTGACCTGTCCTTCGGGCGCAAGCGAGGCAATCAGCCCCCGCACGGGCTCGATGACCGAAGGCATGTCCAGCAGCGCGTACTGGTGGAGGCGGGTTTCCTCCCTGCCCACGCCGGGGATTGCGGCGATCTCGGCGGCCAAGCTGTCGGGCGCGCGCTTCAGGCCGGCGAAAATATCGCCGAAATAATACCGGTCATAGTACAGGTCGCGCGTCAGTTCCAGCGAACGGTAGGTGCCGGACGAAAGCACGATCGTGGCCACCGCGGCCGCGATCACCAGCGCAATCGCGAGGACCTGCCCCCGGATGAGCCAGAGATCGCGGATCAGCTTGCGGTCAAGGGATTGCATGCCGCCTCACCATTGCAGCGCCGAGGGTGGCAATTTCTTTGCATTCCGTTCCTCCCGCGCAATGCGGCCATCGGCGAAGTGCAGCACGCGATCCCCGATCGCAGAGATTGACGCATTATGAGTGATGATGACGGTGGTCGTGCCCAGCCTTTCATTGACGCCGACAAGCGCCTCCAGCACGCGAATGCCCGTGGCGCTGTCCAGCGCGCCTGTCGGCTCGTCGCACAGCAGAACACTTGGTTTCTTGACAAGCGCGCGCGCCACCGCGACACGCTGCTGTTCCCCGCCGGAGAGCTGGGACGGAAAATGCTCCATGCGCTCCGCAAGGCCGACCAGCGTCAGGGCGTCCCCCGCTGGCATCGGATCCGGAACGATATCGGCGGCCAGGGAGACATTCTCCCGCGCATTCAGGCTGGGAATGAGATTGTAGAACTGAAAGACGAACCCGACATGGCTGCGGCGGTATTGGGTAAGCTCCCGATCGTTCTGCGCCGTCAGGTCCGCGCCCTGAAAACTGACTTTTCCCGATGTCGGACGATCAAGGCCGCCCAGCACATTCAGGAACGTCGACTTGCCGCCGCCGGAAGGACCGAGCAGGATGACGATCTCGCCCGTTCTGATATCCAGATCGACGCCGCGCAACGCATGCACATCCACATCGCCGCTGTGATAAACCTTGGTCAGACCTTCGACATGAAAGGCCGTATTTTCAGCCGGTTTTCCTGAAATCATTCTCTTTGACTGCTCAACATTCAGCGCTTATTTATCCTAGACAGAAAGCCTGATGCAAGCGATTGATTTCTATCAAAAAATTCTATAAACCGCTTTTGTCATCGATGGCGGCTGATCCAGTGGGCCGCATAGCCGCAGATGGGGGTTACCTACAGCTTTTCCCTGGCTGCGAAGGCCATGATCTCCTCCATCAGCTTGCCTGCTGCGCCCGTTCCGCGCAGCTCCGGAGGGGCCTCTACATAGTCTATAAACAGGGTCGATCCTTCCCGCCGGTAATCGGCAACGGCCATGAACTCCCCACCAGGTACTCGAACCGGTGTTTCGCCGGATTGTCTGAAAATGCGCCCATAAATCACATACTAATCAATGAATTGAAGAAGCATAGTTTTAGCGGGTTTTCGTCCGAATTTTAAATGGAAAAACATGTTGACATAACAGCCGTCTATAATTATACATAACTCTGCTTTTCAACTGCAGGAATTTCATCCATGTCTTCTTTCACAAAAAATGCGCTCCTGACCGTGGCTTTCGCCGCCGCCGCACTTACCGGATGCACCCCGCCTCCCCCTCCGCCCCCGCCGCCGCATAACGAGTTCAACGTCACGATGGATTGCATCGGCCGCGCGCCCGAGCGTTTTGAAGGCGTATCACTGGAAACCATGCCGCTCTATTACCACGTCACGAGATATGAAGTGGTCGAGGGCAACAAGCTGCGCCTCACCTTCGAAAAGAATTTCAGGAAGCTTGGCTGCAGCATGACGCGCGAAGCCGTCGAAAGCAAAGCCCAGACTCCAACCGCCCCTTCCCCGAAACAGTAAACATTTAACGAGAGGATTTTCAAATGACCGCGAAGAAAAAAGACTCCACGAAAGAACAGTTCAAGAAGGCCAAGACCAAAAAGAAAAAGCCCTCTGCCAAGAAAGAGCAGCCGTATACAGGCGGCGGCTCTCTCTGCCGCGTACCGGGCAAAAGCGCGCCGACGCCGGGCTGGATCCGCAAGGAGCAGTGGTAATGACGAAGAAAGACAAAAAATCCGCGAAGAAAAACTTTCCGAAAGGGAAAAAGGAGAAGCCGGCCGAAGGCGGCATGAGCATCTCCGACCCGAAAGTCCGCTGGAACTGCCGCCCCGGTCCCCGGAAAGGCAAGTAACCAGTCTTTACGCGTTACAAATCCCCGGCAGCTTTTCGGCTGTTCGGGGATTTTATTTACATGTGGATGACTTTGCCGTAAGCGTCGAGCACGGATTCATGCATCATCTCCGACAACGTCGGATGCGGGAAGATCGTGTGCATGAGGTCGAGCTCGGTGGTTTCCAGTGTCTTGGCGATACCGTAGCCCTGAATCAGCTCCGTCACTTCTGCGCCGATCATATGCGCGCCCAGCAACTCGCCGGTCTTGGCGTCGAATACAGTCTTGACCATGCCTTCCGGCTCGCCCAATGCAATCGCCTTGCCGTTGCCGATAAAGGGGAATTTGCCGACCTTGACCTGATAGCCCTTCTCTTTCGCCTTGGCTTCGGTGAGGCCGACGGAAGCGACCTGCGGCATGCAATAGGTGCAGCCGGGGATATTTTCGATCTTCATCGGGTGGACGTCGTTGAGGCCCTTGATCTTCTCGACGCAGATGACGCCTTCATGGCTGGCCTTATGCGCCAGCCACGGGCCCGCGACGCAGTCGCCGATGGCATAGACGCCGGGTTCTTCCGTCTGCAGCCACTGGTTCACGACGATATGGTTGCGGTCCAGCTTTACCTTCGTGTTCTCGAGGCCGATGTTTTCGGTATTGGCCGTAATGCCGACAGCGGAAATGACGCGGTCGACCTTTACCTTTTCAATCTTGCCGCCGACGTCGATTTCGACCTCCACGTCGTTCGCGGCCTTGTTCAGCTTCACGACCTTGGCGGAGGTCATGATCTTCATGCCTTGTTTCTCGAATGCCTTGCGGGCGAAGTTTGAAATATCGATGTCCTCGACCGGCAGCACGCGGTCCATGACTTCCACAACCGTCACAGCAGCGCCCATGTTGCGGTAGAAGCTCGCGAACTCGATGCCGATGGCGCCCGAGCCGACGACCAGCAGCGATTTCGGCATTTCGGTGGGCACCATCGCTTCCTTATAGGTCCAGATCAGTTTCTGATCCGGCTCCAGCCCCGGCAGCACGCGCGCGCGGGCGCCGGTTGCGATGATGATATGCGCGGCTTTCAGGTCGGCGACAGGTTTATTGTCTTTCGTAACAGCAATCTTTCCTTTACCGAGTAATTTGCCGTGGCCGTCGAAGACCGTGATGTTGTTCTTCTTCATCAAGTGCTTGATGCCGCCAGACAGCTGCGCCGCGACCTTGCGGGAGCGCTGCACGATTTTGGTGAAATCGAACGAAATGTTTTCGGCCTTGAAGCCATAGGCGTCGAGGTTATGCAGCAGGTGATTGATTTCCGAGCAGCGCAGCAGCGCCTTGGTCGGGATGCAGCCCCAGTTCAGGCAGATGCCGCCCAGATGCTCGCGCTCCACTACCGCGGTCTTGAAACCCAGCTGCGCGGCGCGGATGGCAGCCACATAACCGCCCGGCCCGCTGCCGATAACGACGATGTCGAATGATTGTTCGGACATAAAACCACACTCCCCACTTCACGTCACCCCCGCGAAGGCGGGGGTCTGGACCGCTGCCGACAGGCAGCATTTATAAATGCGGCGTTGCCGCGGGCCGGATGCCCGCCTTCGCGGGCATGACGGCGGCTAGAGTATCAAACTCATCGGGCTTTCGATAAGCTTCTTGAAAACCTGCAGGTATTCCGCGCCGATGGCGCCGTCGATGCAGCGGTGGTCGGTCGACATGGTCACGGTCATGACAGTGGCGGCTTTCACCTGACCGTCCTTGATGACCGCGCGCTGTTCACCCGCGCCGATGGCGAGGATAGCGCCCTGCGGCGGGTTCACGATGGCGGCGAATTCGCGCACGCCGAACATGCCGAGGTTGGAAACCGAAATCGTGCCGCCCTGGAATTCCTGCGGCTTCAGCTTGCCGTCTTTCGCCTTGGCAGCCAGTTCCTTCATTTCGTTGGAAATGTCCTTCAGGCTCTTGTTCGCGGCATCCTTGATGATGGGCGTGATAAGACCGTTGGGCGTCGCCACAGCAACCGACACGTCAGCACGTTCATACTGGACAATATTATCGTCCGTCCATGACACGTTGGCGGCGGGATATTTCACCAGAGCCATGCCGGTCGCCTTGATGACGAAATCATTGACAGAAATTTTGTAGCCCTGCGCTGCATCGTTGAGTTCCTTGCGTACGTTCAAAAGCGCATCCAGTTCGCAATCGACCGACAGGTAGAAATGCGGAATGGTCTGCTTGGCTTCCGTCAGGCGGCGGGCGATGACTTTGCGGATGCCGTTGTTGGGCACCAGCTTGTAGGGAATGCCGTATGCGTCGGCCAGCGCCTTTGCGTCGAGACCGGGCGCCCTTGCGGCGGGCGCTGCTGCGGCCACAGGCGCAGCGCCGGGTTTCGCTTTTTCAAGGTCGTACTTCACAATGCGACCATGCGGGCCGGAGCCTTTAACGGAGGCAAGGTCGATGCCCTTTTCTTTCGCGATGCGTTTGGCCAGCGGGCTGGCAAAGATGCGGTTCGAGGCTTTACCCTGCTGGGCGGGCTGTTGTTGTGTGGGCATGACGGCCATCGCGGGTGCGGGTTTCAGGGATTCTGCAGGCTGGTTGGCGGGCGTCACCGTCTTGGGCGCGTCGGCTTTCGCAAGCGCAGAGGCGTCTTCCCCCTCCTCCAGCAGCACGGCGATGAGTGTATTCACCTTCACGCCTTCGGTGCCGGCGGGGACGAGGATTTTGGCAAGCGTGCCTTCATCGACCGCCTCCACTTCCATCGTGGCCTTGTCGGTCTCGATCTCGGCGATCACCGTGCCGGGTTTGATCTTGTCGCCTTCTTTCTTGAGCCATTTGGCAAGCTTGCCCTCGGTCATGGTCGGCGAGAGCGCGGGCATCAATACGTTATGCGGCATAGGCCACCTTTTTCGCAGCTTCGACGATTTCAGGGACTTGCGGCAGCGCCAGTTTTTCGAGGTTCGCGGCATAGGGCATCGGAACATCGGCGCCATAAACGCGGATGACCGGGGCATCGAGGTAATCGAAGCAGCTTTCCATCATCAGCGCCGCCATTTCGGAGCCGATGCCGGAGAAGTGCCAGCCTTCTTCGACCGAGACGAGGCGGTTGGTCTTTTTCACGCTGTTGACGATGGTTTCGGTATCCAGCGGGCGCAGGGTGCGCAGGTTGATGACCTCGGCGCTGATGCCCTGCTCGGCCAGCTTCTCGGCCGCCTGCAGCGCGACGCCCACCATGCGCGAGAACGCAGTGATGGTCACATGCTCGCCCGCGCGCTCGATCTTCGCCTTGCCGAGCGGCAGGATGAAATCGGGGTCGGCGGGAATTTCGAAAGACTGGCCGTACATCATCTCGTTCTCGAGGCAAACGACCGGGTTCGGGTTGCGGATGGCCGCTTTCAGCAGGCCTTTCGCATCTGCCGCAGACCAGGGCGCGATCACGATAAGCCCCGGGCAATGCGCATACCAGCTGGCATAGCATTGCGAGTGCTGCGCGCCGACGCGCGACGCCGCGCCGTTGGGGCCGCGGAACACGATGGGACAGCCAAGCTGACCGCCCGCCATATACAGCGTCTTGGCGGCGGAGTTGATGACATGGTCGATGGCCTGCATTGCGAAGTTCCACGTCATGAATTCGACGATGGGCTTCAGGCCCGCGAAAGCGGCGCCGACGGCGACGCCTGCGAAGCCGTATTCGGTGATCGGCGTATCGATGATGCGCTTGTCGCCGAATTCCTGCAGCAGGCCTTGAGTAACCTTGTAAGCGCCCTGATATTCGGCCACTTCCTCGCCCATCACGAATACTTCGGGATCGCGGCGCAGTTCTTCAGCCATGGCGTCGCGCAGCGCTTCGCGCACCGTCACGGTGACTTTCGGGCCGGTCCATTCCTTTTCGGCAGCGGCCGCCGGCATTTGCGGCTGGGGGGCCGATTGCGGATGGCAGGACGGCGCGGCCACGGGTGCTTCCACAGCGGCTTTCTTCGCAGGGGCAGCGGCGGGTACATCGCCCGCGCTTTCGCCTTCTTCGAGCAGAACGGCGATAGGCGTATTCACGGCGACGCCTTCGGTCCCGGCGGGCACGAGGATTTTGCCAAGGATGCCTTCGTCGACAGCCTCGACTTCCATCGTGGCCTTGTCGGTTTCAATTTCGGCGATCACCGTGCCGGGCTTGATCTTGTCGCCTTCTTTTTTAAGCCATTTGGCAAGCTTGCCTTCGGTCATCGTGGGCGACAGGGCGGGCATTAAAATCTGTGTGGACATGTTGTTTTTGTTACCCCTCTAAGGTTTTAACGCGGAGACCCGGAGACCCGGAGTTCTTTTGGGACGAAACGGCGTAAGCCATCCTTAATAAGCGCCACGTTAAAATTCACTAAAAAACCTAACGGCAGTCCGGACATCTTCAAGTACGAATACATTTGCGCTTCATGGACTGAGTGCAGCTGTTCCACCGCTTTCAGCTCGATCAGAATCTTATTATCGACAACCAGGTCGATGCGGAAATCGGCAGGCACTTGCCTGCCATTATACGTCATATTCACTTGAACCTGACGTTGAAATGGAATTTTCCTGTCGGAAAATTCGATGCAGAGGCATTCTTCATATACTTTCTCAAGAAACCCCGGACCCAATTCTTTATGAACTTTAAAAATAGCATCGACAACCTTGCCTGACAGCAGGTTCATTTCATCAGGAACGTCGCGATATTTTTCCAGTACCGTCATTTCAAAGCTATTCTTCTCCGGGTCTCCGGATCTCCGCGTTAAAATCCCTCAAAATCCTACAACAACACATCCGTCCACAGTTCCGATGGATCCGGCTCGGGGCTTTGCTGGGCGAATTCGGCGGACTCGTTCACGACTGCCTTCACGTCCTTCTCGATGGTCTTGAAGTCGTTCTCGGAGTATTTGCCGAGGTCGAGCAGCACCTTCTTGATGCTTTCGAGCGGGTCGTGGTGCTCGCGCATTTCCTCGACTTCCTCCTTCGTGCGGTATTTGCCGGGGTCGGACATCGAGTGGCCGCGGTAGCGGTAGGTCGAGAATTCCAAAATCATCGGGCCATTGCCGCCGCGAATGTGATCGACCGCTTTCAGCGAAGCCTGGCGCACGGCCAGCACATCCATGCCGTTCACCTTCTCGCCGGGGATGCCATAGGCCGCGCCGCGCGCGTAAAGCTCGCCGGCCGCGTGGCGCGTCTGGCTGGTGCCCATGCCGTACTTGTTGTTCTCGATAACGAACAGGACCGGGAGCTTCCAGAGGGATGCCATGTTATAGGCTTCGTAAATCTGGCCCTGGTTCGCGGCGCCGTCGCCGTAATAAGCGACGCTGATGCCGCCGTCGCCGCGATACTTGTGCGCGAACGCGAGGCCCGCGCCCAGCGGGCCCGTGACGCCCACGATGCCGTGGCCGCCGAAGAACCCTTTTTCGCGGCTGAACATATGCATCGAGCCGCCCTTGCCCTTGGAATAGCCGCCCTTCCTGCCCGTCAGCTCGGCCATAACGCCCTTGGCATCCATGCCGCAGGCCAGCATGTGGCCGTGGTCGCGGTAGGCGGTGATGACGGTGTCTTTTTCCTGCAGCGTCGACTGCACGCCGACCACCACGGCCTCCTGCCCGATGTACAGGTGGCAGAAGCCGCCGATGAGGCCCATGCCGTAAAGCTGGCCGGCCTTTTCCTCGAACCTGCGGATCAGCAGCATGTCTTTATAATACTGGAGCATCTGCTCCGGCGAGGCGATGTTGGACGGCGATTTCACCGTCTCCAGCTTGGCCTTGCCCGTCGGTGCGGAAGATGACACTTAACCCTCATAATGACCGTCAAAAATAAACCTTCATTAATTAAGCAAATTGCGGGCGGGGTGCAAGAGGAAGAAAGTTTGCAATATTACATAATGCAAATATTAGTTGCCCATAACGCACCTCCTTGCCGCGGACAGCCCGCAAAGCTACAGTGCCCTCAAACAAGGCAGCAACACGTATGAAACCAGTTCAGGAGCATGGCCCGATCGACATCCGCCCCGCAACCGTGGCGGATCTGGATGACATTGTGAACCTGGAAAAGAAAAGCTTCGGCGATCAGGCCTGGCGGCGCGAGATATTGCGCCGTTATCTGCAATCAGGGGAAGACAACCCCACGCGCGTGCCCATCTTCGTCGCTTTCGCAAAGGCTGCGAATGGCGAGACCGGGTTTGCGGGCTATACCATCGGCTGCCGCGGCGGGAAAGACAACGGCATGGTCCTCGACCTTGTCGTATCCCCGGAATTCAAGGGACAGCACCTCGGCCGCGCGCTGCTGGAGCAGGTCAGCGAGAGCTTGAAAGATGCGGGCGCTTCCAGACTCACGCTCGAAGTGGAATCGACCAACAAACCCGCCATCCGTCTGTATGAAAGCGTCGGCTTCGTCAAAGACCGCCTGCTGCCGGATTGCTACGGCGAGAAGCGGGATGCTTACTGGATGATTAAGCCCGCCGCAAAGGGCCCCCGCCCCGGGCCATGAGCACCCTCTCCCTCTTCATCATCGGTTTTTGTCTGTTTGGCGGGATGATTGCCTGCGTGCTGTACCTGAAAAATGTCCGGCCCGTGCTGGTCTGCCTGCGCGACAGGCATCCGGGACTCTGGGACAGCCTTGGCATGCCTGAAATAGAGCCGGGCGCCGAAAAGAGGCAGATCGACAAAATGCTCGCCTCCGCCTTCAGCAAGCCGCTCGCGTTTTTCCTGCTGCTGCGGAAATACGAAACCGCGGGCGACGCGGGTCTGGCGGCGCTGTGCGCCAAGGCGCGCAAGCCCCTGCTATTCGCGGTTAGCTGCGGCGCTGTCTTTCTTGTCCTTGCCGTGCCGCAGCTGGCGGTATGGCTCTTTAAGAATCCCTTTACGGTGTTCTGAAATTTAAAGAGCCCTCCCGCCGTTTTCGGCGGAGAGCTCTTTATTGTATCACCCTCTGTTGTTCTTTTAGAAACGATACCCGATGCCAAGACCGATGACCCAGGGGTCGAGGTCCACGTCTGCCGTCACGGCGCCGCCGTTCACGTTGACGTCCGTATTCAGGAATATTTTCTTCACATCGGCATTCAGCATCCAATGGATGTCGAGTTTGTAATCCACGCCCGCCTGCAGCGCGTATCCGAACCCGTCGTCGTATTTCACGCTGGAATAGGCGCCCGGGTCCACGTTGTAGAAAAACGTATAGTTGAGACCTGCGCCCACATACGGACTGAGTGAATTTCCGGGCGTAAAGTGATACTGCGCCGTCAGCGTCGGCGGAAGAACCCAGACATGGCCGAGGTCGAGCCCGCCCGGCTGCCAGCCCATATCATGACGCGACGTCGCCAGGATAAGCTCCGCCGAGATGTTGTCGTTAAAAAAATAGCTGATATCCAGCTCCGGCACGACCGAACTGTCGGCCGTCGCTTCGCCCGCGATGCTGCCGCTGCTCGATTCCTGCGGCGCAACGTCGATGGCGCGCAGGCGCAACTGCCAATGGTGGGCGTCAAAGTTGCCCATATCCGACGCGGCCGGTTTCCCGTGCATCAGGCAGCAGGCGCAAATGGAAATTATGGCGAGCATTTTCTTCATGATTTTCTCCATTTCTCTCATGGTCAGCCCGTTTATAACCGGGACGAAAAGAGGGCGAATTGACAAAAATCAAGAAACGCTGTGTGGAGGCCACAAGTCAGAGAAAATTCGAAATGATCAGATAGGCAATCATCGAAACCGCCAGCGCCGCGATCGCGATATTAAGGATAAAGGCGAGGTTTGGATTGGAATGCGAGGGAATTTCGACCGGCTTGAGAGTCTTCAGGACATTTTTGTATTGAAGCGCCGCCGTGAATGAAAAGAAGCATCCCAGCAGGATGAAAACCAGCCCGAACCAGAACGACGGCCCGGAATGGCCGGCGGCGCTGCCTTTTTCCACCAGCATTTTCATGAAAAGGCCGAAACGCTCAATGGCGAAGCCGAAGGCCATCAGCGTCAGCGCCGTCCGGTTCCAGGCGAGGGCCGTGCGCTCGGCCGCAAAGAAGACGCGTGGGTCGTTTAACTCAGACATGAATTTTTCCTGTTGCCGGTTTGACTTACTTCGGGGGGTCGCCGCAGTAAATACCGTAGAGGGTTTCGACGACTTTTTTGACGTTTTTATCGCTGATGGAATACCAGATAACCTGCCCCTCGCGCCGCGTGGCGACGTAGTTCATCTCCCGCAGCATGCCTAGATACTGCGAGACCTGCGACTGGCTGAAATTTCCGGATTCCGCATCGACAAGATCGCCCGCCGTCATCTCCCCCTTGTGGATCAGGTTGCACAGGATGGACAGGCGCAGCGGATGGGCCAAGATCTTCATGAGATTGACCGCCTGCTCCAGCCTCGCCTTCTTTTCCGCCTCCTGCTTATTCACGGCTTGCCCCGTCCTCTTTTGCACTTGACTTTTATATTAAGATAATGTAAATTAAAAATATATAATTTAAGTATATATAATATAATACCGAAACGCAACAGGAAAATGAGGGAAAAGCCATGAAAACACCGCATCAGACTGCGCCGCAGGCGGTTCCTTTCAGCGAATCATGCATCGTGCTGGATGTCCGTACAGGCCTGGAACACGCTGAAGTTGCGCTCAAATCCCCCCATGTGAACATTCCCCTGGGCGACCTTGACCCTGCCAGATTCCTGCAGGACAACCATATCCGCGCCACCCAGCCGGTTTATGTCCTGTGCCGCGGCGGCAAGCGCGCGACGGCGGCGGCAGAGGCGTTTATCGCCGCGGGCCATGAGAACGTGCACGTTATCGAAGGCGGCATCATCGCCTGCGAGGCTGCGGGCGTCCCCCTTCGCAAAGGCGGACAGGTTACGATACCGCTGGAACGGCAGGTGCGCATCGCGGCGGGCCTGCTGGTTGTCACCGGCGTCGCTCTGGGCGCGCTGGTGACGCCATGGTTCTACGGGCTGTCTGCTTTCGTCGGCGCGGGCCTGGTCTTCGCGGGCGTCACGGACAGATGCGGCATGGCCCTGGTTCTCGCGAAGGCGCCGTGGAATAAAAACATTCAGCAACCCGGACAGCCTGCTGCCATCGCCTGCGCGGCGGCGCCGCCCCCGGTCACGGAGTCCTGCTGCGCGGTATCGACCGCGCCGGCAGATGACACCTATGTGAAGATGCCCGAGGGCGCTGCCTTTTATTCTCCCGGCAGCGGAAAGCCCGCGCCCCTGCAGGTTCACAAGCTGACCAAAACAGGCGCCAGCGCCGGCGGCTGCGCCTGATGTCCAAGGAGGCTGCCATGAGTGTCAAACCTGACGTAATGGGTTTTTTTGACGAGGAAACCTCGACCTGGAGTTATGTCGTCTGGGAAGAGGACCATATCGCCCGGCCCTGCGCGATCATCGACAGCGTTCTCGATTTTGACCTGTCGTCAGGACGCACGCGCACAGATTCCGCCGACCGCATCATCAAGTTCATCCGGGACAACCACCTGCTCACCGAATGGATACTCGAAACCCATATCCACGCCGACCACCTGACGGCAGCCGCCTACCTGAAGGAGCGACTGGGCGGCAAGACCGCCATCAGCAAACACATCCTGAAAGTCATTGAAACCTGGGAGCCGGTTTTCAACAGCGGCGCGGATACGCCTCGCGACGGCAGACAGTTTGACCGCCTTTTCGACGACGACGAGGAATTCTTCGTCGGGTCCATGCCGGCGAAGATCATCCACACCCCGGGACACACGCCCGCCGACACCTCATACCTCATTGGCGACGCCTTGTTTGTGGGCGACGCCATCTTCCTCCCCGATGTCGGCACGGGCCGCTGCGATTTCCCGGGCGGCGACGCCGGGGACTCTTATGATTCCACGCGCAAGATTTTCGCGCTTCCGGACGATACGCGCATTTTCGTCGGTCATGACTATCCGCCGGAAGGGCGCGGGCCTGCCTGCCTGACGACGGTGGCCGAGCAGAAGGCGCAAAATGTCCGGGTCCGCGAAAGCATTGCCCGCGACGACTACGTATCGAAACGCCGCAGCGACGACGCGGGAAAGCCCGTGCCGCACCTGTTGCTGCCCTCGCTGCAGGTCAACCTGCGCGCGGGAGGCTTCGGGAACCCCACGAATGGCGTCAAATATGTGAAGGTGCCCGTCGACAAGATTTAGACATGCAGGAGGGATGATATGGCGTCATGCAATCTGGTGAAGGCACAGGTCGTCCGCGGCGTTATCGGCGCGGTCGCGCTGGTCATCGCTTACTTCCTGTTTCAACCCTACCCTATTGTCGCTTTCGTCTTCATCGGGCTGTCGGCGCTGGCGATGAAAGGTTGCCCGGTCTGCTGGATCGTTGAAACGGGCGCCACGCTCTGCAAAGTGAGTGATGATAAAAAGAAGGCGGAAAAGAAGAGTTAGGCTCAGCCCGGCCCCGCAGGCTTCGCACCCGGCAATTCCCTGAAGGTCGAGAACATGCGGTCGGCCCCCTGAAGGGCGCGGGCACGCTTTTCAAGCTCGTCGGCGGGAAGGTTCGCATAACCGCCCTGCTCCCGCACCTTGTTGCGGTTCCATCCTTCCGGCAGCAGGCTGCGCTCGGTCCCGGGCGTCCAGATGCGACCGCCAAGAGCCTGCAGACGGTACGGCACGAACAGGGCAGGCTGTTCTATGCCTTGCATATCAAGCATCGTGCGCTGGAAGCTGTTGCTGTTGTAATCGAGAAGGATATAGGGCGGGTTTTCCCTGTTCAGCTTGTCGACATAGGTCATGCCGTCGAGATACATCTTCAGCACTTCTTCTTTCGAACCATAGAAAACATCGACGTACGCCACAGAAGGCTGCGCGAAATACTTGCGGTCATGGTCGAAGTTAATGCCAAGCCCTTTGAGCACATAATCGCCGTGCAGATACTGGCGGTAGTTGGACGGCTGGTCGTAATGCAGCTGCGCCCAGGTGCGCCTGACTTCATCGCAGGCGATACCGTGAATCTGGTAGACCTCATTTTTGTTCACGCGCGATTTGTCGTTTTCATCGTAGGGCGAGAATTCGACGAATGTATGAAACCCGCCCGCGCCGATTTCCCAGGCGCCCACGCGCACGCGCCACAAGTCCTTCGCGGCAGCGGCATCAGGTTCCTTGAGGGACGGAAGACGGTATTCCGTCGCGGTCTGCGCCGGCACGGCGGCGGCGTTATTGAATACCTGCGTCACGTCCGGCGCCGGCGCGCATGCCTCGGCGCCCCTGTAAACGCCGACTGCCAGCGCAAAGCTCAGCGCAAGCTTCTTGAGAAAGAGTTTAACTTTCACCGGGTAATCCCGCTTCAATTATGAATGGCAGGATTATAGACAGCGCCTGCGTTTAGGCAAGACGCGCGGAGTTTGTGCGGTGCAGAATTCCAGAATTACGACTTGCCGCAGGCTTCCGACAGTGTTTCGATGTCCTCGACGTGCTTGCCGTCATAGTCGAAGGCCGAAAGCTCCACCGCCCTGAATTTCCTGGCAACGGCGCAGGATGTCTTCTTCTTGCCTGTCAGTTTTTCTTCCTTCAGGGTGGCGTAATTGATATCGAGCGTGACATCCGGCTCGTCGCCGGCCGTGTCGGTCACGCGGCGGGTTTCTCCAATCAGCAGGAACTTGTTCTTCTTCGGATCAAGGCGCCATTTCAACTCGTCGCTGAATACCTCGCGCGACCCGCCTTCGTAGGTGATATGCAGCAGCCCTTTGGAAATGTCCACCTCGCCCAGAACCTCTCCCATTGCGGCCTTCGGCCCGCCGCAGCCCACGCAGACCGCCTTGCGTGCCTTGGTGTGGAGCTTGTAGCCGCCATGCCCGTCGTCGAGATAGACGACCAGCAGCGCCTGCCCGTTCTCGTCGGTGCCCTCGGCGGGCCTCGACAGGATCGCCGCCATGTCGTCGTCGATATCGCCGTTCAGGCTGCCCCTGACTTGCTGATGGATTTTCCAGCCCGGAAAATCGCGGTGGATGAAGCTGTCCGGCTCCGCCGCCCATGCCCGCCCGGCGGCCATAAATAACAATGCGGAAACAAGAAAGCGCTTTAGTCTCTGACTGTTGTACATGGCTGTTTTCTCCAGTTTCTGTTATT
Source organism: Alphaproteobacteria bacterium (assembly GCA_004297545.1). Taxonomy (GTDB): domain Bacteria; phylum Pseudomonadota; class Alphaproteobacteria; order Micavibrionales; family UBA2020; genus JAPWJZ01. The sequence goes on from SCTB01000186.1 coordinate 15,853, forward strand.
TCTTTACCTTGATCTCCGGCTGTCCCATCGCCGCATCCCACATTTTTTCAGGCCTCGTTCGTTCCACAATTTTCTCGCTGAAGGCGACGACCTTCCAGTCGCCGCGGTCAAGCTCGCTGGTCAGCTGACGCTTTCCCCATCCCGAATAACCTTTCAGGACGATATACCATTCCGGTTTTTTCCTCTCGTTCATGAGCCTGTCGACAGCCTCCTGCCCCTCGACGATGCCCAGGTCAAGGCCCTTTATCAAAATCGTATCTTTCAGCCTCACGTCCATCGAATGAAGCGCATAGATTTTTTTGTCCCGCTCCATCGGGCCGCCGAAGAAGTAATCCCCGCCCGGCGCCGGCCGGTTCACGACAAAGCCGAAAGACCCCTCTTTCCGCTGCAACAGGACGAGAATAACGGCCTTTTCAAACCGCGCATCCCGCGCATCGGGCGCCGCGACAAGCAGCTGGTGATGCGCGATGTTGGGCGGGTTGTCGAAAAAATCGCCCAGCCACATCAACAGCGCCGCCGCAGCCAGCATCATAAAGGCGCTGGCGTAGGATTTTATCCCGGACTCCGCCATCGGCAAAATTACTCCCGGCGGTTACTCCAATTCATAGGTCACATTCACCTGGGCGGTAACATTGATCTGCCCGATCGCAAGGTCGCCCGTATTATCGCTTTCCGAGGGCGACGACGGCGCCTGCTGGACGACGTTCTGCGACATATAACTGTTATTGCCGCGCTGACCGCCGCCGTAGCTGCCATGCCAGTAATAGGACGAATAATTCTCGGCATTGATGGAAATGGGCTTGCCCACTTTCATGTTGAGCGTCGTGGCCAGCGCCTGCGCCTTCTCCAGCGCGGCCTTGGCAGCCAGCTGGCGCGCGTTGTCGCGATGCTTGCGCAGGGCTGTCGTGACAAATTCAATATTGTCGATTCGGTTTACGCCCAGCTGCAGCGCCTTGGTCACAAGGCCTTCATACTTCGTCAGGTCCTTCAGGCAGATCTGGATACCCTTGCGCACGTTGTAATAGGTGATCTGCAGCGGGCTGCACTTGCCGGACATTTCATCGTCATAGTTGCAGCTGCGATACGTCGGCTCGACGGTGACGAAATCCGTCTGCACATGCCGCGCCTCGATGCCAAGCGTATCCGTCGCATAGGCCACCAGAGCCTTGACCGTCTTGTCGTTCTGTTCCTTGGCCGTCATCAGGTCGGCCGCGCGGGTTTCCGCGGTCATCGAAATCTGCACCAGATCGGGCACCACTTTCACAGCGGCTTCACCGTTAACGGAAATCGTCCTGTTCACCGTGCTCGCGCTGATGGCCTGCGCGGAAGCCGGAGGAATGGCCAGCGCTGCCGCCAGCAAAACTGCAAAAACAAATTTTTTCATGAAAAAGCTCCTTCGGATTGGTCCGGCAAGGAGTCTCGCACCCGCCCTATGGCGGTGTCAATTCGGCGCGCCCGCCTTCCGGAAAGCCGCATGGATGGTATCCGCGGGAATTCCCAGAACCCTTGCCGCCTGGTTGAAATCCGGCGGCGGACCGCCGACGGCCTGCCGCAAGGTTTCCGCGTTCACGCCCAAAATTTGGGCCGCCCCCTGAAGGATAAGCAGCGGATTGTTCTGTTGCTGCTGGTATTGCTGCCGCTGAGAGCCGCGCTGCTGCATCCGGCCGTTGCCCGCTTGACCCTGCATCTGCTGGGTTTGCATCTGCTGTCCGCCCGCCGGCTGCATGCCCTGGCTGCCCCATTCGGCATTATAGCTGCCCCATTCGGCATTATAATTGACCCAGTTGCCCTTGAAACAGCCGACGGAATACGGGTATTCCGGCGTCATGTGATAGTGATAGATGTCCTTCTCCGCACCGTCCCACACCACCTTGTGCTTGTGGCCGTGGCAGGCGTCGAGGTCGGCGTTACGCAGCTTCTTGCCGCCCTCGCCTTTCAATCCATAGATGCCAAAGCCGTCGAAAGCATAGCCGACGAGGTCGCTGTGCATGTTGCGCGCGCCGCTTGCGTCCTTCATGCACGGGCTGGGGCCGTGATAGTGGTATTGCCCTTTTATCTCCGGATGGCCGCTGCACTTGTCCTGAATTTCATGCGCGACCGCATCGCGTCCCTCGCCGTCGACGCTGTTGAATATCCAGGCGCCGGACAGACTGAACCCCACCGCGCCGCCCGTGCAGGAAGGATACTGCGCCTCTTCGGGGTTGAGCGGCAGGTAGAACAGCACGTTCTGCTCGCGGATGGTATTGGGGTTGCGGTCGTACTGATAGGCCGGGTCGTTCTGCTGCACGGGATAGACGCCGGTATTATGCTTGGGCAAATCATTCGCGCGCACGACGCGGGCGCCGTTTTCGACGGAGACCGTCAGTTTGGAATTGGGCCAAGCCACATCGCCCTGCACCTGTATCTTGCGGCCCGGATACCAGACATTGCCCTGTATCCAGTCGCCGTCACGAAACGCCCCGCCGCCGCCCTTCTGCTGATGGCAGACCCAGAGATAGCCGATTTGCGGCGCGTTCGAAATTTTTCCGTCGCCAAGAGGAAGAGTCTCTTCGGCACAAGCCGAGAAGGAAAACAGAAGCAACAGAACGAAAAAAATCCTTACCATCATGTCATTCCGAGCGTAGCAAGGAATCTTATCACCATTCCCCTGAGACCGGGAAAGATTCCTCGCTACGCCCGGAATGACAGGAAGATTAATTATGTTCTATAACGACTTTTTCATTCGGCTTCACGAAGCCAAGCACCGTGCGGGCGCGCTCGTCGAGCATGTCGAGGTCGAGGCTGTCGGGGCGCAAGAGCTTGACGCGATTTTCCAGCGCCTGCCGCTCGGCCCGTTTCTGGTCGTATTGCGCTTCGGCCTCGGTCAGCTTTTTCTGCAGGCCTTTCCAGGCGAAATATCCGCGGTCGCCGTGCGCCAGGTGATAGGCGAAGTAAAAAAACAGCCCGAAACTGATGAAAGTGGCCAGATAGTGCGAAATGGATTTATGTTGTCGTTGTTCAGAAACCCTCATATCTCCATGGAATCACAGACGAGTCACCGGGTCAACAAAAAAGCGAATCGAAGGCCTGCACACGTGAATACACTCTTGAAATATGTAAACAAAATATGCTATTGAGCAGGATGGATTTGACCATACAATGCCGCATATCAAATCGAGGCATGAAAGGATAAGAAACGCGATGAGCCAGCATCATATCTCCCTGCATAACTTTAAAATCGGCAACGACCTTCCCTTCGTGCTGATCGCAGGCCCCTGCGCGCTGGAAAGCCGCGATCATGCCTTCGATATGTCGGGCAAGCTGAAAGAACTGACACAGAAGCTCGGCCTGCCGCTAATTTATAAAACGTCGTTCGACAAGGCAAACCGCACCTCGCTGAAAGCGGGCCGCGGCATGGGCATCGAGAAAAGCCTGCCCATCCTCGCCGACATCCGCAAGGAACTCAAAATCCCCGTTGTGACCGACGTGCACACGGCCGAGCAATGCGCGGAAGTGGCTGAAGCCGTCGACGTGCTGCAGATTCCCGCCTTCCTGTGCCGCCAGACCGATTTGCTGATCGCTGCCGCGAAGACAGGCAAAGTCATCAACGTAAAAAAAGGTCAGTTCCTCGCCCCCTGGGACATGAAGAACGTCGCCGCCAAAATCACCGACAGCGGCAACCCGAATGTGATGCTGTGCGAACGCGGCGTGACCTTCGGCTATAACACGCTGGTCAATGACATGCGCGCGCTGCCCATCATGGCCGAAACAGGCCACCCCGTCGTGTTCGACGCGACCCATTCCGTGCAGCAGCCGGGCGGCGCCGGCACCGCCACCAGCGGTGATCGCCGCATGGTGCCCTACCTCGCCCGCGGCGCACTTGCTGTCGGCTGCGCGGCTGTGTTCATGGAAACGCATGAGAACCCGGACGCCGCGCCCTCCGACGGGCCGAACATGGTGAAGTTCTCCGACCTGCCCGCCATTCTCGAGCAAATGATCGCGGTTGACCGGGTCATCAAGCCGCAAGCCTACGCCGCGCAGAAGCGCGTGGCCTGAAGGCCATGTACGTCACGGCCATCGACTTTGAAACGGCCTATTACGCGGCGCATAGCGCGATTGCGCTGGGTATCTCGCGCATCAAGGATAACGTCGTCATCGAAACGCGCTCCTGGCTGTTCCGCCCGCCCGGCAAGACCATTTACATCCGCCCCGATTTTATCGACATCCACGGCATCAAGCCGCGCGACCTGGTCGGCAGGCCGCAGTTCGATGGCGTCTGGCCCGAAATGGCGCCGTACTTTGAAACCGCGACGATGCTGCTGGCCCATAACGCGCGCTTCGACAAAAACGTGCTCTATTCGACCGCCTGGCACTACGGCATCAACCTGCCCGCCTTCGACTGGGTCTGCACCGTGAATCTCGCGCGGGCGAAATGGCCGGATATCGAGAACCACAAGCTTTCGACCGTGTGCAAGCATCTGGATATTCCGTTGCAGCACCACGACCCCGCCTCGGACGCGCAGGCCTGCGCGAACATTTACATTCAGGCATGCAAGATGGAAGAGCAGCAACCGGAACAGGCGGCCTAAAGGCCGGGCGTTTTGGCTGCCAGCTGAAGAGGCTTGAGAACGGTGATTTTCTGCAGGTCCTGCAGACGAAGTTCCTCGAAAGTTTTATCCATCGCTGCATCGAGAATACGGCCGACGTCCATTACGTTGGGCTGTTCATTGAACTCATGAATCTGGAGCAGTATCTTCCGGTCGAATTCCGCGATCTCACTGCCGGTATCGAAACCGGGGATGCGGTTCAGCAGGCGCAACGACAAGGCAGCCTGCATATAGTGGAAAAGGTAAGGCGCCTTATCATTACCGCAACACTGGGACCACATAATGCCTTCGGCGAACATTGTCCGGAGGGCCCCGTCAAGCGCCTTGATAAGGTGCAGATTGCGCGGAATCCCTTCCGCTGCTTGCGCGGGCAAGCCGTTGGCCTTCTTCCACGCCGGCCGGCCTTTTATGGCCTCGATGGTTTCCGCAGCCGCAGTATCAAGCGCGCGCGTCACCTCGTGTTCACCAGCGGCAGGATTTAATTTCTGGACTTCCCGCAGCACATAGGGATCACAGCTGTCGCCTAGGTTGATGCCGGGCAGAAGAGCGAGAAACCGCCTGCAGATCGCCTGGTTGACGTAGTCTGTTATCTCTACCTGGTTCTCCCTGGGAATGTCCGATGGCAGGATGCCGCCGTTCTTCAGCGTCTGAAGCATCTTGTCATGGGTATCGCTGATATCGGTCACGCGTCTCTCCCTTGGGCAACCGTCCCTTTTTAACCTATGAGGATGATTATGTCAAATTAACGATGATCCGGAGTCGTTTATTAAACCCAGATTTTTCGCCGATTTTGCTGTTTCAGAGCGCAACCTGTGTACCTCAAAGAGTTACTTTGAGAACTCATCGCATTTACAGCCACTTCCGCACGACTGTACCCCAGAAGAAACGCCTGTTCTGCTATCCTGCTGATTTGACGTAAAAAAGTTAATAATGTATTATTAAAGTATTAAGGAAGAGTTAAAACCATCCCACCAAGAGGTCTGTCATGAGTCATACAGTCATCAATGAATTCAATATGTTATTCAATCTTGTTTGTACGCACCATGAAGGGCCGATCGTTGTCGATTTTGGCCGTCAGATGCAATGGGACGGCATCGTTGCCGGGCAGTGCACCCAGCACGTCCATTTTCTGCAGACACGCGGCATCAACGCCTTTCTCGACGTGCGCACGAACAAACTGATCTTCAGCGAGGGCACCCCGGAAACGCTCCATGATGTGCTTTCCTCCGCCCTGGCCAAAGAACAGACTGCTCTTGCCTCCAGCAGCTGCCGGGCCTGACCCCTGGCAGATACGTTGTCATTCCGGGTGTTGACGGGGAATTTCAACCCCTTTTTCCCCCACCCCGTTTTTCCCCGGAATGACATCTCTTTCTTACGTTGAATAGAACGAGAGTGCCTCTACCAGATAGAACGGTTTTACCTTAAACGGTTTGTTTCTCGTCTATCTCCTTAGCCCACGCACTCCGAAAACAGCCTTGGAATAGACTCCATATAGGTTGTTTTATGACGGGCTTTCCGAAAAAAATCTTGAGCATCAGCGACAGTGCCGACGCAATCGCCGGGCAGCTTTCGCGATGCCTGAATTGCTTCGCGGGCGGCCCCAGCACCGGTCTTCTTCATTCATCAGGGAGCATCACATGACCACATTGGCGGATCTTTTTTCTGATAAGGAACTTCCCTTCCAGTCCCCGTCGGAAGACGAGAAGGATGCTTTCATCGGCATCTCCTCTGGCGCCAACTACGCGCTGCAGTCGGTTGCCGCCGGCCGTGTGACGAACGCCCCGACACTTCAGAATTACGTGGACCACGACGCCGCGCGTTTCTGCATGATCGCCAATCACGAAGACCTCGCCTACAAAGGCGCGAAGATACTGTCCGTGAAAATGGAGGCGCTGCCCGAATACAAGGCCAAGATGGAAAAGGAAAACCCGCTGGTGTTCAGGATGATCCAGGACTGGGCGGCGGAAGGCGCGCAGATGCAGCAGCCCTACGTGCAGCCAGCATCGCAGAAATGGACAGCGGACGAGCATAATGCTTCCTCTGAGATCTGCGAGCGCGCAAACGCCCTGTCACGCCATCGGCTGCCGGACGCCACGGTCCGCAAATACGCGGAGCAGGACTCGCGGGATTTCACCACTCTCTCCGGCAATGAAAAACTGGCGATACAGACCCTGTATGAAATCCACTGGAACACGGAAAACGACCCCCGTTACAGAACCGCCATGCAGGACGCCAATCCCGCGCTCCTCCGCGCCGCCGACCGCGCCATCGCCGATAACCACGCCTTCGCGGACCGCAACTGGTCGGCGACACTTACGGACAAGGTTCTGGCTTTCGCGGAAGGCATCGGGATCGGCGCGGCGGTCCCGGCGAAAATAGCGGGGCCCGCAGTCTCTGCGCCTGCAAGTCCAAACTTATAAACTCTTTCGCGAAGCGAAAGTCTGTAAGTCTCCTCCCCTTTTGGGGGAGGATTAAGGTGGGGGTACTATCAAACTTTCAGTTATTGCCGCACGAAGTACCATCAACGACCCTTGACCGGCTTTCGCCCGGCCAGCTTATCCTGCCGCGCCATTTCCTCCACGAGTTCATCGTAAATCTTGCCGTCGCCAAGCTTCTCCCGGCAATGATGGCCCTGAGCCTCCGCTTTCAATGCCCATCGGGCAGCTTCGGCGATGTCCTGTTTGACTCCGTTTCCTATCGCGTAGTTCAGGCACGTCCTGTACTCTCCGGCAGGATCGCCTTTCTCCGCGAGCGCAAGCTCATACTGCGCCCGGTATTGAGGGCTCCGCAGGTAGATGAACGCGGCAACCGGGATAAGCAACAGGACAATAACGGTCAGCACGGGCGTTTTTGATATTTTCACTTATTCCCGCTTCGCCTTTTTTGCCGCCTTCTCCGGAATGGGCTTCGCCGCGGCCTTGATCGAGGCACTGGCCACCGCCGGCTTCGGCGCGTTGCGCAAAGTGATCACCATGTCCACCGGAACGAGGTCGAAGCCTTTCTCTTTTAACGTCGGCAGCCATTTTTCAAGCGCGCTCAGCGTCACTTCCTTCGGGTGGCCGATCGCGATGGCGGCGCCGGCGTGCCTTGCGATGCTCTCGATGCGCAGAAGGGATTTTTCGACCTCCTCCGGCTTTTCGTCGTCGTCGATAAAGACATCGCGGTGGCTGGTCTCGATATGATGCGCCCGCGCGATATCCTCGGCCACCGTTTTCGGCGAGGTGCGGGAGTCGAGGAATATCAGTTTTTTCTCCTTGAGCGCGGCCATCACGATGTTAAGCCCGTCCCTGTCGCGCGTGAATTTGCTGCCCATATGGTTGTTTACGCCGACATAGCCGGTGAATGCGGTCAGGTTCCTGGCAATGCGTTCGTGCAGTTCCAGCGGCGACATATCGGTACCCAGGTAATTCTCCCCGGGATCAGCTGTCTTGCGGTCGGGCTGCATCGGCATGTGGACCAGCAGCTCATGCCCGTCCGTCTTTGCTGCGTCGGTCTGTTCCTTGATCTGCGGGCTGTAGGGCAGATATGAGAGGGTCACGGCAGGCGGCAGCTTCACGGCGCGCGCGGAATGCTTGCGGTCAAGGCCCATGTCGTCGATGACAATCGCGATCACGGGCTTGTGGTTTTCAAGATGCGCGGGCGGAATGGGCTCGGGCAGCGTCATCATTTCGGCGCCGGGGGCCAGGGACTCATACTGGTAATCGCCGGAATCCGACGACAGGATGCCGGTTTGGTCCTTCACATCCTCCGGTTCCGGCGTTAACCAGGTGATTTGGGGCGGCATGAGCGACATAGGCGGGCCGAAGAACTGCCCTTTTGGAACCAGATTGTAGGCTTTTGGAATCGTAACATGCCGGATTCCGGCCGTGCGCGCCTCGACAGTATCCGCGGAAACAGCATTGCCTGCCTGGGCCGGAACGGCGCCGAGCGCGAGGAGAATAACCGCCAGATACCCGTGTTTCATGGATGCAAGAACCTCGAATTTATCGCATCTATCATCGCGTTTTTGGCGGCGCGAGACCAGTATAAAATCTTCAGCAATTCCCTTGGCTTCGGAGATTGGCATTGACAGAGGAACAGAACTAAATTAGAACAAAGAGAGAATGAACTGTCATGGGGGAGTCTCACATGCTCACGAAAAAACAGCGCGATTTACTTATATTTATCAATGACTACATACAAAAGACCGGCCTTTCCCCCTCGTTCGAGGAAATGAAGATCGGCCTCGACCTGAAATCCAAGTCCGGCATCCACCGCCTCATCAATGCGCTGGTCGAACGCGGCTTCCTGGAACGTCTGCCGAACAAAGCCCGGGCCCTCGAAGTCAAAAGGCTTCCCGAAAACGTCGTGCAAATAGCGCCGCGGAACAGCGGCAAGCCCAATCTGCGGCCCGCCAATGCCAACAACACGAATGAGGTCGTCTCCCTGCCCCTCCACGGCAAGATCGCGGCCGGCACGCCCATCGACGCCGTGCGCAACGAGATTGACACCATCGACGTCCCGATGAGCATGCTGGGCATGCAGCCCTGCTATGCTCTGACGATCGAGGGAGATTCAATGATGAAGGCCGGCATCATGGACGGCGATATCGTCATCATCGAGAAATGCGACCGCGCCAATGACGGCGACATTGTCGTCGCCCTCGTGGACGAGGAAGAAGTGACGCTGAAGCGCCTGCGCCGCGAAATCGGCTCGGTTGTGCTCATGCCCGAGAACGACGCCTACCAGCCCATCCGCCTGCCGCCCAACCGGGTGCGCATCCAAGGCAAGCTGCGCAGCCTTTTCCGCAATTACTGACCGGATTTGATGCAGGCCGCTCCTTCTGCTACCCTTCAGCGCAGGGGGAGAACATCATGAAAGTATTCCGTTACTGGGCCAGTGCCGAGCTGCCCGCGCAAGACGCCGAAGGCAAGAACCTGCTCCTGAAGAAATGGGCGGGATCCAACAACAGCCTTGCCGAAGCCAAAGGCGCCGCCGAACGCGCCGTGCGCGGCGTCAAGGACCGTCTGGGCTCCACGCGCCCGCAGGATCATTATTCATACGGCGTGCGCGACATCCCCGAAGAGCTCATCCGCGAAGTGAGCCCGAAGACCGCGATCACCCGCAACCGGATGGGATGCCTTGTGCTGAATACCATGGAGGCCCTCTTCGCCGACGTCGACCTGCCGGAGCCCGGATTTTTTGCGAAGCTCCGGGGCGCATCGCGGCAAAAGAGCGAAGACGCCGCCATCGCCCGGCTGCGCCAATTCATGGAAACACGCCCTTCCCTCGGCGCACGCATCTACCGCACCAAAGCCGGCCTGCGTTACCTGTTCACCCATGCGCCGATGGCGGTCAACGACGAAACGCTGGGCTGGCTGGCCGAGCTGGGCAGCGACAAGCTGTATACCAAGCTGTGCCGCGAGCAGGATTGCTTCCGCGCGCGCCTGACCCCGAAACCCTGGCGCATCGACATGGGACCGCCCAACCAGCCCTATCCGCGCGAAGCGCCGGAAGCGCAATCGATCTTCTCCAGATGGCTCAGCCAGTACGAAGAAAACAGCGGTAAATACGCGGTCTGCAAGTTCCTCGGCGCCGCCGGGCGGGACAGCACCCACAGCGCGCTGTCATCCCTCGTCCGCGAGCATGACAGCGCGACGCGCAGCGATTCCGACCTGCCACTGGCCTGAAGAATTCAATCCTCCTTGACGGGCCATCGCGTGCGCTTTCCCGTCCACGGCCTGACGCCGCGGGTGTTCAGCACGGTCTGGATGCGCAGGCCTTCAGGTTCGGCGTAGACCGCCTGCGCGCCCTGACGCCAGATATCCCATTTATCGCGCAAAACGGTTTTGTAGCGGCAAGTCTCGCCTTTCAGCGCAAGCGCGCTGAAAACGACGCCGGATTTGCCGCAGGCGTTCGGCAGCGCTTCGGGCTGGCGGATGAAGGTTATGATCTGCCCGTTCATTTTGTATTCGCAGGCGCCCCCGTCGCAGGAGAGAAACCCGTCCCCCGCCGTGCCGTTGTCGGGCCAGACGCCGTAATCCTCCATGCCTCCCTGAAGCTGCAGCCATTCGTTCCGCACGAATTTCTCCTTACGTCCGGAGGAGAACCACAGCTTTCCCTCCGCATCGCGCACGGCAAATATCCCGGCATTCTCCGCCACCAGCACGTCCGGCCGTGGCGTCAGGGGCAAAAGCGCAACGGCAAGACCGATCGGCGTCAGACCGGCCGCACGCAGCTTTCCGCGCCAGAAGCAGATCCACAACCCGCCCAGCGTCACCGGTATCAGGAACCAGGCCGGCACCGCACCGCCCTGCCAGGCGGCATAGGGCCAGTCCACCACGGCTTCCGCCGCCGCCATGACGAAGGCGATGCTTTTTTCCGTCACCCATAGCGGCCATTCTTCAAGGCCCAGCGGCATCATGAGGCAGGCGAAAAGCCCCGCCGGGAAGGTCACGAAGGACGTGACCGGCACGGCGACAATATTGGCTGCCAGCCCCGCCAGCAGCGGCATGCGCGCAAAATTGTACAAGGCATAGGCGCTCGTCGCCGTGCTCGCCACCACCGTGGTCATCGCGCAGCCCATCAGGTAGGACGCATAGCGACGCACGATGTTCTCGTCGCGGAAGCGGCGTATCCACCATTCCCGGGTCATTTCATAGAAGGCGATCAGCGCGACAATGGCCGCGAAGGACAGCTGGAAACTCGCCCCCATCAGGCTTTCAGGCTCGATAAGCAGGATAAAAAAAGCCGAAAATGCCGCGAGGCGCAGCGTGAAAGGGTCGCGGTCCAGCATGATCGCCAGCATCACGACGGTGACGGACATGACGGCGCGTTGCGCGGGTATCGGCGCGCCGATCAGCATCATGTAAAAGACAGATACGGCGATCGCCATCGCCGCGGCAATCTTCTTGATCGGCCAGCGCAGCGCGATAAAAGGTATCGCCGCCAGCAGCGCGCGTAACAGGAAAAATGGCAGCCCCGCAATCAGGACGAAATGCGACCCGGAGATCGCGATCAGGTGCGCGATGCCCGAGCGTCGGCAGATATCCCAGGTATGAGCCGAGATGCCGTTGCTTTCACCAACCATGAACGCCGTCAGAAGTGCCGCATGGTCCTTGTCGGAGACATCCGCCTCGATATGCTCGCGGATATAGCGGCGCAGGCGGTCGAAGAAAAATCCCGTTTCATGCCGTTGCACCAGCTCAAGGTCGCCCAAGGCATATCCGGTCGCGCCCAGCTGCTCGAAAAAGGCATAGCGCTGGAAGTCGAATGCGCCCGGCAGCACCGGCGGCGAAATCGGCTGCAGGATGGCCTTGACGGCAACGATGTCGCCTGCCGAGGGCTCTGCCTCATCATTCGGCTTCAGCCGCACGCGCACGCGGCGCGGCAGGTCGTCCTGCCAGATGTGCCCCTGCCGCACCGCGATATTCTCGAGCACGATGCGGTAGGATTTCGGCATGGGGTCGACGGATACGACCTTGCCCTCGACGGTCACCGGATATGTTTTCTTGTGCAGCACCGGCGCGTCAACAAGCCACGTCCGCCCCTGCGCGGCCGTGAAGCCGAGCGCGACGAGGATCACGGCGCTCCAGACATAAAGAAACACCCGGTTGCGGTGGAAGGCCGCCGCCACCAGACAGGCCATAACAAGTGCGGCAACACCCGCATATCCCGGCGGCTCGGAGGTGAGTGTAAAATAGATAATAATGCCGCAACCCAGCGGCACGGGCAGCCATAAAACCCAGCGGTCCCGCTGCGCCAGGAGTTGATTACCAAATAATGACAACCACTTGTTCAAGGCAATGACTTATCATATTGAGTTCGCCAGACAAAACCCTTACGATACACGGACTGAAATTGCAAACTAAAGGCTTTGGATAATGTCGAAAATCATCACCCGCTTCGCCCCCTCGCCGACCGGCTACCTGCATATCGGTTCGGCGCGCACGGCCCTGTTCAACTGGCTGTTCTCCCGCCATGTCGGGGGCACGTTCCTGTTGCGCATCGAGGATACCGACCGCGCAAGGTCGACGGAACCAGCGGTGGAAGCAATCTTCAACGGCTTGAAATGGCTGGGGATTGACTGGGATGGCGACCCCATCTTCCAGTTCGCGCGCATGAACCGCCACGCCGAAATCGCCCACGAACTGGTCAAGCGCGATAAGGCCTACCTCTGCTATACGACCCCCACCCAGTTGGAAGAGATGCGCAAGGAAATGGGCGCGCATGCCGCCCTTAGTCCCAAATTGAGACAGTTGGCCGAAAAGGGCCCGCCCTCACCCGACGCCAAGCCTGTCGTACGGATCAAGGCGCCCGCCACGCAGAACGATGAAATGGTCATCCAGGACGTCGTGCAGGGCGAGGTGAAGGTTCCTTATACGCAGCTCGACGATATGATTATGTTGCGTTCCGACGGCACGCCGACCTATATGCTGTCGGTCGTCGTGGACGACCACGATATGGGCATCACGCATATCATCCGCGGCGACGACCATCTGACGAACGCCTTCCGCCAGCGCATGATTTACGACGCGATGGGCTGGGATGTGCCGTCCTTCTCGCATATTCCGCTGATTCACGGCCCCGACGGCGCGAAGCTGTCCAAGCGCCACGGCGCGCTTGGCGTCGAGGCCTATCGCGACATGGGCTACCTGCCCGAAGCCATGCGCAACTACCTGCTGCGCCTCGGCTGGGGCCACGGCGATACGGACATCATCTCCACCGAAGACGCCATCCGCATCTTCGAGCTGGAAGATATCGGCCGTTCCCCCTCGCGCATGGATTTCGCGAAGCTGGCAAACGTGAACGCGCATTACATGAAGCTATGCCCTGATGACCGCCTCATCGGCCTGCTGATGCCCTTCATCGAAAAAGAACTCGGCAGCAAGCCAGACGAAGTGGGCCTGCAACGCCTGAAACACGGACTGCACGACCTGAAGGAACGCGCGCAGACCCTGATCGATCTCGCAAAAGTGGGCATGTTCTACCTGCACAAGCGCCCCCTGCCGCTCGACGAACAGGCCGCGAAGGTGCTCGACCAGCCCACGCGCACGCTGCTCGGCGAGATGAGGCAGACCCTGACAGGCCTTAGCGACTTCAAGCACGACAAAATCGAAACAGCGCTGAAGGAGTTTTCGGCGAAGAAGGACCTGAAGCTGGGTAAGGTGGCCATGCCGCTGCGCGCGGCCATTACGGGCACGACCAACAGCCCTTCTATCTTCCATGTCGCTGAAATTCTTGGAAAAGACGAGACTCTGGCGCGCCTGAGCGATGTCGCCTGAGCTTGACATAATATTGTAAAACCGCTAGATTTCCGGCCAGACGGAAAGATCGCCTTGCTTGGCAGACTTTCACGCCTTTTCTCTTACCGGCTGGACAGTCATGAACAAGCTCAACGTCTACTATCACCCGTCATCCCTCGAGCATAAGGGCTTTCCCGGTTTTGCCGAACGGCCCGCACGCCTGAAGAAGCTGACGGCCATCTTCAATGAGATGTCCCTGCCCGTCATCCAGCCGAACGGCGCAACCGAAGCAATGCTGCACCGCGCTCATACGCCCGAATATGTCGCGCATGTGAAATCCATCGGCGAAAAAGGGCTGATCCGCGCGACGGCCGCAAACATTACAAGCAACCATGTGCAATGGTACACGCGCGTATCTAAAGGATCTTACAAGGCTGCAACGGATGCCGCGGGCGCCGTCTGCCAGGCGGTGGAAGACACCCTCTCCGGCAAATGCAACCGCGCCTTCTGCGCCGTGCGCCCGCCCGGCCACCACGCAGGGCCGGAACGCGGCGAAGGCTTTTGCCTGTTCAATAACGTCGCCGTCGGCGCTCTGCATGCGCTTGAATCCGGCGCGCAACGCGTCGCCATCATCGACTTCGACCGTCACCACGGCAACGGCACGCAGGACATCGTCGAAAAGGGCGGCGGCGGGAAGATATTGTTCGTTTCTTCCTATCAGGACGGCTGTAAATACAATCGCAACGACACGGAAGGCCGCATTTCGCCGGAAGTGCTCACGGTTCCCCTGCCTGAAAACAGCGGATTCACAACGGTTGAAGCGCTTTTCCGCCAGCAGGTCATCCCCGCGCTTTACGAGTTCAAGCCTGACATCATCCTCATCTCGGCCGGCTTCGACATGCATAAATCCGACCCGCTGACGAACCTGAAGCTGGAATCAAAAGACTATGAAACGCTGACCGGCATGATCGTGGATGCCGCGAATAACCTGTGCCAGGGCCGCGTCGTCTCGGCGCTGGAAGGCGGCTATGAATTAAAGGCTTTAGAGTCCTGCGTGCGCCATCACCTGACGGCGCTGAACCGATAATTACATCGAGGGCGGTGGCGGCATGTCGCTGGACGACGATGCCGGCTGGCGCGAAATTTCCTTGCCTGCCTTGACGAGCATAATGCCCGTTCCCATGATGCCGCTGAAAATCCGGGAAACGATGCCGAGCCCCAGCAGCCCAAAATAAAAGAAAATGATATATCTCATGGGTTCGGAGATCTGGATAACGAATTTCTTGCCTTCCGCCTCGCCGGAAAACGCACCGTCCGTCGTTATCTTGTCCTGCAGAAACTGAACGAACTTCACCTGTGCGGGGTCGGTGAATATCATGTATATCGTGTTGGAGAGGTACAGCAGCATCGCCAGCGAGATGGCGATTAACACAGTGCCCAGCAGCATCAACCCTTGCTTAACTCCATCCATGCGTATTCCCCAAAGCAAATTTCCCTTGTCCGGATGATAGCAAATATCCGCGCATCAAAAAAGACCGCCCCTCTTTCAAGGGACGGTCTCTTATAGCAAGGAAAGTTAGGAGTAGTACTTCGTTATGGACCTCCGGGAGCTTTGGGTGCAGGCGTGTTGTGCTGCACTGTCGGCGCCGGAGCTTCCTGTTGCACCGGCGGCTTCGCTTCGTCCTTCTTGGCTGCGGCATTAAAATCAGCCGGGACTGCCTTGACATCCAGCAGTTCCGGATAAGCCTGCAGCCAGGTGAACAGGCGCCAGCGATGGCCATAATACGTGACAATGTACTTGTTGTTCGCGCCGGGCGCGACAGGCGCCACGACCTGGTCGGGGATAAAGAACGGGTTGCCCTTGTTCTTCCAGCTCCAGAGGTCGTTCATCAGGCTCGGCTTCACGTTGAAGAGAACCGCATCGTTCACGTCGCCGTCGGGTTTCGTGGTGCCTTTCACGACCCAGACGTTGTTCTTGTGATCGACAACGTGCTGGTCGTTGAGGTACATGACCTCTTCCTTGTGCATCATCGTCACCATCCGCGAACCGTCGAAGATCGGCTCCGCGATGGCGCCGATGGTCGCGCGCGCGGGAACGCCGATCATGCCGGGAATGGCGGCCGAAGCCAGGAACGCCGTCGTCAGGACCATGGCCTTGGCGCGGGTCGGGCGCAGTGTCAATTCGCCCGTTTCCTTGTCCTTCTTGTAGCATATCTTCTTGAACAGCCACTTGTAAGCGCGAACAGGCCAGGTGCGGCCCAGGAAATGCCAGATGCTCTTGCCGGTTTCCTTGACCAGCGCCATGCCGCCATGGACTTCCTCGGCCGTGTCGTTCAGCACCTTGACCTTTTTCAGCGCATCGCCGGCGACGGAACCCTTGATGTCCGTCTTGCTTGCTTCCTGCGCCGTCTGGCCGACCTGATTTTTCAGCCTGCGGGCGTCCGCAAGCAGCTCGTCGATCGACTTAACCTTGCCTCCGTCTGCCATCTTTATCTCCTCCTAAAGCATCACTTGGATGCGTTAAATACCGTGCCGACCGGTTTGGGCTTCGCCGGCGCGTTTTCATTCGCGGGAGCCTTCTTCTCGACGCCTTCCGAAACGAATGTCGTCGTCGCCACCTTCGCGTCCTTGTCGTAGGTGACTTTCAGCGTGCCTGCCTCGCCGGGATGACGCAGGATCGTATCCGAAATATCCGAGGTGATGTTATTCTCGATATATTTCTGGATGGAACGCGCGCCGCCGCGGGGGATGTACTGGTCCTGGCACATCTTTTCCTTGTCGGCCTTGTCCATCGAAACGGACAGCCCCTGTTCGGCGATCCAGCTGTTGATCTCCTTGAAAGTCTTGTCGGCGATCATCATGATCTCCGGCTGGCCCAGGCGGTTGAAGCAGAAGATACCCGTGAAACGGTTCAGGAACTCGGGGCGATAGCCGCTGCCGCCGTTTTCCTTGTCCGGGTTCCAGAGGACCGCAAGAGCGCGCTTCTTGGCTTCGTCGAAACTTATTGTTTCGTCGAGGAAGTGTTCGGCGCCGATGTTGGAAGTCATGATGTTGATGGAGTTCGCGAAAGACGCCGTCAGGCCGCGGCGGTCGGTCAGCATGCCCTCGTCCAGGATCTGGAGGAAGAGGTCGTAGACGTCCTTGTGGCCTTTTTCGATCTCGTCGAACACGTTCACGCAATAGGGCTGGCGCCGCATCGCGTTGGTGAGGATACCGCCGTCCGCATAGCCTTCGTAGCCCGGCGGCGCGCCGATAAGCGTCGAGACCGAGTGCTTTTCCTGGTATTCGGACATGTTGTAGACTTTGAGCGACGATTCGTCGCCGAACAGCGCTTCGGCAAGCGCCTTCGCGAGCTCGGTCTTGCCGACGCCCGAAGGGCCCAGGAACAGGAACGAGCCGATGGGCTTGTTCGCCTTCTTGAGGCCGGTACGGCCGCGGCGCACGGATTTCGCGACGGCCTTGACGGGCTCGTCCTGGCCGAAGACGCGCTTCTTGAGCGTCTCGTCGAGGGCGAGCAGTTTGGTGGTTTCATCCTGACCGAGGCGGCTGACAGGAACGCCGGACAGGCGGCTGAATTCCTGCAGGATGTGCTCGTTCTTCAGCTCGAGACCTTCGTTGATTTCGGCGGTCAGCGCGTCAAACTTCGCCCTGTTGTCGCGGGCCAGCTTGTCCCACTGGGCGCGTTCTTCGCTGAGCTGCTGCTCGACGGTGCCCTTGAAGCCGCTCTTGGAGAGCTTGAACTGCAGGCCCTTGGTCGTAACGGGAGCCTCTGATTCCTTCTGGGCGGCCTGGTCTTTCTCAAGCTGCTTGGCCGCTTCGATCTGCTTGATGCGCTCTTCCTCGATCTTGCTGTCGAGAATGCGGATTTCTTCTTCCGCCTTGCGCTGGTCGGCGTAAAGCGCGCGCAGCTTTTTCTGGCGGTCTTCCCAGCTTGCGTTGATTTCGACAA
This sequence comes from Alphaproteobacteria bacterium, assembly GCA_004297545.1. Taxonomy (GTDB): domain Bacteria; phylum Pseudomonadota; class Alphaproteobacteria; order Micavibrionales; family UBA2020; genus JAPWJZ01. The sequence goes on from SCTB01000186.1 coordinate 33,612, forward strand.
TCTCCTGCTCCGCCTCGATTTTCATGGTCTGGAGCTCGCCAGCCGATTTTCCTTTCAGGTCTTCCGGCGGCTTTCCGCCAAGCGCGCTGGCGATACCCTGCAGTTGCGCTTCAACCGCATCGCGCTCGCGCGGGTGTGTATGCGCCGCATGGCGCAACTCGGTCAGGGCGCCTTCCAGCAGCATGAAAGCGCGCTTGGGCTGCGCGCTGTCGAGTTCGCGGATGAAGTACTTGCAGGTCAGGTCGATGGCGGTCTTCCTGGCATCGTCGCTGATTTTGATCTTGTGATGGTCTTCCAGCTCTTTGCACCCGGCATCCACCATCTGGACAAGCGCCGGTCGCGTCGGCTCCTTGATTTCCATGAGGGTGAAGATTTCTTTCATGTCCGAATGGCATTTCAGAGCCTCGGCAAGATCCGTGTCGCGGATTTCGAATATTGCCTGGAAGGCGCTGTTCATGCGCACTTCGCGCATGAGGGAGTTGATGACGTTGGTGGCGCCTGTGTTGCGGCAGCCATCCAGAAAGTCCTTGAAGTCATCGATGACGAGAACGGTGTCAGGGGCGCGCGACAGCGTCGCGATCGCCTTCTGGAAACCTTCGTTCACCTTTGTCGCGTCACCCGATGCGAAGAGCGCGTCGGTGTCGAGCCAGTAAAAACGCTTGCCCACGATGTCGGAGGGAGAATTCAGGTCTTCCTTGCTGGCCTGCAAACCCATGCTGACGGACGAAACGCCGACCCCCGGGAGACCGACGAGCAGGACGTTGTTGCTGTCCTTGCGCATCAGGATGTTGGAGACCTGTTTCATTTCGGTTTCGCGGCCGATGGCCTTGAAGCCGGGTTTTTTCGCGAGGTAGTCGGAGCCGCGAATGAGGTAGTCGCTGTTGGGGCCGAGGTTTGCGGCCGGTGCGGGCTTCTGGTTGTTGTCGTCTGCCATTGTCGTAATCCGTCCCTCTGTTTACACGTCGCCCGTTGAGGCAGACCGTGTTTTGAATTCGGTGTCTCTTATCCGTCCCACCCGGGCGCAGCCTTCAAAGTGACTGCGCCCGGTGTGACGTTATGCTTACTTGTTGAACTGTGCGAAGGGATCCGCGAGCTTGCCTTCTTTCTTGGCGGCAGGCTTGGGCGCATCTTCCTTCTTGTTCTCGTTCGAAGGCGCAGTACCATCGGCTGCACCAACTTCGGCGTTGACGGCGTAAGCGTCCTTGAGGTCAGCAGTCGTCTTCTTGATGCTTTCCTGCAGGTTGCTGAGGCCTTGCTTGATCTCCTGCACGCCGTCGCGGGTAATCTGCGAGGAAGTACGGAGAACTTCGCCGTAGGCAGCCAGGTCGTCGACAGCCTTGTTCAGGCCGATCGCCGCGTCCTTGATGCCCATCGCCGTGCGGATGGACTCTTTCATCGCAACCGCGTTGGTCTTGTCAGTCATGGTGCCGATCGACTGCTTCGCAGCTTCCGCCGATTCGTTCAGCGCAGCTGCCGAGACAGCTTGCAGGACGGTCGACAGACGATCCGCGACGCCGGCGATACCCGACGAGTGCAGTTCGCGCGTTTTGGAAACCTGCTCGCGGTTGGCATCCTTCATCTGCTTGATGCGGACGGCCTGCGAGGACAGGTCCGAGTAGGTTTTCATCGTATCAACAGTCGAAGAGTCCATCGCGGTGATGAATTCCTCGGCAGCCTGCTTCTTGTTCTCACGCTGCATCTGCTGGATCGGGGTTTCCCCTCCCTCTTTCGGGGGCATGTAGCTTTCGCGGACTTTCTGGTTGCCGTCTGAGGCGTCCTTGGAAGCTTCGGAAACGATCGCGTAGATGCTCTGCATGCCGTTGTTGACGTTCGACAGGCCTTCGATCTGGCCGGTCATGCCGTCAAGGTGACCCAGGACGGAACCGACGCGCTCATCGCAGTTATTGACGAAGTCCTGCGCGGCGTTGACAAGGGCTTTCTGACGCGTCTTGTGCTCTTCGGAGGTCAGGTCGAGGAGCTCGCGCAGCTTGGCCTTTTGTTCCGCGAACTGGGCGTATTGCGTTTCGCGCGCCTTGTTCGGGTCCTTGAGGTCTTCCAGTTCCTTCGCCGTATTCTCGACGGTCGTGCCGATGCCGGCCAGTTCATCGTTTTTCGCGGCGATGTCGCGGATAGCCTGGTCTTTCAGGCCGCCGAAGCCCAGCCACTTGCGGTTCTTGCGGCTGTTTTGCAGCACAGCAAGGTCGCCCTTGGCGGTATCAGCCTGGCGCTGCAGGTCCTGCAGGTTGCGCTCATGCTCGGCGACTTTCTTCTTGCGCTCTTCCTCGGCTGCCTGGTCTTCCTTGATCTCCTTGAAGACGCCAAGGACGGTTTCGCCGCCCTGCAGGCGAAGCTGGTAGACTGCTTCGATGATGTCGGTGAGCGGGGTCATACGCTTGTCGAACTCCAGGACGCCGCTGTTCAGCTGCTCGATGACGCCTTGCAGTTCGGAGAACGCGCCGGTGTCGGTCAGCTTGATGATTTCCTGCGCGAGACGCTTGCGTTCATTCTGCAGGTATTCCTTGAAGGTCACGAATTCCTTCAGGCGGGTCAGGCATTCTTCCTTCAGGTCTGGATCGAAGGTGAGCGCCTTGGCGACTTCGGCTTTCTTCTGCTCGGCATCAAGCTTCTCGTTGAAGATGATCTTGTAGAAGGTGTTCGTGCCGATATCGGAGTACTTGTCGTCCGTCTTGACTTGCGGCGTCGTTGCGGTGTTGACGGTAGTGTTCGTCTTCCGCTTCGTTGCTGCTTGTGCCTGCTCGGCTAGTTCCTTTGCTTTCTGCAGGGAGGTTGCTGTGTCTGCCATCTGTTAGTCTCCTTCTTCTTTCCTTGTCAGTTCGTTTCTTGGTTGTAGTTTTCGTTTTGGTTTATGTTAATAGATTTTATTTGACGTTCATTTTCTGTAAATGAATTATGGCTAAGCTATACGGAAAATATATTTTGAAAGCAAGCGATTTCGAGGTGCGCACCGCAGCAAAAAATCTTCTGCTAAGTTTATGCAAAATGAAAGTATAATTATGCAAATTAATTAGGCGCTTTTTAAGATTTTCAAATAAAAAGGAGCCGAACTTTTTTTCAAAGTTTTCGGCCCCTGCTGTATTTACTGCTGATTTCATCAGCGTAAAGATTATGTAAATCACTAAACCTCTCAGCTTCCGTTCTGGACGCTAATTCACTGTAGCAGGTACTAACGTACCGTCAAATTTTTCCCAAAAAACGCAGGGATTTCATGAAGTTAACAGCGTCAAGATTCTGCGCCACAATTCATAGTTATCGAATCGGAATTGATTCTCTGAAGCCTTTCGTGCGATCGCGCGAAAGAATTATTGACGCGGTCCGAAGATGATCCAGCGGCGGCGGCCCTTGCCTTCAGCCGGCGCAGCGGGCCCCGCTTTCGGCGTTTCAGGCGCGGACGCAGCGACAGCTGTTTCAACAATTACCGCAGGTGCTTCCGGTTTTTTTACTTCAGCGACCACGGGGGCATCCGGTTTCGTTTCGGTTGCAACAGGTGCTGCAGTTTTTGTTTCTTCCACGACAACTTTCGGCGCTTCAGGCGCGACGCCTGCGAAGCGGCCGGTCAGCACGGACATCACGGCGCCATGAAGCTCTTCATGCTTCGCGACGTTGTAGACGCCTGATTTCTGCGCATCGGTCGGCGGCGTGAGTTTCGCGGCGAGATCCTTGATATTGCCTTCGCCGGAGCCAAAGCTGATGAAATCGACGGTGACGCGCGGGTTCATCTGCATGGCCGTGTTCAGCATCTGGGCGGTGTGATCGATGTTATCCGACACGCTGCCCGTGGAAACGACGATGTAGTGCTTTTTGCGCTCGCCCTGCTTGTCAGGCGTATTGGCAATCATGATGTCCTTTGCAACCGGCAGGAGTTCCTTGCCGTTTGTTTTGGTCTTCTCGCGCGCTTTTTCCATGCGATCGGAATCGCTGAGATTGACCCATTTTGTATTATTGCCCGCCTCCCAGAGGCCTGCGGAAACTGCTGTATCATGACCACCGGTGGCAGCGTGCAGGGAACGCGCGATATCGATAGCAGCGCCTATGGGGCTTGCAAAACCTTCGCCCATGCCTTCCGACTTGTTGATCAGGAACACGATGTCATGTCCTTTCAGCGCGGATTTGTCGACGGTCGGAATGAATTCATCGAGCACCTTGTTCAGCTCGGCGCGTATCTCCGCTGATTTCGCCTCGAAAGCGGCGCTCTGCAGTTTTGCGGCGGCTGCTTTGGAACGCGCTGCGAGATCGTTGAACTCGGCTGCCAGGGCTTCCAGTTTCTCGGACATTGGCTTGGGCGCATCGGACATGGGTATTTCCTTTCGGGTGATTGAATTTTCATATACCCCTATATGCCGGTTGTCAACAGGGTAAAAGATTTGAAAAAAGTGAACTTAGATCATTATTGTCGCGGTTTGATGATCCGCAGGGGTTTCAGGGGATCGACCTCAACTCCTTCATGACAAGCGCGCGCAAGATCGGAAGCTTCCTTCTGCTGGACGGCCTTCGCTGCGGCATCGGCCTTTACCTTTATGTAGGCCTCTTTTTTGATCAGGATGGCCGGCTTTTCGTCGAAGAACATCTTCGCCCAGCTCCGCTCGTCCACACCGTCCTGAACGCCGCGGTTATACTCGAGCGTGCCGGGATATTTTAGCTTTATCTCCCCCTCCCACAGCACGTCTTTCCGGGCGGCATCGTTGAATACCCTCAGAAAGTCGCCGTCTTCAAGGCAATTGAGCCCGTCGTAGGACCACTGCTTCCCGTCCGGCGAGATATGCTTCTCGTCCTGCAACGACCAAATAACGCCTTCCGTGCCCGTCTCGCAAAAGGCGTGGGCGACCCCCCTGATAGGATCTTCCGGTGGTGAACTTGGGATTTCTTCGGACATCTTGCTGCCTGTTTATTTTTTACCATAATGATGAAAATATGACAGATGTCAACGGGTATTGTTTATTGACATAACTTTGTCATTTCGGTAATACTTTCATGCATTCCAGAGGATCAAATGTCAGACGCTGAAAAGAACGCCAACACGCAACGCTGGACAGAAGCACGCGCGAACGAATGGTACGCTGCGCAGCCCTGGCTCGTCGGCGCCAATTACGTTCCCGCCGACGCGAGCAACCAGCTCGAAATGTGGCAGGCCGGGACTTTCAACCCGGAAAAAATCGATCAGGAACTCGGATGGGCGAAAAGCCTTGGCATGAATACCATGCGCGTGTTCCTGCATGACCTGTTGTGGCAGGAAGATCCGACAGGATTCAAGGCGCGTATTGAGACTTTCCTGACCCTCGCCGACAAACACGGCATCAAGCCGCTCCTGGTCCTGTTCGACTCCGTCTGGGACCCGAACCCGCGTCTGGGTACGCAGGAAGAACCGGTGCCCGGTGTCCACAATTCGCGCTGGGTACAGGGCCCCGGCGCAACAGTGTTAAAGGACACTGCGCAACAGGCGCGGCTTCAGGAATATGTCGAAGGCGTCGTCGGCGCCTTTGCAAAAGACAAACGCGTGCTCGGATGGGACGTATGGAATGAGCCGGACAACACGAATGGCGCAAGTTACGGCGCACAGGAACCGGCAAACAAAATCGACCTCGTCGCCCCGTTGCTGAACAATGTTTTCACATGGGCGCGCAACGCGAAGCCGGACCAGCCTCTGACCAGCGGCGTCTGGATCGGTGAATGGGATGATGTGTCCAAAGTAAACGCTGTACAAAAAGTACAACTGGAACAATCGGACATTATCTCTTTCCACAACTACGCCCCGGCGGATGATTTCGAGCGCCGCGTGAAATACCTGCAGGACCATAACCGCCCGCTGATGTGCACAGAATACATGGCGCGCCCGGCAGGCAGCACCTTCGAAGCCATCATGCCCGTCATGCAAAAATTCAACATCGCCGCCTACAACTGGGGCTTCGTGCAGGGCCGCACCCAGACGCACCTGCCCTGGGATTCCTGGCAGAAGCCCTATGCCGCCGAACCGCCGGTCTGGTTCCATGAAATCCTGCGGCAGGACGGAACGCCCTACATTCAGGCGGAGGCCGAATTCATCAAAAGTATGACCGGAGTTACTGAAACCGCGATTGCAGCGCCAAAACGCAAGCCATCCATTAAAGGAGTCTGAGCATGGCCGACGAGAAAGACAGCATTCTTTATAAAGAAAGCAAACCGTTCAAGGAAGGCACCCTGGATGTCGGCGACGGCCATGTCATCGCCTATCAGGAATACGGCAACAAGGATGGCATTTCCATCGTGTACCTGCACGGCGGCCCCGGCGCGGGATGCGGCCCTTACTTCCACCGCTTTTTCGATCCGGAAGCCTTCCACATCATTACCTACGACCAGCGCGCTGCGCCCCTGTCGTCGCCCGAGGCCTTCAAGGCCGACGGCAACCCCATCCATCTTATCGAGAACAACACGCCGGCCATCCTTGTCGAGGACAACGAAAAACTGCGCCAGCACCTCGGCATCGACAAATGGCATCTGTTCGGCGGCTCCTGGGGCTCCACCCTTGCCCTGATGTATGCCGAAAAATATCCGGAGCGCACCGAAAGCATGACCCTGCGCGGCGTCTTCATGATGCGCGAGCAGGAACTGGACTGGTACCTGAACAAGATGGGCACGTTCTTTCCCGAGGTTTACAAGGAATTCATCGAATTCCTGAAGCCCGAAGAACGCGATAACGTCATCGAAGCCTATTACCAGCGGCTCACCGATCCCGACCCCGCCGTGCACCTGCCGGCCGCCGCCGCCTGGGTGCGGTTCGAGAACGGCTGCGCCTTCCTTGAAATCCCTCCCGATGACATTCGCAACGCGCCCCCGGTGCAGGCCCTGCCCTTCGCGCTGATTGAAGTTTACTTCATGCGCAACTTCATGCCGGACGACAGCATCATGCAGAATGTCGGAAAGATTAAGGACATTCCCACCGCCATCGTCCAGGGCCGTCATGACAACGTCTGCCCGCCGATGTCAGCCTTCGACCTGTCGGAGAATCTGACCAACTGCAGCCTTGAATTCACGCAGTCCGGCCATTCGGGCAGCATGCCGGAGACGATGAAACGGCTTGTCGCCGCGACCGACCGTATCCGCGACACGGGTTCGCCTGTCCTGAAAAAACAGGCTGTGCCCAATCCCGCTTCCACCCCCAAGCCGAAGGTGCCCTGATGGCCGACGCACAGCCCAGCAAAGACCCGAAAGACGAATTTCTTTACCCCGCCAGCGAAAAAAACGGCGAAGGCACGCTGAAGCTGGATGGCATCCATACGATGCATTACGAAGAATTCGGCAATCCGCAGGGCATTCCGATCGTCTACCTACACGGCGGCCCGGGCGCGGGACATGGTGACCACTTCCACCGCTATTTCGACCCGAAAGTCTTCCGCGTCATCATTTACGATCAGCGCGGCGCGGGGCTTTCGACGCCGGCGGCGGAAACGCGCGACAATACGCCTGACCTGCTGGTCGAAGACCTGCACAAGCTGAAGAACCACCTCGGCATCGACAAGTGGCATGTTTATGGAGGCTCCTGGGGCTCGACGCTGGCGCTGCTGTACGGCGAAGAACACCCGGAAAGCACGCTCAGCCTGACGCTGCGCGGCATCTTCCTGATGCGCAAGATGGACATCGAGATGTTCTATGACGCAGCCGAGCTGTTCCGCCCCGAAGAGGCGAAGCGCATTGCGGAATTCCTGCCCGAGAATGAACGCAGCGACTTCTTTGAAAATTTCTACAAGCGCCTGATGAGCGACGACCCGGCCATCAGCTTCCCGGCGGCGCAGGCCTGGGCGCGTTTCGAAAACGTCTGCTGCTATCTGCAGCAACCGCCCGACGGGGATCCGCGCATTGTCGAAAGCAATCAGGACGCTCTGAACGTGGCGCGGATCGAGGCGCATTACTTCCGCAACTGCCTCTTTGACCCCGACGATCGCATCCTGAAGAACATCGACCGTATCCGCCATATCCCGACAATCATGGTTCAGGGCCTTTACGACATCGTCTGCCCGCCGCAGATCGCCTATGACCTGAAACAGGCTTTCCCCGAGGCGCACCTGCAGCTGACCGTTTCAGGGCATGCCGCGATCGAACCCGAGATCATGAAAGCGCTGGTCGCAGCTACAAACCGCATCCGCGAAACCGGATCACCCCTTCCGAAAGCGGAAGCGCCCGGCCCTGCAGCGGCGTTCAAGGCACAGCAGCCGAAACCCTGACTTCAGGGGGGCTTGCCAAGGGCCGCCATTCCTCTAAGCGCGTCAGGCCTTTTCCCGGCACCATATGTGATACATATGGCTGAAGGTATCCGGGTTTTCTTTCTCGAATGCGTGCCAGTTGTCCAGGCTGGCGCCCACAGGATCCGACGGATATTTTGCGCGGTATGACTCGGGGATGCCCGTATTAAACCCGAAGCCCAGGAATTCCAGGCCAAGCTGCTGCAAGGCGCCGGCGATGCCTGGAATATCGAAACTATGTTCCCGCACATGAAACAGCATGTCACGGTACATCGAGAGGTGATAATAGTCCCCTCTGTGGGTGATATCCTGCATCGTCTGCTTTCTCAGGATTTTCGGGCTTCTTGCCCGAAACGCCTTCATGCTTTCGACATTCGGAAGATAGCTGTTGGCGGCGACCGCCCGCCGCGCCTCCGCGATGAAGCGGCGCGCCAGGCGGCTATAAAGGCCCACCCGCATATACCCGCCGGGCTTCAGTATCCCGCGCAGCACGGCCCAACCCTCCAAAGGATCGGCCATGTGGTGCAACACGCCCGAAGAAGAGACCAGATCGAACGTCCGGCCGATCACGCCTAAATGCAGGATATCCGCCTGGCGGAACGTCACATTCCCGATGCCGAAATCCTCGGCGCGGCCCGCTGCATAGGCAAGACTTGCGCGGCTGAGATCGACCGCCAGAATTTCCGAATCCGGAAAGGCCGAGGCAAGCGTAATCGCCTCCCTGCCCGTGCCGCAACCGGCCACAAGTATCTGCGCCTTCTTCCCCCGCAGCGCCCGTTCTTCTTTTTCAGGCGCCACCTTTGCGAAACCGGTCCAGCACGGGTAAGGAAATTCTTCGTACTGCGCCTGAACCTTGAGTGACAGGGCATCGCGGATTTCCGTCAAAGCTGCGACACCCTCTTTTCTCCGCTCAAGCGCTGCATGATCGGCGATCTGCGCCTTTATAAGGCCGGCGGCGGGTCCCCCCGCATGAAGCTTGGCGATTTTCTCCGCCGTTTTCAATTCCCACAGCGGCGCATAACAGGCATAAATGGCGATGGCGCAAGGATCGTTCATCACCTCATCGTCCGTTTCAAGGAGATGGCGAAGCTCTGCGATCTTCCGCATCTCGTCCTGGGTCGTCGCGAAAATATACTCGGTAGACTGGCAATAATGCGCAAGGGCTTCCGCGATGCCGGCGACTTCCGCCCGCATCGGCTTCGACGGTTCCGTGCCGCAAGTATCCAGCAGCCAAAGCCTGAGATGGGTCAGGAATTCCTCAAAAGGAAAGCTGTAAACGGTCACCTTTCGGAGACCGCAGAGAAAAAACGGGTTCAACAGCGGCTGCCAGTTCGCTTTGCCGAATGCATCCCGGTCGAAAGTCGCAACGCCGCCCGCTGTCGAGTGCTTATATATTTTACTAAAATCCGGATCCTGCATCAGTATCTGCTGCCACAATGCCCGCGCCTCGGAACAATCGACCTCCGGGCTGCTCAGGCAGGCGAACAGCGCCGCCTCCATCTCCGGATGAGGGCAGGAGACGGTTATAAAGGCAGCCAGCTCGATGAACCTGCTTTTCAAGGCCGGATTGGCGGGATCTGCCTTGATGGCCAAAGCGTAATGGTCGGCAGCTTTTTGAATATCCCCCTGCGCGAGACAGAGCTCTCCCTGTAAGGCAAGCGCATCAGGGCTGGACGTATCCGCCGCAATATTCACAGGCGCTGCCATTCATTTCTCCCTTAAAAAAAATTCTAGTCCGGCGCAGGAGCGCTCTCCAGAAAATTAAAGTTTCCAGAACTAATCAGAACAAGCGAGGCCGCTTTGACTTTCTCCGGCCCGCCACTAATATGTAGCCGGGCGGCGATGGGGAAGCGCCTGGAAATGACGAAAGAGGCATGCCTTTTCCGCTGAACGACATCACGCGCAGTATGATCGAAAAGCACTTCCGCCGCCGGAATCTTGCGTGGGATGAGGCGTATTTCCTGAACGTGCTGGCGACATCGGAGAAAAAACATGATGTCTATTGCGCCGTGCTGGCGCTGCGTGATTGCGGAACGCTGCAGGCTGTCCCTGCTCTCAAGGAAAAACTGCATTTCCCGATGATGGACGTGCAGGCCACTGCCCTGCTGACGATTGCGCATATCGCGCGGGCTGCGGAAACGCCGCTCTATGCGGCAATGCTCCTCGACCCGGCCTACAGGCAGAAAGGCTATGCCACCTGGGCGATCCGCGACGCTGCCGACGCGCGCGCCATCGATGCCGTACTGGAATATTTCACCCGCAACCTCGGCAAGCTGAAGAGCGGAAAGCTCTACAACGCCACGCTTCCCGACGGGGTTGAATATCTGCAGCGCCATGTCGAAACGGATAAACGAATTCCGGATTTCTTTCGCGCCATCGAAAGCATCTGGCCGAAACTGGCCGAGGGAGAACGGAAGGAAATCGTCAAACGCGCCGAATGGTTCCGCCACCTTTCTCCCGATGCGACCGTCGCCGGATAATACATAATGAGCCAGCGGAGGCCGCCAAAACTCCCATTATAGAAACTACTAGCTCCTGACAGGCTTTGACGCAGGTGCGTTCCTTTACTACGATGGCCTCACTTGAACAGCATGAAACCTGTTTTCCGTCTTCAGGAGACGCATAGGCGTGTCGTTAAGGGACTGGTTCAATAGACAAAAAGAAAAGCGCGCGGCACGCAAGGCCGCCGCGCAGGCGAAGCCGAAGAAGAAACGGCATTACGGAATCAAAATCAGCGGCAAGGTTTTTCTCTGCGCGCATTTCGTGCTCGCCGCGCAATATCCGGCATCGCTGTATGAACTCAAGCTTCCGGATATGGCATCCGGCGCGATATCCGCAACATTCAGCGAGACCGTGAAGAAAGTGCCCGACCGCTACGGCACCTTCCCCGCCTTCGGCGACCTGCCGCAGGGCTACCAGCGCGTGCTGAACGAAAGCGCTGTCACGGCGGGCGCCGCGAACGGCGGCGTCTTTTACGACGCCCTGCCGCCGCGCTACAAGGCCGCCGCTTTGAATATGTTCGCCAAGTCCGAAGCCACTTACCTGCCGGACGGCAAGAACGTGCTCGATCACCTGCACAACCTGCGCGAAATCCATCAGGACCGGATCTTCGTGAATGCCGACGGCTCTCTCGCCGCCGCACTCAATCAGGGGGCGCAGGACGGCCAGTTCAGCCATCGCGGAAAATTCGGCAGCAGCCTGCATCAGGGCGAAGGCGCATTCAAGAAATACGCAAGCTACAAGTCCGACGACCGGAAAGGCAATCTCGACATCACGCTGTCGCACGACGGCAAAAACTGGATGGCAGAAATCGACATCGACTATTACAAGGGGTGGCGGCATTTCTTCCAGGAAGTCGTCTACCACCACGCCTTCGAGATGCGCACCGACCCGTATAAGGTCGGCAATATCCTGCGCAACGACCAGGGGATCGATCCGGGGTACAGACCGAAATGAAAGGGTGGCTTTTCGCCACCCGAAGCGCGGTAAATGCTGGATCAGTCCCCCTTCGCCAAGGCTTCGGGAGAAAGTGGGCTTGCCAGCCGTAGTCCGGCTCGAGACTTCATCGGTCCACCTACGCTCCTTCGGAGCTTCGGCGGACAGCCTTCGAAGTTATGAACATTTTAAGGACGAAGGCTGGTGGGTGCTGAGAGGATTGAACTCCCGACATTCTCGGTGTAAACGAGACGCTCTACCGCTGAGCTAAGCACCCTTCCCAGAGCTGCATTATTGATAATCCAGATGAGGCTCAGATGTCAAGTTGCCTGACCCTGCCACCTGAGGAACCGCAAAATAAAGCAGCCGGACCAATAAGGCCCGGCTGCTTTTGGGAAGAAACCTAAAATTACTTGTTCACGGCTTCCTTCAGCTCTTTGCCTGGCGTGAATTTCACGCGGTTGGAAGCGGAGATCTTGATGGTCTCGCCCGTCCGCGGATTGCGGCCCGTGGAAGCCTTGCGGCGGGTGACCTTGAAGGAGCCAAAGCCGACGAAGCGCGCTTCGCCGCCGTTTTTCAGCTCGGCTTCGATGCCCTGGAAGGCGAGATCGACGATTTCGGTGATAAGGACTTTCGAGACTTCGCTCGAGGTCTTCTTCGAAATGAAATCGATAAGTTCGTTCTTGTTCACGGGGTAGACTCCTTCATAAGCGTTGAACCATGACGTGATGCGCTATTTTGCGCGGAAACCACGCCGTTTTCAATGATGAAGGACGTCTTCTTCGGCGCCGTCGGTCCTTGTCGTAACTGCGGCGGGCTTCTCTTCCACAGGCTCCGGCATTTTCGTGAGCGCGTGGGAGAGCACTTCCGTGATCGTCGAGACCGGCACGATTTCAAGCCCCTTCTTAACATTGTCCGGTATCTCCGTGAGATCCTTGACGTTGTCTTTCGGGATAAGAACCTTCGTAATGCCGCCGCGCAGGGCCGCCAGAAGCTTCTCCTTCAGGCCACCGATCGGCAGCGCCTGGCCCAGCAGGTCGACCTCGCCGGTCATTGCGACGTTCTTGCGCACAGCGATGCCCGTCAGGCAGGAGACAATGGAAGTTACCATAGCAAGGCCGGCGGACGGTCCGTCTTTCGGCGTCGCGCCTTCCGGAACGTGGACGTGAACGCCTGTCTGGTCCAGCACTTCCTGCCGGATACCCAGCGCGTGACTGCGCGATTTGACGAGCATTTCGGCGACCTGGATCGACTCTTTCATCACGTCGCCCAGCTTGCCGGTCATGGAAACCTTGCCCTTGCCGCCCGGGAAGGTGACGGATTCAATCTGCAGCAGTTCGCCGCCGACTTCCGTCCAGGCAAGACCTGTCACGCAGCCGATGCGGTCCTGTTCTTCCGCCATGCCGAAGCGATAGCGCGGGACGCCAGCGTATTTCTCGATGTTCTTCGGCGTGATGCTGATGGACGTCTTCTTGCCCATCATGATGTCCTTGATCGCCTTGCGGGCGAGGTTGGACAGTTCGCGCTCAAGATTGCGAACGCCGGCTTCCCGCGTGTAAACGCGAATGAGATGGCGTATCGCCGTATCGGAAATCGTGAACTCGTTCTTTTTCAGGCCGTTGGCCTCCAGCACCTTGCTGAGCAGGTGGCGCTTGGCGATTTCAACCTTCTCGTCTTCCGTATAGCCGGAGATGCGGATGATCTCCATGCGATCGAGCAGCGGGCGCGGCAGGTCGAGCGTGTTCGCCGTGCAGATGAACATCACGTCGGACAGGTCGTAATCGACTTCGAGGTAATGGTCGTTGAAGGTGTGGTTCTGCTCGGGGTCGAGGACTTCGAGCAGCGCCGCCGCGGGATCGCCGCGCCAGTCGTGCGCCAGCTTGTCCACCTCGTCGAGGAGGAACAGGGGGTTCGAGGTCTTGGCCTTTTTCATGCCCTGGATGATGCGTCCCGGCATGGAGCCGATATAGGTGCGGCGGTGGCCGCGGATCTCGGATTCATCCCGCACGCCGCCCAGCGACATGCGCACGAAGTTGCGGTTGGTCGCCTTGGCGACGGATTTGCCGAGCGACGTTTTACCGACGCCGGGCGGACCGACGAGGCACAGGATGGGCCCCTTCACCTTGTTGGCGCGGTGCTGCACGGCAAGGTATTCGAGAATGCGTTCTTTCACCTTCTCAAGGCCGTAATGGTCTCGTTCGAGGATGTCCTCGGCATACTTCAGGTCCTTGAGCACTTTCGAGCGCTTGTTCCACGGCACGCCCAGCATCCAGTCGAGATAGTTTCGCACGACGGTGGCTTCGGCCGACATCGGGCTCATCTGGCGCAGTTTCTTCAATTCGGCATGGGCCTTCGTCTTGGCCTCCTTGGTCATGCGCGTTTTCTTGATTTTCTGCTCAATCTCGGTGAGCTCGTCGACGCCGTCCTCGCCCTCGTTGAGCTCTTTCTGGATGGCCTTCATCTGCTCGTTGAGGTAATACTCGCGCTGGGTCTTCTCCATCTGGCGCTTGACGCGGCCGCGAATACGCTTTTCGACCTCGAGCACGCTTATCTCGCCTTCCATGAAAGCGAATATCTGCTCCAGCCGCTCGGCCACGCCGGCGATCTCAAGCAACTTCTGGCGATCGGGAATCTTGAGCGACAGGTGCGAGGCGACGGTGTCCGCCAGCTTGTGCGGGTTATCGATCTGCCCGATCGAGGTGATAATCTCGGGCGGGATTTTCTTGTTCAGCTTCACGTACTGGTCGAACTGCGACACGCAGGCGCGCACGAGGCCTTCGATGGCGTCGCCGGTCACGGGACGTTCCTCGATAATTTCGGCCACGGCTTCGAAATATTCGGCCTTGTCGGTATAAGACTTGATACTGGCGCGCTTCTGGCCCTCGACCAGCACCTTCACCGTGCCGTCCGGCAGCTTCAGGAGCTGCAGCACCGTGCCCAGCGTGCCGATGTTGTAAAGGTCCCCCGCCCCGGGATCGTCCTGCTGCGCGGATTTCTGGGTCACCAGAAGAACCTGCCGGTTATCCTGCATGGCGCTTTCGAGCGCCTTCACGGACTTCTCCCTGCCCACGAACAGGGGGACGATCATATGGGGGAAAACGACGATGTCTCTTAAAGGAAGAACGGGGTGTTTTGTACCGGCAGCCACTGCTTCTTCTGTCATTTTGTACCCTCTGTTGTCCCTAGATTATGCCTTGGAATGGTTTATTTTTAGCGAATAGGGCATTTTTTGAGGCTGTTTTGACGATTTTGGCCCCTTGTCGGCCCTTATAACACATGAACTAGACAAATTTTAAGCATTTACAAGCCTGCTGCGGGTAAAGTTAACCGAAATTTATATTTTACAGATTAACATCCCCCGACGGGCTGAATCAGAAAAGGCACCCCGACAGGGGGCGCCTTTTCTGTATTCTAATCCCTTATAGGATCAGGCGGCTTTCTTCTCTTCGCCACCGAAGGGCTGCTTTTCGACAATCAGGTCGATAAGGCCGAAGGCCTTGGCTTCTTCGGGCGACATGAAGCGGTCGCGCTCAAGGGCTTCCTCGATCTGGTTGATCTTCTTGCCCGTGTGCTTGACGTAGATTTCGTTGAGGCGCTTGCGCAGGCTCAGGATTTCCTTGGCCTGGATCTCGATGTCTGTCGCCTGCCCCTGTGCGCCGCCGGAAGGCTGGTGCACCATGATGCGGGAATTGGGCAGGCTGTAGCGCTTGCCCGCAGCCCCTGCGCAGAGCAGCAGGGAGCCCATGGAGCAGGCCTGGCCGATGCAGACGGTAGCCACCGGGGGCTTGATATACTGCATCGTATCGTACATGGCGAGGCCGGAGGTCACAACGCCGCCCGGCGAGTTGATATAAAGGTAAATGTCCTTCTTCGGGTTCTCGGATTCGAGGAACAGGAGCTGGGCGCAGACCAGGCTGGATACCGCATCGTTAACGGGCCCCGAGAGGAAGATGATGCGCTCCTTCAGGAGGCGCGAGTAGATGTCGTAGGAACGTTCGCCGCGGGCCGTCTGCTCGATGACCATCGGCACCAGAAAGCTGGCATGTTCAAAATTGTTCGTCATAGGGCTCCCCTTGCTTGTTTATCTTTATATAGCCCGTTTCGGGCAAAAGAAAAAGAGATGGCCGGCGGTTAGACCGGCCATCTCATATTAGCAAGGATAGTTAAAGGACTGGAAGCCTTATTTAGAGCATCGAGGGGCCGTCAACGACCTTGGCAGGCGCCGTAGCGGGCTGCTTGTTGTCGTTGGTTGCGCCCTTGGCGGCTGCCGCCGCCTTTGCGTCTTCCATAGCGATTTTGGACGGCGTCCAGAATTCCCGGAATTGCGCCAGCGCGGTCACCAGCTCGGGGCGGATGCGGAAGCTGTCCTCATCCACGTTGCTGTTGCTGCTGTTGATCATTTCCATGATGCCAGCGGCGGTCTTCGGCACTTTTGCTTCGCGCTTCGCGTCGTTATCGGCGCGGTGCGAGAATTCTTCATGCAGAGTCCGCTTCGCGGTGCCCATAATGATCTCGTCGATGACGCCCATTTTCTTGGCCTGTTCGGCGGAGAGCCAGGTGTTGCGCTCCAGCACGATGTCCCAGAACTTGTGGTTGAGGCCGGTGTGGCGGACGTAGATGTCCGTCAAATCTTCGCGCAGGCGCTTCGTGAACTCGGCATCGATCTCGATGTCGGTCTGTTGCGTGCTGCGTTCATTGCCCGACAGCGGCTGGTGGATCATGTACTTGGAGTTGCGCGTCATCTTGCGCTCGTCGCCTGCGACCAGCAGGATCGAGCCCATCGACGCCTGCATGCCATAGCCGATGGTGGTGATTTTCGGCTTGATGGAACGCATCGTGTCGTAGATCGCAAGGCCGGCCAGAACGGAACCGCCCGGCGAGTTCACGTGAACCGTGATATCGTCATCCGGACGTCCCGAAGCTTCGGATTTCAGGTACAGGAAAGACGCGCAGGCGACGGACGCCATGGCATCGTCAACCTGGCCTTCCAGCAGAACCACGCGCTGCTTCATAAGCAGCGAGAAGAGGTCGTAAGAGCGCGTCATCCCGCCTTCGGTTTCGGTCACGGTCGGAACCATGCGGCCTTCAGCCGTCGGTTTCGCTTCCATGTCGCGTTGCGCCTTCACAGCGGAAGCCGTGATTTTGCGCAGAGCAGAGAGGCCTGCATCATCCATGTATGCGTCGACGGATTTGCCTTCGCTATGGGCCTTCATCATCTGTTCGAAATATTTCTGGCCTTGCTCGCTGATGTACTGGAGCTTTCCTGCGTCAACGCTGTCGCGGATACGTGAAAAATCTTCTTCTTTTGCCATTTTAGTCGTGCCTTTCCTTGCTAAAGTTTTGGTACCAGTTTTTGTGCTTCACCCAGTCTACATATCCCGCCCGTTTTTTGTTGAGGCGTATTTTGGTAAAAGTGATGCCAGGGATTATTATTTCTTTTTTCCTGACTTCTTTGTTTCTTTCTTGTCGTCTGCAGCCCCGGAAGTGTTATTTTCTTCCTTCTTTGAAACTGAACTTTTCTTGGCGCTGGAAGCGGACTTCGCTTTCTTGGGCGGCTCCTGTTCCGATGCCTGTGTCAGTTCTTCAATGGCTACTTGACGAGTGTCGATAGTAGACCTTTCCAGAATAAAGTCAACTACTTTATCTTCATAAATCGGGGCCTTTACGGCCTCAAGCGCTTGAGGGTTTTGTTGATAATATTCAAATACTTGGCGCTCTTTTCCTGGATATTTCCGGGCCTCATTAATCACGGCCTGTTGCAGCTCCTGGTTCGTCACTTCGACCTTGTTGATTCGACCGACTTCGGCGAGCACAAGACCGAGCTTTACGCGGCGTTCTGCGATCGCCTTGTACTCTTCCTTCTCTTCTTCCGTGCCTTCCGCTTCGTGGTTGCAATCGGGACCATGGACGTGATTGGGATCGTCATGCGCATGCGCATGCGCCTGCCCTTTGATCTGCGCCCAGATGCCCTGGAATTCCGATTCAACCATGCCGGCGGGAACGGCGAAATCATGCTCTTCATCCAGCACGTCGAGCAGCGCGCGCTTCAGGTTCATACGCGCGAGCTGGTCGTATTCGTTCTGGATCTGCTTGCTCACGACCTCTTCCACTTTCTCGAGGCTCTCGAAGCCGAGTTTTTTCGCGAGTTCGTCGTCGATCGCGGGCTTGATCGGCTTGCGCAGTTCTTTCACGTCGACCTTGAATTCCGCCTTTACGCCGCGCAGCTTGTCATGCGCGTAGTCTTCGGGGAACGTGACTTTCACGAGTTTGTGGTCGCCCGCTTTCGCGCCGATCAGCTGGTCCTCGAAGCCTTCAATGAAACTCTTCGATCCGAGCTCAAGCGGAAAATCGTTGCCTTTCATGCCGGGGAACGGATTGCCGTCGACCGTGCCGTCGAAATCGATGACGACGATGTCGCCGGTTTTCGCGGCGCGCTTCTCTTCGATTTTCTCGCTGGTCTTGTTGGCGCTTGCGATGCGCTCGATGGATTCGGTGACGATTTTCTTTTCGGGGGCCGAGGTCAGCTTCTCCAGCTTGATCGTGGCGAGGTCCATGACCTTGATCTCGGGCAGGATCTCGATCGCCATCGTGTACTCGAGGCCTTTGGCTTCGTCGAAGGTCTTCACTTCGATTTTCGGGCGCATGGCGGGGCGCAGGCTGTTTTCGTTGATGGCCTTCAGCGTCGAGTCATTGACCGCGCTTTCCAGCACTTCGCCCATGACGGCCTTGCCGTATTTGCTTTTCAGCAGCTTGAGCGGAACCTTGCCGGGGCGAAAGCCCGGCATCTTGACCGTTTTTCCCAGCTCCTCCAGGCGCTCGTTGATCTTCTGGTCGATTTCTTCCGCCGACATCGTGACGATAAATTCGCGCTTGAGGTTCTCGTTCTTGGTCTGTGTGATCTGCATGGTCAAAACTTTCTTTTCTCTTTCCGTTATTTCCGCCGTCTTAAGCCGGTTAATCTTGTCTGTTCTTCACCAGTCCGCCTTCGCTCCAAGAGGAGCTTCGGCGTGACAGTCTTCGCCCTTTTTAAGGCTGGCTCGCCAAGTCGTAGCCCCGAAGGGGCGAAGACTGGTGCGGGCGGAGGGACTTGAACCCACACGCCTTGCGGCACTGGAACCTAAATCCAGCGCGTCTGCCAATTCCGCCACGCCCGCCTGACAAGCCGTAAAGCCTATAATAAATAGGAAAAATGCCGGTCTTTCGCAAGCATATTAAAGTGCAATCTGCGGCCACCCAATTATTAGGTAAAATAAAAGCGCATACCCCGCCGGAAAGTCTCGTCCTATGATGGAAACGGGGAAGCGATGGGGGAGCGCATTTGAGAGGACACCGACAGCCATACTACATGCAATTGAAAGCCCCGCTGGTGCGCAGATTCGTTGGAATCTTCGCCGGCACGATCGTCCTGTGCCTGCTCGTGAATATCGGCCTTATCCGCACGTGGTGGATGGTCATGGATCATTCCAGCAACCACCTGATCGTCCATGGCATCGAACGCGGCTATGGGCTGACGTTGCCCACGCGCACGAAAGGCCCCGTGCCGCTTGTCATCGCTCTTCACGGGTTGACTGAAACAGGGAAGATTGCGAAATACCGCATGAGATTTGACGACGTCGCAAGGCGGGAAGGCTTCGCCGTCGCCTATCCGGACGGGATCGCCAGGGGCTGGACGATTATTCCGCCGTCGATGAGCGGGGAATATTCCCGCGCCGCGGCGGCCATGGCCGACATGGATTTTATCGACGCACTGGTGGACGACCTGGTGAAGCGCGAGGTCGTGGACCCGCACCGGGTTTACCTGACGGGGATTTCCAACGGCGGACAGCTGACGTTCCTGCTGGCCTGTTTCCGGCCCGCCAGATACGCCGCCGCGGCGCCCATCGTCGCCACGATCACGGCATTGACGTCCCGCGCCTGTAAGGCGCCGAACCCCATGCCGATGCTGATCATGGCCGGCACGAACGACCAGTATGTTTTCTGGAACGGCAAAAAGAACGGCGAACCGATTGATAACTTTCTCTCCGTGAGGGACAGCCTGAACTTCTGGAAGCGCGTGAACGGCTGCAGCGATGTCGCCGTCAAACAGGTGTTCCCGCATCTGCGGGCCGAGGACCCTACCACAGTGCAAACGGAACTCTACTCAAATTGCTCCACAGGAAAGAAAGTCGCGCTGTACAAGATTGTCAACGGCGGCCATCAGTCGCCGTCGATCGCCGGCGACGACCTCTGGACCCCCATACTCGGCCCGCGCAACCACGACATTGAAGCGAGCGAGGAAGTCTGGAAGTTTTTCAAGGAGTACAGGAAGTAGGATATCCTCCCCTTTGGGGGACGATGGGGAGTACCCCGATCTTCCCCCAAGAGGGGAAGAGATTAAGCCAGCGCCTACGCCAACCCCGCCAGCATTCCCCCGCCCCTCTTTCGTGCGCTCGGCATATTTTTGCTTATTTATTTCCCTAATATCTACTTGGCTTTTCCGGCATCTATAGTATATTGGCTATTCTGTAATTTAAGGGACTTAGAAGAAATGACTGTCGCAGTAAGATTTGCACCCAGCCCCACCGGCAAGCTCCATGTCGGCAGCGCCCGCACGGCGCTGATCGTCTGGCTCTGGGCGCGCAAGAACAAGGGCACGTTTATGCTCCGTATCGACGATACGGACCTCGTGCGATCGACCGAAGAGAACGTCGAGGACATCATGGCGGGCCTGAAGTGGCTGGGCCTGAACTGGGACAGCTTCGCCCGCCAGCGCGATCGCGGCGAAGATTACGCGCGCACGATTCAAAAGCTGAAAGACAACGGCCGCCTCTACCCCTGCTATGAAACCGAGGAAGAACTGGCGCTGAAACGCAAAGTCCAGCTCTCCCGAAGCCTGCCGCCGATTTACGATCGCGAGGCCCTGAACCTGACGCCCGAGCAAAAGGCGAAATACGAAGCCGAAGGGCGTAAGCCGCACTGGCGCTTCAAGCTGAATCTGGAGCCGATCAAATGGCACGACCTTGTGCGCGGCGACGTCGAATTCCACGGCAAGGATATGTCTGACCCCGTTCTCGTGCGCGAAGATGGCCGGCCGCTGTATCATATCTGCTCCGTCATCGACGACATCGATTTTAAAATCACGCATATCGTGCGCGGCGAAGACCATGTGACGAACACCGCCTGCCACGTACAGATGTTCGAGGCCCTCGGCGCGAAACCGCCGCAGTTCGCCCACGTCACGCTGCTGGGCGACATGGAAGGCGGCAAGCTCTCCAAGCGCAAGGGCGGCTTTGGCATCAAGTCGCTGCAGGAAGAAGTCGGCATCGAGCCGATGGCGCTAATCTCGCTCGTCTCCCGCATCGGCACCTCCGACCCCATCGAGCCGCTGTTCAGGATGGAAGACGTCATCAACAGTTTTGATTTTTCCAAATTCTCGCGCAACCTGCCGAAGTTCGATGAAGACGAGCTGTATCGCCTGAACGCGAAAATTTTGCACCAGACGCCTTTCAGCGGCGTGAAAGACCGCCTCGCGGCGCTGGGCCTCAAGGATATCGACGAAGGTTTCTGGAACGCCGTGCGCCCGAACCTCGAAGTGCTCTCCGACATCGCGGACTGGTGGCATGTGGCCAAGGGTAATGTGAAGCCGGTCATACAGGATGCGGAATTCGCGAAGATCGCGGCCGACCTGCTGCCGACCGACCCCTGGGACAACACCACCTGGCAGAAATGGACCGACCAGATCAAACTGAAAACCAACCGCCGCGGCAAGGAGCTCTTTATGCCCCTGCGCTGCGCCATCACCGGCCAGGAACACGGCCCGGAGCTGAAAGAGCTGCTGCCGCTGATCGGCAGGCAGCGGGTATTGGAGCGCCTCAAGGCGGCTTAGCATGCCCGAGCCGAAACCGTTTATCGCCAAGTCAAAAATTGGGTTGCTAGCAATCCGGTGTATTGCCTGTACAGGCTTATCACTTTTTCTTTTCTATTCTGCCTTCGATAGGCTGTATGCGCCGGTTGGCGGTATCGATGAGGCTGCGAAATTCTGGGTGTTGTTGTACATCATTGTAGGTTTCGGCCTTATGATGGTCGCAATCAATCATGCAAGAGCTTTTTGGGGCTGCATAAAGCGAAAAGAAAAGTAACCTGAATGGCCGGAACAAACGCAGCCCGGGGCACCCTGCCCGACAAAATGCCGCTCGGCCCCGCCATCATCCTTGTGAATCCGCAACTCGGCGAAAACATCGGCATGTGCGCCCGCGCGATGCTGAACTGCGCCGTGACAGAACTGCGCATCGTCAAGCCCCGCGACGGCTGGCCGAATGAGGCTGCGATTTCGGCGGCATCCGGCGCCATCTGCGTTCTTGAGAATGCGAAGATTTTCGAAACCACGAAAGAAGCCGTTGCCGACCTCGAATTCGTGCTTGCCACCACCGCGCGCAACCGCGGCATCGTGAAGGATATCTGCACGACGGAAGCCGCGGCGAAGCTTATTCACGAAAAGAACGCCGCCAAAGTGCAAAGATGTGGCATCCTGTTCGGGCCGGAACGCACGGGGCTGGAGAACGACGACGTCGCGCTGGCCAATGCGATTTTAAATATTCCCCTCAACCCCGGCTTTTCATCGCTGAACCTTGCGCAGGCCGTGCTGCTCACATGCTATTCGTGGCTGACCTGCGATAACCCCTTCAAGATCGCTGAAGTCGAGCGGACGCTGGGCGAAACCGAGCCCGCGAAAAAAGACGACATCGAAAACCTGATGAAGCATATGGAAGACGAACTCGACAAGGGCGGTTTCTTCCGTAGCCCCGAACAGCGCCCCACCATCCTGCGCAATATCCGCAATTTCTTCTTCCGCTCGGGCATGACCCAGCAGGACGTGCGCACGATGCACGGCATCTTGTCGTGCCTTACGGGGAAACGGAGCTGGAAGTAGCCGGAGATGATTTGGACGCGGTTTTCACCGGCGCTTCGCCGCGCTGATGCACTGTCTCCCACATCTCGAGGGGCGCTTCTCCATTGTACTTGTCATTGATTTCCGGCGTCATGGCGGGCCGCAGCAGCAGCCTGTCGACGGGCAGCGGCTCCCGGCTGACATACTTGATGCAGCCCCTGTTGTTCTCCGCCATGTCTGTGAGAATTTTCAGGTTTTCCTCCGCATATCTTTGCAGAGCCGTTGTTTTCAATATCTCATGCAGCTTGTCGATAAAAAAGGCGTTATCCCGGTCCCCCAGATCCCGCGCATCCCACGGCAGCTTGATCGTCCTGTCCAGCCCGGTGCGGCTGACGTGATAATCTATTTCCAGCCCGTCGCCGCAATCGCGCAGCGCCGTCAGGCGTATCCGGGTCGGAATCCAGCCGGTGTGCTCATATTCCTGGCCGGTTGGCAACGACGGCAGCATATCCCTCATGCTTTTGAGGACTTTCATGCTGTCTCTCTGGCTCATTTCGTGATCGATCTGCCAGTTTTCGCCATCGAGCGCTGTCCGAATTTCGACGAGCATGCCACGGCCGACGCGCAGGGGGGTAATCCCATCGTCCCGCTCGCTGTCAGGTTTCTCCTGATCATTCGCGAACATAAAAGCCCATCCCACGCCGGGACACATATAAACTCCCGGCTGCTGGTCCCAGGCATCGCGGTTTTTGCCGCTGATCGCGCCGGTCACCATAAACCTTTCCAGGAAAACATCGTCCTTACCGGTCACCGTGCCGTGATAAAGACGGAATTGTTTTGACGCTTCGGGCACAGCAGGAGCCTCCCAGCGCCATTATACTGCAGGACGGTTAAATAATGATTATGTCCAATAAACGACTGAAACAGAAGACTAATGCACCGTCTCCGTCGGCGGCCTTGGCGGCTGCGAGGGGCGGTCGGAGATTGCTTCCAGCAGCTTGTTGCGAAATGCTTCGAATTCCTTCTCGGTGATCGCCCCCTGCTCTTTCAGCCAGGTAAATTTGCGCAATTCTCCCTGCGGCGAATTGGCGCGGTCGATGACGGCCTGCGCGCGCAGGGCGGCGTAACGGCGCTGCTTCATCTCGCCGATCAGACGGTCGTGCAGCGGGTCCTGCAGCACGCGGATGACACCCTTGGTGACGGGCAGTATCGTGAATTCCTTACGCGAATAGCGGCGCGCGCCGAAAACGAGGAACACCACCGCCGGAATGAAGATCAGCATGCCGAGCACCGTCTGGCGGAACCCCTCCGCCGTCGCAAAGTACTTCTCGCCGGAATAGGTATCGATCAGCGCGAGCGCCACCAGCATGCAGAGGCACAGCACCAGCGCGGCCAATCCGTCGTTGCGCATGAAGGTCCGGTATTCAGTCGGGTGCGGCAATTCGCCGTATTTGATATTGAACGCCGTCTGCGCGCCGTCGTTCATCGAATATTCAAGGTGATCGCCGTGGAACGCGAACTGCGCATGGAAACGGAATGAATCCTGCGCGAGGGTCAGCGGCGGGCCGTCGCGGCTTTCATCCGCCTCGGGGAAAACAGCCCCGCCGGCGGCGACGCTGAGCGCGCGGCGGTAATTGGCGAATTCCTCCGCCGTAATCGCGCCCTCCTCTTTCAGCCAGCGCAGCCGTTTCAGTTCCGCATACGGCGCGTTCAGCGCGTCGACCATCGCGAATTTGCGCAACGCCTTCAGGCGGCGGGCCTCGATCTCGTGCAAAATGTCATCATGCCGCGCATCGCACAGGATCAGAAGCTTGCCGTTGCGGGTGGGCAGCGAGGTATAGAGCCGCCGGAAATAAGGGCGGCGGCGCAGCAGCGCCGATATGCCAATGACGAAAGCCCCGTAAACGGCGACGCTGCCCAGCAGCGGCAGCGAGTCGTTCGGGTTGATGAGGATCAGCATCAGCGCGAGCGCCATCAGCGTGACCAGCTGGACGGCAAGGATGGGACGCTTCGGCTCGAAGGTGCGGTAGTCGAAGCGAGACGGCAGTTCCTCGTACTTCGCGCTGAAGGAAGCCTTGTCGCCGCGGCTGTCGATAATGGTGTATTCGACATAGGCATCGAACAGGCGATACGTTATTTTCGTCCGCCAGGCCTTTTGTTCCATTATCTGTTCAGGAGCGAGGATTTGCACTGCTATTCACCGTCATTCGCCTCATCCATATAGGATGAAAGCCAAAAACTACAACTGGAGCCCGCCGTTGCCGGAAGGAGGATTCTTCGGGGGCGGCGGCGGCGCACGGCGATCGTCTTCTTCCATGCGCTTCGCAAAAGCCCGCGTGAAATGATCGCGCACGCGCGGCGCCTTCTGCACGATTTCCTCGAACCGCGGGGAAACAGCCAGCGCCTTGAGATCGTTTTTCAGGATAACGTCTGCCATCTCCAGCGCCTTGTCCCGTTGTACCCGCAGATCGTCGAAGAACGGAGCGATATCCTGCAGCATCCGCGTTTCGGCCTTTTCAGCCGCCTTTTTGCCGGCATAGAGGCCGCCGAAGATCGCCGGGTAAATCAGGAAGATCAGCGCCGGCGGGAAAGCCATGCCGAAGATAAGAGCCGTGGCGGTCACCGTAGTGCCGCCTGCGATGGTCAGATAGGGTACGGTGCGCTTGCCTTGCGCCAGCTCCCTGATCTGGTCTGTCGTATTAACGATCAACTCGTTGATCGTGTCCTTGCAGCTCTCGAGCTTCAGGAATTTCTCGGCGGGGTCGGCGCATCGTTCGGCGGCCTCGATTTCCTTGCGGAATCCGTCAAGCACACCTTCGCGCACTTCTTCCGCTTCTGCGCGCTTTTGCGCCTTGGATTTGAAGAACCACATGACGCCCCTCCCCTAAAATATCAGAGCTTGAACCCGTCCGGCCCCTTGGGCTGCGGCGCTTTGGCCTCTTCAGATGCCACCTGCTTGCCGAAAGCGGCGGCAAACTGGTCGCGCAGGCGCGGCACTTTTTTCAGGATTTCTTCATAACGCGGCGATGCGGCAAGATCGCGCAGATGCGTGCGCTCGATCTCTGCGGCGGCGGCGTTGATCGTGCCGCGCTCAAGGTCCAGCGCATCGAGGAACGGTTTGGCTTCCTTCAAGCGTTCGTCCTGCGTGGTCGCGGCGAGGTCCCGGCCGGCGCGGTTGCCGTAGTAATAGCCAAGCGCAGGGCCGATCAGCACCAGAAGCGGCGGAAAGTGAAGACCGACAAGGGCCATGGCGCCGACAGCCGTGCCCGCACCGAATGTGCCGATAAAAAGCCGCTGGCCTTTTGAAACTGCCTCTTCCTTTATCATGTCGCGCAGCGTCGAATCCGTCGTCTCGATAATCGTGCGGATCTGCTCGAGCTTCAGGTATTTTTCGGCTACGTCGGGGCATTCCTTCGCCTCGCCGATCTGGCGCTGCAATTCCTTCAGCAGGGACTGGCGGGTTTCTTCTTCTCTCTCGCGGCGGTTCGGTCTGAAAAACATGGCGCGTGCTCCATTACTGGCTGATGCGGGCATGCTATAGCCTTATGGCAATAAGTCAATAGTTTGACTATCCTGTAACTAAGGCGGAGCGTTTTATGACAATTAAAGCCGGAAGCCGCTATCCTGCGGCGGCTTGGGCGGGTTGCGGCCGGCCTTCTGGTCCTCCTCCGCAATCTTGCGGCCATAGGCCTTCATGAAATGCTCGCGCACGCGCGGCGCCTTCTCGACCAGTTCGTCGAAGCGCGGCGATGCGGCCATGTCGCGCAGACGGTTTTCCAGCAATGCATCCGCCGCTTCGGCAGCCTGAATTTTCTGCCCCTCCAGCGCTTCGATGAAAGTCCTGTTCTGCGCGAGATGATGGCGATAGGAAGACTGGACGACCGCGCGGCCTGCCTTGACACCCCCGTAGAGACCGCCAGCAATAGCGACGAGGCCCAAAAGCGGCGGGAAGCTGAAACTTACAACTGCCAGAGCCGCGGCCGTTCCGGCGCTCATCGTCCCCAGCAGCGCGAACTGGCCTTTTTCGACGGCGCCTTCGGCGGCCTCGCCTTTCATCTGTTTGACGACCACGTCAACGAAATCGCGGATTTCTTCGAGTTTCAGGAATCTTTCTCCGGCGTCAGGGCATTTCTGTGCGGCGTCGAAGCGATCCTGAAGATCCTTCAGCACGACCTGACGGGCCTCTTCCACAGCCGCCTTTTTGGCGTCGCGGCGCTTTTTAAAAAACATATGCATGCTCCGTTGGTTGCCGGGCATGTTAAGGACTTATGACATCAAGTCAATAGGCATAAAAAAACCGCCTCCCGGAGGAAGCGGCTTTTTTTGAAAGAATTTTCTCTTAACGCGAATAGAATTCGACGATCAGGTTCGGCTCCATCTGGACGGGGTACGGAACCTCTTCCAGCTTGGGGCCGCGCACGAACTTGCCGGTGCCGGCCTTGTGGTCGACTTCGACATAGCCCGGGACTTCGCGGTCAGGCGCTTCGGTCGCCTGGATGTACAGGGCGAGAGAGCGGGATTTTTCCTTGATTTCGATGGTGTCGCCGTCGCTTAAGGAAAAGGACGCGATATTCACGCGCTTGCCGTTCACTTTCACGTGGCCATGGTTAACGAACTGGCGTGCGGCGAAAATGGTGGGCACGAATTTCATGCGGTAGATAGCGGCATCCAGGCGGCGCTCGAGCAGCTCGACCATGTTGTGGCCGGTGTCACCCTTGCGGCGGCGCGCTTCTTCGTAATAGCGGTAGAACTGGCGCTCGCCGATGTTCGCGTAATAGCCGCGCAGCTTCTGTTTTGCATGAAGCTGGACACCGTAGTCGGTGGGCTTTTTGCGGTTCTGGCCGTGCTGGCCGGGACCGTATTCGCGCTTGTTGAACGGAGACTTGGGGCGGCCCCAGAGGTTGACGCCAAGACGGCGGTCAATCTTATGCTTGACTTGTGGACGTTTAGCCATTGTTTTTACTCACTTTTTAAATTGTCCCGGTAGTTCGGCCCTCCCTCATGGAGGCGACGGGGTTGCGGCACATGGCCGCCACCCGCATTCCCGGGAATGGGGGAAATATAAGGGTTTTAGGGCAGTTGTCAACTTGAATATTACGTATAAATCAGGCGTTTGCAGGCCCTATTTCAACCCGAAACCGGGCGGCTTTCTGGCTTTCAGCCGCCGCAGGGCTTCGTCCTTGATGCCTTGCTGATACGCCGGATTTTCCTGCCAGGGCGCCATGTCTTCCCGATGCCAGTTGACGGACGGGTGCGAGAAAGCCTCGTCGCCCGCGCAGGGGAATTTCTCTGCCGCCTGCCGGTCGAGTTCGGCGACAAGCCTAAACGCGTAATCATGCGACATATGGTCGGCGACAGGTTTAGACGTCGAGCCGCCTTTATACAAATCATACTCCGTCACGAAAGACTTTTCGGGATCGAGGCCGGATTGGTGCATGACCCAGAACATGACATGCTCCTGCCCATTCGTCTCGACGCGATAGGCGGCCGTGCGCCAGTTTTTCTGCCCGGCTGGCATTACGCCTTTTTCAGGAAGCAGGTCTTCAGCACCAGGCCTTTGATTTTCTCGACGCGGCATTCGATATGCTCGGGGTCGCCGGTCAGCCGGATGTTCTTGATGACGGTGCCGCGCTTTAGCGTGATCGTCGTTCCCTTCACGGGCAGGTCCTTGATGAGGGATACGGAATCCCCTTCGTTCAGTACGTTGCCGTTTGAATCTTTGGTGACGACTGCTTCTTCGCTCATGGTTTCGGCCCTTGGGGTTTGGGTTGTGGCGTGGGTTTTGCTTCCGGCGCCTTCTTTTTGAAGGATATCGCGTCGGTGAATTGCTGCTTCAGGTCTTTGAAGCGCTGCATGAATGATTTGCCGGGCGCGGATGCTGCAGGTATGCGCCGCGGTTCAGCTTCTTGCGGGCCGATATGTTTTCCAACTTCCTTGTGCAGCGTGCCCGTCATCCAATGGCCGAGCATCTTGAAATCGCTTACCAGCGACCAGAGCGGATATTTGAAGGTCGCGGGTTTGTTCTTCTCGATAAACGCATGCGCCGTCCAGGCGGAACCATAACCGACGCCGAGGCCCGCGAGCGGCAGCCACAGCTGCCCCGTCGCAATGCCAAGACCGGTCAGCGCCAAAGCCCCCGCCGTCCCGGCCAGATGCACATTGCGCGTCGCGGATTTGCTGTGCTCCCGTAAATAATAGGGCCAGAATTCTTTGTAGGATTTGATGCGGTCGCCGCTCATACGTCCTCTTCGCTACCCCGGCGCAGGCCGGGGTCAAGCATCTGTCCGCAAGAAATGGCCGAAACCGTTTCAAAATGGCAGCCGCCATTTTGTACTGGACCATTCTTGACCCCGGCCTGCGCCGGGGTGGCTATATAATAACGGCGAAAGCTATCCACCGAAATCATACGTTGAACTTCGGATTCTTGTTGGGCGGGTAGACCATCCGCTCCTGCTCCACCGCAGCGACGGAGGAGAGTTTCTTCACGAGGTTCGCGAAATGCCGGTCGCATTTGAGTTTCGCGACGCCCATGCCCAGCGTATTCTTGGTCTGGATGGAAATCGTCTCGCCATGCTTGCGCGCGAGCTTGCGGATATCCTCGACCATTTTCTTCGTGGCCTCGGTGACGTTGAATTCGCCGGAGAGATCGTCCTTCACGCGCCTGCGCTTTGCCATCACAAGATAGCAATCCGGCACGATCGATGACTGGTTGGGACGCGCCATGCGTAAATGCAGCCCCTCCGCTGTCGCGGCTCAAGGCCTGCCCCTTCAAAATACAAATGAACTGAAGGATTCAGTACGCCCGTTTGGTTGCATAATCAAGGGGGGAATTTTATTTTACGAAATGTTCCAACTTTACAGGGGTGGCGCCTTGCCCCGCAGGACGTGCATCACCGCTGTTATGAGGAACAGAATGATGAATACGCCAAACAGGATGCGCGCCGCCTCCACCGACAAGGCAGCAATGCCGCCAAAACCGAGGATTGCCGCTGCCAAGGCGATAAGCAGGAATGTGATTGCCCAATGAAGCATGATTTTTCTCCCAAAGAGTTAAACGTCTTTCCAGGGGAATCCATCCGGCATCATTGCCGGGCGGCTTTCAGCGGAAGTTGATCAGTTGGCGATAGGCTTCTTGAAATTCCGAAAGTGGACCATATAGCCTACTGTCAGCTGGAAATAGAGTTCCTCATTTAATGCTTTTTGGTTTCTTTCTTCCAAAAATGTGCAGCGCTCAGAAAGGGGGTATATCAAGCATGGCAGACGCTGGATAAGGATGCAGCGTGGCATCTGCCCTGCCGCATAAGGAAGGCGCAAGCTCCCATCCGCGGCGGCGACGTTCCCTCCCTTACATCACCCTTATACCCTCACCCTTATCCCGTATCGAACCCTTATCCGGCAGATGTCACACTAAATCATAGGGCGCCAGCAGTCAGGCACCAGAATCAACCGTTTCACCATGACCGGCGCCCGCAACAACAAAGGAAATACACCATGAAACCCGCATCTTCGTTTCTTACCAGATCGCTCGCATTCGCCTGCGTTCTGTCACTCGCAGCATGCTCAGGCATGAGCACGACCCAGCAGCGTACGCTCTCCGGCGCGGGCGTGGGCGCAGGCGTGGGCGCTGTCGGCACGGTCATGACAGGCGGCTGCGTTACCTGCGGAGCGGCAGTTGGCGCCGCCGTAGGCGCCGGGGCCGGATATGTCTATGACCGTTCGCGCCGTCATGATTAATGAACACAGAACAGAAGGAAAATTCCATGCCAGACCCAAAGGTACTGATGGGCGTCGTTGCCACGCTCCTCGTCGTTATCGTCGTTATTCTCGCGACAGGAATTAACGTGCGTCATCATACGGTTGGCGACAGCCTGCACGAAGCCGTTCAGGAGATGAAACGCTAAAGCAGCAGGGCGCCGGCGCCGGAATTCCGGTACGCTTATATCTTCCTTATGCCAGAGCCGGTCTCCCGCATGGCATCCTTATCCCTCTGCTGCCATGTTCTTCCTACGCCGCCCAAGAGCGGTGCAAACCCTTTTAAGGAATCCAAAAATGTCAAACGAAGCCCAGAAATCACCCCCTATCTCTGTCACCCCCGCCGAAGCCGCCTGCACGTCAGGCACAGCCCAGGACAATGCAAACGCGCAGAAAAAAGCGGAAATGCTGAGCGCCGAAATCAAAAAGACATGGAACAAGCTGTCCGATGAAGACGTCAAGCTTCTGGAGAGCCAGCCCGACCAGTTTTTCGCCAAAATCAAGGAAAAGCATAGCGTCAGCCGCGAAGACGCGCAGAAGCGCCTGAGCGAAATCAAGACTGCCGGCGGCTGTACCGCTGAAAAAGCTGCGTAAGCCTCCACGATCTGTTTAAAGCATCGCGGCGGCGAACCCGTCGCGATGCTTTTTCATTTCCGGCGCGAGACGCAATCCTTATGAGAATAGAACAATCCCGGCGGGGTTCGACATATTTCCCTGATGTGGGTCAGTAGCAAACTGAAAAGATGGAAGTTTTGACGGAGTACGTACAATGAAGATCAGGGAACTGATGAGCCGCGACGTCCAGGTGGTATCTCCCGGCGCCCTGCTGCAGGAAGTCGCGAAGAGAATGCGAAAGCGCGACTGCGGCTGCGTTCTGGTGGCGGACAACGACCGGCTGGTCGGCATGATCACCGACCGCGACATCGCCATCCGGGCGGCAGCGGAGCTTCCGCACCCGGCCGGCATGACCGCCGATCAGGTCATGTCGTCTGAAATCCTGTACTGCTGCGATACCGATGAGGCCGACGCTGTCGCCAGAAATATGTACCTGAACAAGGTGCGCCGCCTCGTCGTCCTGGACGGGCAGAAGCACCTCGTCGGCGTGGTCTCGCTGGGTGATATCACCCTGCCCGTCCCCGAGCAGGATTCATTCAGTAAACTGAGCCTGGTATGCCATCCGGATCTTATCCCGGTTATGCTTCCGTCCGTCAATCACACCAAAAACTAGGCGTCAGGCCTGGCCGTCGCCTTGCCGCCGCAGTTTGGGGGGATCCATGAACTCCATGCGGTATCCGATGCCCTGTTCTGTCGTGATCATGAGGGGTATCGAGGCCGTGACCTCGATTTTTTCCCGTATCTGGCCGATGAAAACGCGCAGGTACTGCGTATCTTCCCCATGCGCGTTGCCCCAGACTTCCTTCAGCAGCTCCTTGTGCGTCAGCATCTTGCCGCAATGGACCAGGAAATAGCGCAGCAGGTCGTATTCCTTGGGCGTAAAGGCGATAAGCTTTCCGTCCATATAGACCTGGTGGCGGACAAGGTCCATGCGCAAGGGGCCGTTGGTCAGATCCGGCTCCCCCACTTCGCGTATCGCCGACTGGCGGAGGTTGGCGTTGATACGCGCCTCGAGCACGCTCATATTGAAGGGCTTTGTCACGTAATCATCAGCGCCGAGGTTAAGGGCGGTCACGGCATCCTGGCTGGTGGAGCGCGCCGTCAGCACGATGATCGGCACGCTGGACCAGCTGCGGACCGATGTGATGACATCGTTGCCGTTCATATCGGGCAGGTTGAGGTCGAGCAGGATAAGGTCGGGCTTGAGGGAGACGCTAAGCCGCGTCGCTTCCTTGCCGGTCAGGCATTCCTCCACCGTGAATTCCGCCGCGTCGAGCACGATGTCCAGCATCTTGCGGGTCTGCGGCTCGGCGTCAACGACCAGCAGGGTGTTTTTCTTTTTTGACATGCGGTATTTAGATATCCCACTTCTGCAGGATTTCCCGCATTTAAAAAATATATAAATTCAATGACTTATTGTATAGCACGCATCGGGCGCAATAGATACCTGTACTTTCCACGCGCGGGAAAACGCCCGGATTACCGTGCATTAACAGCAGAGGTGAGCAGGTTTCAAGGCCTAGACATTAAACCTGAACAGCATAATATCCCCATCCTTCACGACGTATTCCTTGCCTTCGTGGCGCATCTTGCCCGCGTACGGAATTACTTGCAGGGCCCGATTGCGATCCGATGTTTTATCGGCGCGACTTGCTTGCCATTCTCATATATTGCTTCAATTTCGATCCAACTACGCCCACAATATCCTTTGCGTAAAGAGTAGGGCATAACATAGGTAACAGTACTCTGCCCTTCCTTAGGTATATCTGCTACCTCCTTCGTAATCTGTGCTTGGCAATTACGAATCAAGTCAACTTCAATCCTATCTCTTGTTTCGCCGAAGAAAGGTATCACATCTTCAAATGAACACTTAGGAGGCTCTATATACACTACCTTTGTCTCGGGCTCTATAAGATGATTGTAAGAAATGGTAACTGTTGCTGCTGCAATCCAAGCTCCAATTATAAAACTGACGATCTCTCTCTTGGTTATCGTCACAAATAATTCCAATACTTTTTACACATTAAACCTGAACAGCATGATATCGCCGTCCTTCACGACGTATTCCTTGCCTTCCTGGCGCATCTTGCCGGCTTCCTTGGCGGGGACTTCGCCGCCCAGCGTGATGAAGTCGTTGAAGTCGATGGTCTCGGCGCGGATAAAGCCGCGCTCGAAATCAGTATGAATGACGCCGGCGGCCTGCGGGGCGCGCGCGTTGCGGCGCACGGTCCAGGCGCGCGCCTCTTTCGGGCCCACGGTGAAGAAGGTGATGAGGTCCAGCAGCTTGTAACCCGCGCGGATGACGCGGTTCAGGCCGGGCTCCGACAGGCCGATAGAGGACAGGAATTCCTTTTTCTCGTCTTCGGTGGAGAGCTGCGCGATTTCCGCTTCGATAGCGGCGCAGATGACGACATGCTGCGCGTTCTCGGCTTTCGCCATCGCGGCCACTTTTTCGGTCAGGGCGTTACCGTTCTCGGCGTCCTTCTCCAGCACGTTGCAGACGTAGAGGACCGGCTTGGAAGTCAGCAGCTGGAGCTGCTTGAAATATTTCTCTTCGTCTTCGGTATTGGTCTTGATGACGCGCGCGGGCTTGCCCTCTTTGAGCACATCAAGGCATTTTTCCATGACGCCCTGCTGCATGATGGCTTCCTTGTCGCCGCCCTTGGCTTTCTTGCGGATGGGCTCGATGCGCTTCTCGAGGTTTTCGAGGTCGGCGATCATGAGTTCGGTGTCGATGATTTCCTTGTCGCGGATGGGGTCGATGCCCTGCTCGACGTGGGTGATGTTCTCGTCCTCGAAGCAGCGCAGCACGTGAATTATGGCGTCGGTTTCGCGGATGTTCGCCAGGAACTGGTTGCCGAGGCCCTCGCCTTTCGACGCGCCGCGCACGAGACCGGCGATATCGACGAATTCCAGTTGCGTGGGTATGGTGGTCTGCGACTTGCCGATGCGGGCGAGGTCGTTGAGACGGCTGTCCGGCACGGCCACGCGCCCCACGTTGGGCTCGATGGTGCAGAACGGATAATTCGCCGCCTGCGCGGCCGCCGTGGCGGTCAGCGCGTTGAACAGTGTCGATTTCCCCACATTGGGAAGGCCGACGATACCGCAGTTGAAACCCATTTTATTCTTTCCTAGTTGATTGTCGCCGCCTCGACCGACTTCGGCATTTGCGCTGCGATCTTGCTCATGTAGCCGTCGACGTCGCCCTTGGCCAGCAGCGGCGCGTATTCCGCCGTACCTGCCAGAAGGGGCACCAGCCACTCTTCCTCCGACTTGAAGAAATCGCCCAGCACGTAGTTGGTCACGTCTTCCGGCGGCGGGCGGCCGATGCCGAGGCGCACGCGCCAGTATTCCGCGCCGAGGTTCTGCTCAATGGACTTCAGGCCGTTATGCCCGGCGTTGCCCCCGCCCTTCTTCACGCGCACCTTGCCGGGCGCAAGGTCAAGCTCGTCGTGGAACACCACGATGTCCTCGGGCTTGAGCTTGTAGAAGAACGACGCGGGATAGACCGACTGGCCGGAGACGTTCATGAAGGTCTGAGGCTTCAGCAGGATGATTTTCTCACCGTCCATCATCCCGTCTGAAATCAGCCCCTGGAACTTCTGCGACCACGCCGGGAAGTTATGGCGCTTGTGTATGAAATCAAGCGCCATAAAACCCAGGTTGTGGCGATTCATCGCATGCTTCGGTCCGGGGTTACCCAATCCGACAAAAAGCCGCATATGATACCGCCTCTAAAGGGGGTTATTACTTCTTGCCGCCTTTGGCGGGAGCCGCTGCAGGAGCCGCGCCCTTGGCCGGAGCTGCACCCTTGGCCGGAGCCGCACCCGGAGCTGCACCTTTCGCAGGAGCCGCACCCGGAGCCGCGCCCTTCGCAGGAGCCGCACCCGGAGCCGCCGCAGCGCCCGGAGCCGCAGCCGCCGCACCTTCCGCCGGAGCAGCGCCTTCCGCAGGCGTCGCCGCCGCGGTTGCTGCCGTTTCCTCGTCGGACTTGAGCGCCGAGGGAGCGACGATGGTGATGACGGTGAAGTTGCCCTGAATGGCGGGTTTAACGCCGGGGGGCAGCTTCAGGTCGTTGATGTGCATCGTACGACCGACATCAAGACCGGTCAGGTCCGCCGTGAATTCGTCGGGAATGTCGGTCGCCTTGCAATAGACTTCGACTTCGTGTCGCACGAGGTTCAACACGCCGCCCTTGACAATGCCGGGGCTGGCTTTTTCGTTGATGACGCGCACGGGAACTTCGACGCGGATGATGGTCTTGTCGGAGACGCGCATGAAATCGGCGTGCTCGGGACGGTCATAAACCGGGTCCACCTGCACGTCGCGTGGCAGGACGAGGTGCGTCTTGCCATCGACAGAGAGGTCGCAGAGGCGGGTAAAAAAGCCTTTTTTGCCCATCGCCATGCGCAGTTCTTTGTCGTTGACTGAAATCATAAGGGGTTCTTTTTTGTCGCCATAGACGACTGCTGGTACTTTACCAGTACGGCGTACTGCACGGGCGGCCCCCTTACCGGCCTTCGCGCGTGCTTCTGCCGCGAGCGCTGTTTTGTTCTTGGACATCGTAATCTTCCTTTTGGTTGGTTGTAGTTTCCTGCTGAGCCTCCAGGGGTGCTACTTTCAGGACTGGCTATAAATAACGGAAACCGCTCAAAAATCAAGAAGATTCTGGATTATGGCAGCGCGCGGGCCTATCCTGCGGGCGATGGTTCCAAAGGCAGATAACCGAACAATATCATAATATTGCGGCATTCCGGCACCCCTGCCCTGTGGGCAAACGTCAAAAGGCGTCCTGGCTTTCCTGAGTGGAGTTGTAATCGGCAACCAGTTATAGCACCCTGTCCGGGCCAATTATTCATTTTCGTTTTTTAATCAAAAGGGTGTGACTGACCATGACCAAGCCGCTGCGTCCCATTTGCGACGACGGCCTGCCGAATATCGCGGGCCACGAAAAACTTATCGAGAAGACGATCAAGGACGCGGCGCTGACGCCCGTGTTCAGAAAGACCGGCGCGGATTTCGGGCCGGCGAATGCCGTCTTCGCCATCGCGCTGCACATGCATCAGCCGCTGATACCGGCGGGCGGCGCGGACATGAAATCGGCCACGATTATCAGCAACCTGAAAGATATGATGGACCATCAGGGCGCCGGCGACAACCACAACGCGCCGGTCTTCGCCGAATGCTACAAGCGCCTCGGCGATTTTATCCCGGAACTGTTGAAAGAAGGCAAGCAGCCGAAGGTGATGCTGGAATATTCCGGCACGCTGCTCTACGGGCTGCAGCAGATGGGGCGCGACGACGTGATCGACGCGCTGAAGAAAATCACCTGCGACCCCGCCTACCGCGATTCCGTCGAATGGCTCGGCTGCCCCTGGGGCCATGCCGTGGCGCCCTCGACGCCGGTGCAGGATTTCAAGCTGCATGTGAAAGCCTGGCAGCATAATTTCGCCGCCATCTTCGGAACGGAGGCGCTGGAGCGCGTGCGCGGATTTTCGCCGTCTGAAATGGCGCTGCCCAACAACCCCGACGTTGCCTATGAATTCGTCAAGACGCTGAAAGACTGCGGCTATCAGTGGGTGCTCGTGCAGCACGACACCATCGAGAACCCCACGACGAGGCAGCGCCCGGACCAGCCGCACCTGCCGCAGCGCCTTGTCTGCACGAATTCGAAGGGCGAGACGGTGGAGATCACCGCCATCGTGAAGACTCAAGGCTCCGACACCAAGCTTGTGGGACAGATGCAGCCCTATTACGAGGCCAAGACGCTCAAGCCTGTCACGCTCGCGGGCAAAACCGTGCCGCCGCTGGTGACGCAGATTGCCGACGGCGAGAACGGCGGCGTGATGATGAACGAATTCCCGCCCAAGTACAAAGAAGCCGTTCGCGAATGTTCCGGCACCAGAACGCCGATGATGAACGTGACCGAATATCTTGAACACCTTGCCGCCATGGGCATCACCGAAAAAGATTTCCCGGCCGTACAGCCCGCCAAACAGGCGGAAATCTGGAAGCGCATGACGCCCGGCGACGGGCCCGAAAAACTGGCCGAGGTCATCGAGACCTGCAAGAAAGACGTGCGCAATTTCAATATGGAAGGCGGCAGCTGGACGAACAATATTTCCTGGGTGCAGGGCTATGACAATGTGCTGAAGCCCATGGAAAAACTCAGCGAGCATTTCAACCGCGCTGTGCTGGAGAAAAACGCACCCACGGACGAAGACAGCTACCGCCGGGCGCTGTTCCAGCTGCTCACGGCCGAAACCAGCTGCTTCCGCTACTGGGGCCAGGGCGTCTGGACGGATTATGCACGCGAACTCTGCCGCCGTGGAGAGGAAACGCTGGACAAGGATTATCCAGATACTCTCAAGCCTCCAAAACCGCCAGGCTAGCCTCAATCCCGCTTTAAGCCGCTATATAAATGTGTGATAATCGGACGAATTTTTTTATCGGGAAACAGTAAAAGGGTAAATCATCATGAAGGTTTCAGGCATCTTGGCGGAAAAAGGACTCCATGCTTTTGACAAGGAGCCGCGCCTGCATAACGGCGTCGAATTCCCGCGGCTCTGGTTCGTGGTGGCGGACCGGGAAAAGGCCCATATCTACCGGAAAACGCCCAAGGGCATCGAGCGCATCGCGGACATTAAAATCGGAGATGCCCATTCGAAACATGAGGACAAGGGCCCCAGCAGCACGGCGCATCACGGCTATGACGTGCGGAGCGAAA
>SCTB01000187.1 GCA_004297545.1 Alphaproteobacteria bacterium
AATGGATCTCCGGCGGAAAATTGCACCGCGAGGATGGCCCCGCCGTGCTGCGACCTGACGGATCGAAGGAATGGCGGCGCAACGGGCTGCTGCATCGCGAGGACGGACCGGCGCTGGAGCCCGCGGACGGAAAGAATGAATGGTACCTGAACGGCCTCCTCCACCGCGACGACGGCCCTGCCGTCGATTACGCGCACGGCTACAAGGCATGGTTCCGCCACGGCCAGCGCCATAACGACGGCGCGCCCGCGGTCCAGCGCCCCGGCGGCATCGAGGAATGGTGGCGCAACGGTCAGCGCCATCGCGACGACGGCCCCGCGATCGAGGGCTCCTTCGGCGAAAAGGAGTGGTGGGTGGAAGGCCGGCGGCTCGGGACCGAAGAAATCATCGCACACCTGCAGCGCCGCCTGCGGGAAAACAATGCCGCCGCGCGCAGCGAAATGGAAAACCTGCAGAACCGGCTGGCAGAAACGCAGCAGCTTGCAGAAATGACGCAGAAAAGCCAGGACGCGCTGGCCAAAGGCTTCAACCTTCTGGTCCGCAGGATTGACGAGCTGGAAAAAGACGACTGCCTGATCACCAAAAC
Organism: Alphaproteobacteria bacterium; assembly: GCA_004297545.1. Classification (GTDB taxonomy): domain Bacteria; phylum Pseudomonadota; class Alphaproteobacteria; order Micavibrionales; family UBA2020; genus JAPWJZ01. Next base: position 587 of record SCTB01000187.1, read on the forward strand.
GAAACCGCCAAGATTGTCGGGCAAACTTCCGCCGCCCCCCGCCTGATGAAAGGAATACCCATGCCGGACGAAAGAAATAATGCGATCTTCGCGCTGATGGGGCGGCAGTTGCTGGAAGAAACCAGGAAGCCGCCGGGGGAATGCAACACCGCGCGTGCGCTCGGCCTTATCCGGGGCGGCGCGAGCCTTGAGGAGAAGAATATTTTCGGCGACACGCCCCTCATCTGGTCCGCGATGCACGGACATGCGGATATCGCCAAAGCGCTGATAGAGAAAGGCGCGCGGACGGAGGTGAAGAACCGCAACGACAACAGCGCGCTCGACTGGGCGATGCGCAACGGCCATGCAGAAATAATCGACATGCTCAAGACGGCGCAGGGGCAGGATGCAGCCGCCGCGCCCGCGCAACCTCCGCCCGAAGGCCAGCACCGCAATCCCGCCGCGGAAAAACTGGAACGGGACCTTGCCATCCTGAAGCAGCGCGCGCCGAAATTTCGCCTGCGTCGCTGACGGCGCCTGCAGGACTGCACGCCGTTTCTGCAGAAATGCCGCATGACAAGGCGCAGCCTGTCGATTACGACAATACCTCGGGGGAATGGAAAATACCCGCGCAACCGCCAATACATCAGGAGAAAAAAATGGCATCGTTTAAAAAACTCGCCGCCGCCTTTACGCTGGCGGCTGCCGGCCTCACGCTCGTCGTCGGCGCCGATTACACCTATAACATGGCCTATAACTACGCCGAAGGCTCCCGCACGGGCACGATCTTCAAGCTGTCCAAAAAGGGCGGGTTGTGCAAGACCTGGGAGGGGGAAATGATGATGGACGGCATCGGCCTCAACGACGGCCAGGGCGTCACGGCCTCCTTCCAGTTCACGGTGATGGACGAAAAACTGCTGCCGAAAATTGAGGATGAAAAGAACAAGGGCGAGCGCGTCGAGCTGAAATACCGCCAGGCGAAATGGCTCTGGTCCTGCCTGCAGGAAAGCGAATATGTCGCGACCGCCGTCAACAAGATTGAACCGGCTTCCGCCCACAACCTGCCCCTTGTCATCACCATGCCGCAGCAATATCCGAAGAAGTAGCCGGCGCTTTATTTATACCTTCCCGCACAGAAAAAACGCCCCCGAAAAGGAGATTATCGGGGGCGTTTAAGTTTGGGATGTGTAGCCTGAGACGGGATTAACCTTAACCCCTGCGCCATTTTATCGGGAGAATCCCGGCAAAAACGGCGTATATCCACTATGGCGGCAAGACGGCGGCCTTGCCACCGGTGTTTTTGCAAAACCGCGCGGCAAATATGCGGCATCAGGCCGCGCAGCGGGACCGCCGGCCGGTTTTTACCTCGTCGAAAATATCGCCAAGGTATTTCATGATGGTGGTGATGCGTTTTGTGTTCTTCATGTCCTCATGCGTGAGAACCCAGGCTTCGAAGCCCGTGAATTCCGCGCAGCCCGCGATACGCTCCACGGCCGGGTCGCCGTCGCCGAGGAAACACGGCAGGATGGCGGCGAAACTCGCCTGCTTGATAAGCTCAAGATGAATGAGCGGAGAACCGCTGATGAGCTGCGCCGGACGCTCCGGCAGGTCATACCGCGTCAGCCAGTTCTTGAAATCCGCATGCTCCCAGACCAGCCACGACAGGTTCTCCATCCGGCTTCCCCTCGCCTTGTAGGCGCAGAGGCTGATGTCGCCGAGGCGCCGGCCA
>SCTB01000188.1 GCA_004297545.1 Alphaproteobacteria bacterium
AATTACGTTTCGCTGATGAATAACCTGCTGAAATCCGTCACCGTGCGCCCGCATTATGGCGCGCATCCGCGCCTTTCCATCCTCGGCCAGATCGAGGCGCGGCTTTACAGCGCCGACCTTGTTATTCTGGGCGGGTTGAACGAAGGCACCTGGCCCGCATTGCCCGCGCACGACCCCTGGATGTCGCGCCCGATGCGCAAGAAATTCGGCCTGCCCGCGCCGGAGCGCAGCATCGCCATCGCCGCGCATGACTTCGTGCAGGCGGCGACGGCGCCGGAAGTCGTGCTGACTCGTGCGCGCAAGGTGGACGGCACGCCGACCGTTCCGGCCCGCTGGCTGCTGCGGCTCGAAACGGTTTTGCAGGCCGTCGGCATCGACCTGCAGGAAAGAAAATCCCTCATCTATCGCCAGTGGGTGAAAGATACGGATACGCCTGCCGTCGTGAAACCGGTGTCGCGTCCTGCGCCCGCGCCGCCGGTCGCCGCAAGACCAAGGAAACTGTCGGTTACGCGCATCGAAAGCTGGATGCGCGACCCCTACCAGATTTACGCGCAATATGTGCTGAACCTGCGCTGCCTTGAGGACATCGACGCCGATCCGGGCGGTGCAGAGCGCGGCACCTTCATCCATGCGGCGCTCGAAAAATTCATTCAGTCTTTCCCAGACCGGCTGCCGCCGGATGCGACGGAAAAGCTGCTCGATTACGGGCGCGTGGCGCTTAAAGAGGGCCGCATCCCCGAAGAGGTCGAGGCCTTCTGGTGGCCGCGCTTCGAGAAAATCGCCGAGCAATTTGTGTTGCAGGAGCGCGAATGGCGCGAGCAGGCCAAGCCCTACCTGACCGAAGTATCAGGCGAGTGGCAGTTCGAGGCGAAGGAAGGGCCGTTTTTCCTGACCGGAAAGGCCGACCGCATCGACAAATTTTCGGGCGATGAATACGCGATCATCGACTATAAATCCGGCGTGGTGCCAAAGACGGGCGATGTGCAGCAGGGGCTCTCACCTCAATTGCCATTGGAAGCGCTGATGCTGGAAAAAGGCGCGTTTGAAAAAATCGCCTCCGGCAAGGTGACCGAGCTGGTCTACTGGCGCGTGACGGGCAGCGGGCAGAAGCCCGTCGAAAGAAAATCGGTGCTGTCGAAAGACTCCGACCTTGCACAGGTGATCAAGGCGGCGGAAACCGGCCTCAAATCCCTCGTCGATCATTTCGACAACCCGGGTACGCCTTACCTCAGCCAGCCGCGCGCCGATGCGAAGCCGAAATTCTCCGACTACGAACACCTCGCCCGCGTCAAGGAATGGGGCATCGCCGGTGAGGAAGAGGAGGCGGCGTGATGGTTACTAATTTTGATAGTACCCTCACCCCACCCTCTCCCAAAGGAGAGGGGACTAAAGTCTTTTGCTGCGCAAAAGAAAATATTAAATTTTTATGTCATGCGAAGCACATCGTCAGTCTCCTCTCCCAGAGGGAGAGGGCTAGGGTGAGGGTACTTTCCGGGGGTGCCGCATGACAGCCTCCACGCTCATCGCCATCAAACAGGCCAGCGGCCGCCAGTCACAGGCCGCGGATCCGCTCAAGAGCGTCTGGGTCGGCGCTTCCGCCGGTACGGGCAAGACGAAAGTCCTTATCGACCGCGTACTGCGCCTGATGTTGCCGCGCAAAGGACTGTCCGAAGAAAGCGCAACGCTGCCGCAGCGTATTTTGTGCCTGACCTTCACCAAGACCGCTGCCGCCGAAATGTCGAACCGCATTTACAAGAAGCTTGGCGCATGGGCGGTCATGGACGACATGAAGCTGAAGGACGAATTGACGGAACTGACCGGAGAAAAGCCCTCGGCGGAGACGGAACGCGCCGCGAGGCGGCTCTTTGCGCGCGTGCTGGATACGCCGGGAGGCTTGAAAATAATGACCATCCATTCCTTCTGCCAGTCGGTGCTGAAGCGCTTCCCGGTCGAGGCCGGCCTGCCGCCGCATTTCGAGCTGATGGACGAGATGAACGCCATCGAGTATATGAACCGCTGCCGCGACCAGATTATCGTCAGCGCAAAGCAGGATCCGCACAGCGTCCTCGCGCAGTCCTTCAGCCAGCTGGTGCTGCACCTCGACCCCTCCGCCATGTCGGACCTGATGTCGAAAATCATCTCCAAACGCAGCCAGCTCGCCCGCATCCTCGAAAACCACGGCGATGCCGAAGGCACGGCCGCGAATACGATTGCCGAGGTCTACCGGCATCTCGGCCTCGACCCGGTGGACACCGAGGAAAAAGTGCTGCAGGGCGTGGCGAAACTCTCCGCCGAAGATGAGGCGAACCTGAAGCAGGCGCTTGCCGCGCTTCTGAACGGGACCAAGAACGACAAGGAATCCGCCGCCTGCATGCAGCACTGGCTGGAGCAGAAAGAAAAACGCGCTGCTCTCTACGGCCTTTACCGCGGCGCTTTCTTTACGCAGAAGGGCGAGATCGCCAAGCGGCTGGCGACCAAAGAGGCGCAGAAACATTATCCCGATATCGTCGACGTCATGCAGCGCGAGGCGGAGCGCCTGCTGGATATCGCCAATCGCCTGCGCTCCGTGCGGCTGGCGCAGCTGAACGCTTCGCTGCTGACCGTCGCCTCCGACATGGTGGGGCGCTATACGCGCTACAAGCGCCAGACCGACAAGCTGGATTTCGACGACCTGATTATCAAGGCCTGCGACCTGCTGGCTGAGGAAAACATGGTCGCCTGGGTACTCTTCAAGCTGGATGAAGGTATCGACCATATCCTGGTGGATGAGGCGCAGGATACCAGCCCTTACCAATGGCGCGTGATCCGCGCGCTGTCGGACGAGTTTTTCGCGGGCTACGGCACGCGCGGCGAGACGCTGCGCACGCTGTTCGTTGTCGGCGATGAAAAGCAGTCGATTTTCAGCTTCCAGGGTGCGGACCCGGCCGAATTCTCGCGCATGCAGGGCTTCTTCGGCGGCAAAGTGAAAGACGTGCAGGAGGGTTGGGAGATTCTACTGGAGCATTCCTTCCGCTCCACCCGCGCTGTGCTCGAAGTTGTCGATGCGGTCTTCAACGAGGAGGCGGTGCGTCGCGGCGTCGTCGCCGATGTCGCGCGCGGCATCCGCCATATGCCCTCGCGCGTGGGGCAGGCGGGACTTGTAGAGATATGGCCGCTGATCCGCAGCCAGCAAAAGGAAGCGAGCGATGCCTGGAAGCTGCCCGTCGAAATCGAACCCGGCGACAATGCTGCCAGCCGCCTTGCGCGGAAGGTGGCGCAGACGGTGAAGGGCTGGCTTGCCTCAGGCGAAATGCTCGCCTCCAAGGGCAGGCCGATCCGCGCGGGCGATGTGCTGATCCTCGTCCAGTCGCGCGGCGCGCTGGTCGAAATGCTGATGCGCGCGCTCAAAGAGCAGGACGTGCCGGTGGCCGGCATCGACCGCATGACGCTGACCGAGGAAATCGCGGTTATGGACCTGCTGGCGCTGGCGCAATTCGCGCTGCTGCCGCGCGACGACCTGACGCTGGCGACGCTTCTGAAATCGCCGCTGATCGGGATTGATGAGGAAGAGCTTTACCGTATTTGCCATGGCCGTCAGGGCTCCGTCTGGGGCTCGGTGCAGCACCTGCGGCCCGATATCGCGAAATATCTTTATGCATGGATTGATAAAGCGGGGGAGGCGACGCCGTACGAGTTTTTCGCCGAGGCGCTGAATACACCCTGTTTCGCGGATACGGTCAGCGGCCGCCGCGCGTTTTACGGGCGGCTGGGCTCCGACATCCACGATGCGCTCGACGAATTCCTGAATTCCAGCCTGCATTACGAACAGACGCATACGCCAAGCCTGCAGAAATTCACCGACTGGTTTGTGCGCGGCGACGCCGAAATCAAGCGCGAGCAGGAACAGCACAAGGCCGACCAGGTGCGCATCATGACCGTGCATGCGGCCAAGGGCCTGCAGGCGCCGATCGTCGTTCTGCCAGACACGGCAAAAAAACTGCATGACCATAACAAGGGCCGTATTCGTCTTATTTGGCCGCCTGAAAATGAAGGCGCGGAAGCCGGCGTGCCGCTGTGGTCCCCGCGCGAGGAATTCGACGCCGATATCTACGCCAATCTGCGCGATGCCGCGCGCGAAGGGCAGGAAGAAGAATACCGCCGCCTGCTTTACGTGGCGCTGACGCGCGCGGAAGACCGGCTATATATCTGCGGCTACCAGAACCGCAAAAAACCGCCCGCCGACTGCTGGCATTATCTTGTGGCGAATGCCTTCCCGAAGGATGCAGGCAAGCAAGACTTCTTTGTGGATGGCCAGCCGGTGACGGACGAGGCGGAAGCCGTGCTGCCGCTGTTGCGCCACGCCTATGCGCAGGAAGCGCCGCCCGAAAAATCCATCGACCTGCGCGCGGTGCAGGACGCCGTGCGCAAGCCTCTGGAAGACTGGGTTTTCAAAACCATGCCGGCCGAACCCGTGCCCTCCGTGCCGCTTGCGCCGTCAAAGGCGGGCGAAGACGAACCGGCGGTGAAAGGCCCTCTCGCGGAAGACGAAGACTACCGCTTCCGCCGCGGCATCGTCGTGCACCAGATACTCGAAATTCTGCCGCAGCTGCCGGATGCAGCGCGGGAAAAAGCCCTGCGCGCCTATCTCGCCCGCCCGTCGCTGATGATGGAGCCGGATGTGCAGAAATCGCTGGCGAAGGAAATCATGGCGGTGCTGAGCCACCCGGACTTCGCGCCTATCTTTGGCTCGCTCTCACGCGCGGAAGTGCCCGTCGTCGGCCTTGCAGGGAACAAAAAAACCGCGCAGGTCCTCTCCGGCCAGATGGACAGGCTGCTGGTGACTGAAAAGGAAGTTCTTGTCGTCGACTACAAAACCAACCGCCCGCCGCCGCAAAAGGTGGAGGACGTGTCGGTCGCCTACCTCAAGCAGATGGCCGCCTACAAATCCGTCATGCTGAACATCTACCCCGGCCGCGCCGTGAAATGCGCCCTGCTCTGGACAGACGGCCCGGTGCTTATGCCGCTCCCCGATGCGATGCTGGAGAAGTATCTGCCTTAAAAACTCTTCTTTCGCGAAGCGAAAGCCCATAACTCTCTTCTTCCTTCGCGAGAGGGGAAGAAGCTGCTATTTCTTTTCCTTGTACCTCAGCGCGTCCAGCAGCGCCTTCAAGGTGTCCCGCTTCCAGTCGCTCTTGTCCATCGACGCATACTTTTCGGCGAGGAAGGGCTCGATCTCGATGGCGGGCTTGCCCACGGTCTGCAGGCTCCAGACGAATTCGGCGGCGCATTTGTCGAAGCGGGATTTAACTTCCGGAATGCCCTTCTCGCGGAAAAATGCGGGGAAACCCTGCGGGTTCATCTTGTATACGGCCTCGAGCACGCTGCCCGCGACATAGCAGTCCTGATCTTTCAAATAGGGCTCGATTTGCGCCTGCGCTTCCACCGCGCCGATGTCGCCGAGCGCGCGGATGGTGTATTGCTTCAAGTGGTAGCTTTCGGCCTCTTTGAGCACCGCCAGCAGCTTTGGCGCGGCCTTGCGCGCGTGTCCTTTCATGAAGCCGAGGTTCTGGATCACGCCCACCTTGTCGTAGGGGTCGCTCACCTCGTCGACCATGGAGCCGAGCAATTCCGCAGTCTCGGCCTTTTCGGCTTCCGTGCCGGCCACCTCTTCAAGGACGCGCGCGAAATTGGCAAGCGTCGCGCCGCGGCGCCTGGCGTCCGCATCCTTCGCCTGCCGCGCTTTTTCCAGGGCCTCGACCAGCGCGCGGAAAACGGCCGGGTCGCGCTTGCCCACGTACATGAGTCCGCCCGCGGCCGCGTCGCGCAGGTCGCGATCATCTTCCTTCAGCAGGACAAAAAGCGCCTCTTTCACCTCTGCCTTGCCGGCAAGATCGAAATTCGCCAGCGCCCGTGCGGCTTTGATCCTGACGCTCTTGTCGGCATCCGCGGTGGCCTTCATGAGCGCGGGGACGGTCTCTGGCGGCGCGGCGCTTGCCTTGTCGCGCATTATCCGGCTCAGCAGGTCCGCCGCCTCCGCGCGCATCAACGGATCTTTCGCACTGACAAGCAGACCGGGCAGCGACTTGTCGATCGCGGCCGTATCCTTTTCCGCCGCCACGGCGTCGAGGTACTGCGTCTCGATCTGGCCGTCCTTCAGAAGTTTCGTGCGGCTGCAGCCGGAAATTTCGAGTTCGTCGGGCCTGGTCTTGTCCCAGGAGGCGTCGGCATAGACAAGGTAGCTTTCATCCGCCTTGTAATTCCAGTAGGAGCACATGCTGCGCGGCCCTTTGAGGACAAGGCTTTCTCCGGGGCTGCCTTTCCATGTTTTGTCGACTTTCAGGGTGACGCGGTCGACGTTGCCTTGGTCGTTTTTCTTCAGTTCCGCCACATGCGCAGTAAAAACCGCCTTCGCCTGCTGATAAGATTTAGCGGGGGAAACAGGCGAAACGCATTCGCAGGCCTGTGCGGCGGGGGCGGCGAGGATGAAAAGAAGGGCGAGAATGGTCCTGAGCATCGGAATCTCCCTTTGCTATCTGACGATAGTGGCGTCACTAACCTTTGTAGCTTTGATCTGATGGAATATCAATGATTTGGGCCTACAGGGCGTTTTAAATTGAATGTTCGCCATCTTCTCTCCCAAAGGAGAGGAGAGTTAGCGCGGCCCCTTGAATTTCAGCGGGCGCATGGTCTTCGGGTTGGGAACGCCGTTTTCTATTGCCGACAAAAGGTCAGCCTTCATTTTTCCGGCGATGTCGGAGGCCGGGATAAAACTTGTGTCGTGAATGCCGCCCCGGCCCCAGTTTTCCAGTACGGGGGTTTCAGCCGTCGCTGCATATTCAATGACCTTCCAGCAGCCATCAGAAATATTCGAATAGGGTTCGCCGCGCAGACGGGGCTGGTCGATCTTTCCGGCCTCATAGAAGCGCCGCGCGACGGCCTTGCCTTCTTCGGGGTTTGCGTCCCAGTAGCTTTCGGCATAATCGGCGATCAGTTCTTCAAAAGAAGCTTTGTCCGGAGCGCGGGCGCTCGTGACGATGCGGCTCACGTTCTCCTCGGCGACTTTTCCGTCAATGATGTCGCGGATGCAGAGAGAAAGCGATCTTCCTTCGAGCCTGTCTTCTTGCATGAGGCGTTTCCTCAAAGTTGTTCTGCCGGGAGAGACTGCCCGAAGGTATCATAATATGGAAATTATGGTCAATCTAATTCGGGATGCACAAGGTGACGCTTTATCATAATATTTCAAAAATCGTTCTTTTATTTCCACAAAATTTCTTGACCTGCAGACGCGGTCCTTTAGGGTAAAGCCATCGGTTCAAACAACAATCGCCCCTGAAAACGGGCTGGAGTGATTCTTTTCGGGAAAGCGTCTTTATGGCGCGTATTGTCGGAAACCATCATGACTGCACCGGTAACTTGAAAAGCGCACATTGAAAGGAAACTGAAGAAATGACCTCCCCCTTCATCACCATCGTCGATGAAAAGAATTTCGAAGCCGAAGTGCTGAAATCCGACAAGCTCGTGCTGATCGATTTCTACGCTGACTGGTGCGGCCCCTGCAAGGCGCTCGCCCCCACGCTCGAGAAATTCGCCGAAGACAACAAGGACAAAGTGAAAGTCGTGAAAGTGAACGTGGACGAAAGCCCGAACCTCTCGGCCGCTTTTGGCATCCGTTCCATCCCGACGCTGGTCACCATGAAAGACAACCAGGCGCTCTACGGCGCGGTCGGCAACCTGCCCAAGGAAGCTCTCGAAAAACTCGTCGACCAGTCTTTACAAGCTGCGAACGAGAACAATATTGCTCCCAGCAAGCCCGACAGCAACAAACCTGCTGGCCCGGCTGCACCGTAATATTGAGGTAAGCCATGGGAGCCCAACAGGTTAGCGATAAAGACTTTGAACAGGAAGTGCTGAAGGCGCAAGGACCCGTCCTTGTGGACTTTTGGGCGGAATGGTGCGGCCCGTGCCGCGTCCTCGGCCCCAGCATCGATGCGCTGGCCTCTGAAAAGAGCCAGCAGATCAAGGTGGTCAAGGTCAATATCGACGAAAACCCGAATGCTCCATCGAAATATGGCGTGCGTTCCATCCCGACCATCCTGATCTTCAAGGGCGGGCAGGTGGTGGCGCAGACCGTCGGCGCAATGCCGAAATCCGACCTCTTCAAATGGGTGGAAGGCTCTATCGCCTGAGATAGTGCTCTTTCCCCCGCAAAATCAGCGCCCTGCCCCAAGGCAGGGCGCTTTTTTGTTGCAGGGTATTGTAAATGGGGCGACAATTAAAGAGTGGGCCAATGCGGCTCCTGAAAGGGTGTTCCTTGATTATTCAGCGTATTCTGGCCATCGCCATTCTGGGACTGTGCCTGGTCCCGTTCCAAACCCCGCACGCGGAGGGGACTATTCCAACGCTGAATACCGCCAGCTTCGTGAATACAGTCAAGTACTCGTCGAACCCTGTCCTTATCGAGTTTATGGCCAACTGGTGCCCCTTTTGCAAGAAGCAGCAGCCGCATATCGAGGCGCTCAGGAACAGCATGATGGGAAAGCTGGATATCTATCAGGTGAACGTAGATGAAGACCCCGGCATCTCCGCCGAATACGATGCACATGTACTGCCCACGCTGATGATCTTCTATCACGGAGAGGTTGTCGGCAAAAGCGAGGGAGCTCTTTACGGAAGCGATCTGACCGGCTGGGTCGAGGATGTCCAGAACAATATCCGGTCCCGCAAGGGGGCATATACGAACGATTCTCAGGCGCTTTAGTAAGCCCTTCAATGCCCCGGCAAATACCGGATGAGAACCGTTATCATCTTGATTTTCCTTGACATCACGTCTAAAATTATGTTAAATTTAAGTTAATAAGGTTTTTTGCCTTCTTACACACGAACGAAAAGCCCCGGGCCTTCACCCCGGGGCTTTGCCTTTGTGGGGATAGTGCTTAAAACGGCTCTAGCCCGTCGCGCAAGGCGGCGATTTCGCCAGGTGCGGTATCTGTGCCCTCATAGCCCGGGAAGCCCCCGAATCCAAGCAGGCAGAGACGCAAGTACTCAACAAAGAATAAGCTGTGGCGCTCGTTCAGGACTTCGCCGTCCGCGCGCGGGTCGGGGAACATCAGTTCATACGGGGCGCCGCCGCTGACGTCGTCCTTGTGCAGGTCGTCAGGCGCGATCGGGATGGCGCCCTGTTCGCCGTCCCCGGCTTCAGCCAGCGCCGGTTCCGCCGGAAAAACGACCAGCGGGTCGGAAGCGATGGAGGAACGCCCGGGGCTCAGCGCCGGATGTCGGCCCATCCAGTCGACGGAGCCAACGACCTCATAAAAGGCGCGCAGCGACAGCGGGATATCACCCATGGACTTTTCGAATTCGAGGATAAGCTTCTGCGCCTTTTTATCGGGCGGGACATGCGCGTCTTTCGGATGCCTGAACATGTATTTCATTCCCTGCAGGCGCAGCGTGATCGTGCGGATGTTGGCGTCCACGCGGCGCATTGTTTCATAGGCGACGGCCAGAGCGTCCGCCGCATGAGGGGCCTCGCGCACGGCTCTGCCCAGCGCGGCAAGCTCGATCCAGATTTTTTTATGCTCACCCGCGACATAGCGGTCGTACAGCAGCAGTTTTCCGCCGGCATGCTTTCGTAAGGCATCGATGCGCTGCACTACGTCGCCGGACAGATCTGCAGACAGGATAGCGCTCACTTTCGGTTTTGCGGCCGGCTTGCCGCCGGCTTTCGCCGTGACGTATTTGCGAAAATCGGCGTCGAGCTGCTTAAGCTGGCCGGGCGGGATTTTATCGGGCTGCAAAATCCATTGCTCCTTCATGCTCTGTCCCTTCCAGGCATAGAGCACGTTGCCATCGCGGAATACCGCGGCAGGACCGTCGCCGCGATGCAGCAGCCCATTGTCGTTTCGGTGAAGCTCGGCGGGCCGGTCGGAAAGCACGGCAAGGCCTGCAAAAGGCCACCATAGCCCGGCTGAACGCGCAACATTCCATGCCGCTGTCAAAATGGCGGGCACTGGGCCCTTCGCGTTGCTTTCGTCCTCGGCCATCGTCGAAAATGAATAATCCCTATAGAAATTCGCCGATAGAACGGGCCGGAGCGTGTAATGGGACGGCTGGGCGCACAAAACTCCCCATTCCGACGAAAGCAGATATTTTTCCGCCTTGAACAGTTCGTCCTTGTCGTCGAATACCCGGAACAGCGCGCTCACATCGCCGCCGCCGAGCTCCATGCGTGCGCTCACGATCTGCTGGTGGATGTTCGCGGCTCCCACGCACATGAAACTGCTGCCAAGCGGCGCGCCGGTCGCGACGACGACGGACTTCCAGTCCAGTCCGAGCGCGGCGGAAAGTTTTGCGCGCGCTTGTTCGGCTTTCGCCCTCTCCGCGGTCTGCGCCGTTCCCAGCACCTGCTTGCCGAGCCAGCTGGTGGTTTCCGTCAATGCGGCGACCGCCCAGGCGGCGTCTATCGGGGATTCAAACCAGACGATACGCGGTGCGCTTAAGCATGCAGCTGCATAAAAGTTGCGCACGGCGGAGTCTGCCGCCGCACGGTCGGCGGGAGAGGTATCGAACAGCCGCTGTTTCCACTCATTGCGGATAGGGCTGTCGGCGCTCATGACGGCTCCGGAAACTGGGAAACGGGACTTAGTGCGCCTTGGCGGAGACCATGATCATGATGATGGAGTTGCCTTCCTGGCGGGCATCCATCTCGACCTTTCCGACATCGGCCAGCTCGTCCTTGATGCGGCGGATGAGGGCATAGCCGAATTCGCGGTGCTCGTTTTCACGGCCGCGGAACTGCAGGGTGAAGCGCACCTTGTCGCCTTCTTCGAAGAAGCGCCTTGCGGAGCGCAGCTTGACCTGGATGTCGTGCTCCTCGATGCCGGGGCGGAGCTTAAGCTCCTTCGTCAGAACCACTTTCTGGTTCTTGCGCGCGGCGGCCTCCTTTTTCTGGATTTCGTAGCGGTGCTTGCCGACGTCGCCGATTTTGCAGACGGGCGGTTCCGCGTTAGGAGAAATTTCGATGAGATCGTAGCCTGCGGCCTCTGCGGCCTGGATGGCTTCGCGAACGGACATGACGCCGGCCATTTCTCCGTCGGCGCCGATTACACGCACCTTCTCGGCCCTGATCTGGTTGTTGATGCGCGGGCCATCGTCTTTGGGCGTGGGTCTGTTAAAGGTAGCTATGGGACATTCTCCTTATGTCAGTTAAGCAAAAACTCCATGTCAGTTAAACAAAAACTCCATGTCAGTTAAACAAAAACTCCGCCATTCCCGCGCTCCTTGCGGGATGACGAAAGGTATAAAATACGCTTTCAAACCGACTCTCATTGCGGAGGCGCCGATTCCTCAGTGATTTTACGGATTGCCTCGTCAAGTGCAAGCACTTCCTGCGTTTTCTCGGCTCCCAGACGGCGGATGGCAACCTTGCCTTCCTCCGCCTCACGCTTACCCACAACCCATATCTGGGGGGTTTTCGTAAGGCTGTGCTCGCGGATCTTGTAATCGATCTTCTCGTTGCGCACATCAAGCTTCGCGCGAATGCCTGCTTTCTCAAGCTCTTTCAGCACCTTGCGGGCATAGTCGTCGGCGTCGCTCGTGATGGTGGCGACGACGGCCTGGACGGGGGCCAGCCACAGGGGGAACTTGCCGGCATGGTGTTCGATAAGGATACCGATAAAGCGTTCCATCGACCCCAGGATGGCGCGGTGGAGCATGACAGGACGGTGGCGCTGGCTGTCTTCCCCGATATAGGAGGCATCGAGGCGCTCGGGCAGGTTGAAATCGAGCTGCAGCGTGCCGCATTGCCAGGTGCGGCCGATGGCGTCGGTGAGGTGGAATTCCACCTTCGGGCCGTAGAAGGCTCCTTCGCCCGGCAGTTCTTCGAAGTCGAGACCGGCGGCGCGCAGCGCGGTGCGCAGGCCGTTTTCCGCGCGGTCCCAGATTTCATCGGAGCCCAGACGCACATTCGGGCCGGGGCGCAGCGCCAGCTTGACCGAGATTTTTTCGAAGCCGAGGTCCTTGTAGACGCCCAGCTGCAGCTTGAAGTAGTTCAGCGCCTCCATTTCCACCTGGTCAGGGCGGCAGAAGATATGCGCGTCGTCCTGCGTGAAGGCGCGCACGCGCATGATGCCGTGCATCGCGCCCGAGGGCTCGTTGCGGTGGCAGCAGCCGAATTCCGCCATGCGGATCGGCAGGTCGCGGTAGGATTTCAGGCCCTGCTTGAAAATCTGCACGTGGGCGGGGCAGTTCATGGGCTTGATGCCGAGCAGCTTTTCCTCCGCCTTGACCTCGACCTTGAACATGTTGTCGCCGTACATGTCCCAGTGGCCCGAGGCCTTGAACAGCGAGCTGTCGTACAGCTGCGGCGTCTTGACTTCCTGGTATCCCGCGCCGTGGATGCGGCTGCGGATGAAGTTTTCGAGCACGCGCCAGACCGTATAGCCCTTGTCGTGCCAGAACACCGCCCCGACGGCTTCTTCCTGCATGTGGAAAAGATCCATCTCCTTGCCCAGCTTGCGGTGGTCGCGCTTTTCGGCCTCTTCCAGCATGTGCAGGTGCGCGTCCAGTTCCTTCTGGTCGCGCCAGGCCGTGCCGTAGATGCGTTGCAGCATGGCGTTCTTTGAATCGCCGCGCCAGTAGGCGCCAGCCACTTTCATGAGCTTGAAGGCCGTCCCCACCGCGCCGGTATTGGGCAGGTGCGGGCCGCGGCAAAGGTCGTACCATTTGCCTTGCCGGTAAACGCTGATCGTTTCCGATGCGGGCAGGTCGCGGATGATCTCGGCCTTGTATTTCTCGCCGATGCCCTCGAAATGCTTTATCGCCTCGTCGCGGTTCCATTCCTCGCGCGTGAAGGGTTCGGCTTTCGCCACGATCTCCTTCATCTTCGCTTCGATTTTTGCCAAGTCTTCGGGCGTAAAAGGTGTTTCCTTGCCGAAGTCGTAGAAGAAGCCGTTTTCGATCGAGGGGCCGATGGTGACCTGTGTGCCGGGGAACAGCGCCTGCACGGCTTCCGCCATCACATGGGCCGCATCGTGGCGGATGATTTCGAGCGCTTCGGGCGATTTGCGCGTGATAATCTCGAACTTTCCGTCCGCGAACAGCGGACGGTGCAGGTCGATGATCTCGCCGTTCAGCTTGGCGGCGAGCGCGGCTTTGGCAAGCCCCTCGCCAATGGACTTGGCGACGTCATAGCCGGTCACAGGGGTCGCAAAGGTCAGCGCCTTGCCGTCGGGCAGCGTGATGTGTATTTCCTTCTGCGATTTGTTCTGCGTGGCCTGCATGTCAAAGTCCGTCCTTAAGTGGTTAAAATCAATGTAATAATGTCGTCTTACGGGCCTGAACTGTCAAGGTGAATCCCCCAAAACAGGCATCCGGACGGCGCCGAAAGGCTGGATTTTCGTTGTTTTTCAGCGTAGAACAAAGACAGAAAACGAGGCAAACATGATTAGAACGTGGGACTCCACCAGCATCGCCTTCCGGCAGTTTGTCGGCAGCCATCGGGCGCCGGTCATCCTGCAGGTCCTCCCTGCGCTGAATTCGGGCGGGGTGGAGCAGGGCGTCATCGACCTTAATGCCGCCATCGTGAAGGCGGGCGGGCAGTCGATCGTGGTTTCTTCCGGCGGCAGCCGCATGCATGAAATCGCCAAGGGTGGCGGCACGCATATCCAGATGCCCGCCCATTCCAAAAATCCGCTGACGCTTGCGGCGAACATCCGACGCCTGCGCAAGGTCATCCGCGAATACAGCGTCGATGTCGTGCACGCCTGCTCCCGCGCGCCGGCCTGGAGCGCCAGCCGGGCCGTGCAGGGCACCGGCGCGCGTCTTGTCACCAGCTGCCATGCGGCCCATTCGCTGGGTGGCGTCCTGAAGCGCCTTTACAATTCCTCCATCGCCAAGGGCGAGCGCGTCATCGCCGTATCGCATTTCCTGGCCGATTACCTGGAACAGAATTACAAGACCGACCCGAACATCATACGCGTCATCCATCGCGGCGTCGCGATCGAGAAATTCCACCCCAATTCCGTGACGCCGGAGCGCCTGATCCGCCTGTCGAAGGAAATGCGCATCCCAGAGGGCGCCGCCGTCATCCTGGTGCCGGGCCGCCTGTCGCGCGTCAAGGGGCATATGTTCCTGCTCGACGCGCTGGAAAAGCTGCAGCGCAAGGACGTCTTCTGCCTGTTCTTAGGGTCGGACGACGGCAATGAAAATTACCGCCGTGAGCTCGACAGCTATATCGCCAGCAAGGAACTGGGCGCGCAGGTGCGCATCGTTCCCGGCTGCGACGACATGCCCGCGGCCTACATGATGGCGACCGTCGTAGCGGCGCCGTCACTGGCGCCCGAAGGTTTCGGCCGCGTGCCGGTCGAGGCGCAGGCGATGGGGCGCCCCATCGTCGCCACCGACCACGGCGGCATGCGGGAGACGATCATACGCGACGAAACCGGCTGGCTGGTTGAACCCGGCAACGCGGCCGAGCTTGCGACCGCACTGCAGGAAGCCTTAAGCCTCGACGCCCGCAACCGCGCTGCGCTGGCGACCCGCGCCATGAGCCATGTGGCGGCCCATTTCACGAACGAGCAGATGTGCCAGGGCACGCTGGACGTCTACGCCGAGCTTCTCCAGGCAGCCGGCGTTAAGGCAACGCCGTCGAATGATGCCGTTGCCGATGAAACTCTCCGCGCCGCAAAAGTGGCGGCGGAGTAACGACCGGCGTGGCGACAGAGCGCATCCTTGTCATCAAACTCAGCGCGCTGGGCGATTTTATCCTCGCGCTGGGGCCCATGGAGGCGATCCGCGGGCATCACCCGGACGCCCATATCACGCTCCTGACGACGCGCCCTTTCGTGGACATCGCGCAGCGCAGCCGTTATTTCGACGCCATCGAGGTGGACGCGCGCCCGCCGTTTTACGATCTGCCTGGCTGGGTGAAGCTGTTCCGCTTCTTCAACAGCGGAAAGTTTTCGCGCGTCTACGACCTCCAGATGAACGACCGCACGAAAGCCTGTTACAGCCTGTTCCTGAAAAAACCCGAGTGGTCCGGCCACCTCAAGGGCGGCGCGCTTTCCTGCGAGAAGCCGGTCCTAATGAAGTCCCATGCCTTCGAGCGGCACAAGATCGTGCTGGCGAAAGCAGGCATTGACGTGAAAATCCCCGACCTGTCCTGGATGGCGGCGGACGTCACGCTGTTCAACCTCAAGAAGCCCTATGTCCTGCTGGTGCCGGGCTCCGCGCCGACCTGGCCGGAAAAGCGCTGGCCGGCCCTGAAATACGGGGCACTCGGCCTCAAGCTGATGCGCCTTGGCTATGATGTCGCGGTGATCGGTACCCCCTCCGAACAAGACGTCATTGACCGCGTCGTGAAATCCTGTCCCGGCATTCATGACCTCTGCGGCAAGACGTCGCTTTACGATATCGCGACGCTGGCGCGGAATGCGGCGGGCGCGGTCGGCAACGATACAGGTCCCACGCATCTTATCGCGATGTCGGGCTGCCCGACCATTTCCTTGTTTTCGCACGCATCGCACCCTGAGCTTTCCGCGCCCGTCGGCGACGCGGTGACCGTCATTCAGTCCGACAAGCTCGATGATGTCTCCGTCGACGACGTGATGAAGAACTTCCATCCGCGCAAGGAGGCCGCCGCGTGACAAACCGTCATCTCGACGCGCGGGGTCTCGTCTGCCCGCTGCCTGTGCTCAGGGCGCGTAAAATCCTGCTCACATTGCCGCCTGGCGCGGTGCTGACGGTCAGCGTCACTGACGCTTATGCGCCGAAGGACTTTGCGCTCTTCTGTGCAGAGTCGGGCCATGTGCTGAAATCGGTTTCTGTCGGCAACGACTCCACCGAAGTCGTCGTCGAACGCGGCGCGTAACCCGCAGCATCAACCCTGCCATAAACAACGCAGAACTTCTGTTAACGTATTGTTTATACAGTGCTTTCTCTCAAAGGGGTTGTTATTTTATGAAAATGAGCGTAGAACACCCGAACGCCTGTTTCAAGGCAAACCCAAGCCGCAACCAAAGGAGGTTCGCATAAGATCATGACAGAACACGCACAATCGACTGAAGTCCCATCCGGAAAACTGGCCACAATCGACGGCCCCATCGTGATGATTGGTTTTGGATCCATCGGCCGGGGCACCCTGCCGCTGATCGAACGCCACCTGGACTTCGATCGAAAGCGCATGGTCGTGATCGATCCCGACGACTCGCAGCGCCATCTGCTGGACGAGCGCGGCATCAAGTACATCAAGGCGAACCTGACCGCAGACAACTACCGCGAAATCCTCACGCCGCTGCTGACTGCCGGTGAAGGGCAGGGGTTCTGCGTCAACCTTTCCGTCGACGTCTCGTCTCTCGACGTGATGAAACTTTCCCGGGAACTGGACTGCCATTACATCGACACCGTCGTCGAACCTTGGAAGGGTTTTTACTTCGACGACAAGCTCGACACCTCCAAGCGTTCTAACTACGCGCTGCGCGAGGCGGTGCTGGACGAGCGGCGCAACAACCCGGGCGGCGTCACGGCCATTTCCTGCTGCGGCGCGAACCCCGGCATGGTATCGTGGTTCGTCAAGCAGGCCGTCGTCAATCTCGCGACGGACATGAAGATAAAATTCAAGGAGCCGAAGAACCGCGAGGAATGGGCGAAGCTCATGCAGAAAGTGGGCGTTAAGGGCATTCATATCGCGGAGCGCGATACGCAACGCTCGAAAAACCCCAAGGAGATGGGCACATTCGTCAATACCTGGTCCGTCGAGGGTTTCGTTTCCGAAGGCATGCAGCCGGCCGAGCTTGGCTGGGGCACGCATGAAAAATGGATGCCCGGCAACGCCAAGGAGCATAAAGACGGCTGCCAGGCAGCCATCTACATCATGCAGCCGGGCGCGAACACGAAACTTCACAGCTGGTGTCCGACGCCGGGCGCGCAATACGGGTTGCTGGTGACGCATAACGAGGCGATTTCGATTGCCGATTACTACACGGTGGGCAAGGGGGCGAAGCCCGAT
>SCTB01000189.1 GCA_004297545.1 Alphaproteobacteria bacterium
CCTTATCTCGATATTCGGATTGTCGGTATAGGCAAGCACTTCCTTGAAGACCTGCAGGTTCTGGCTTTTGATCGCTGCCCTGACGAAGAGGCCCTTTTCCTGATCGTCGATTTCCACCTTGCTCGCGGCCTCAAGGGCCTTCTGCGTTTCTGCCGGGTCGCCCGTGGCGATGGCGTCATAGACGGCCTGTTTCGCCGCCTTGGCTTCGCGCGACTTGCGCCACTTTTCCCGAAGACCGTCAAACATCTGCCGCATATCCCTTCTTTAGGTGTCTTTCGACACCGACTTTAGAGGAAATGATATATTCTGTCAAATATATGGATTATGGGTTTGAGCGGGGAAAACCATCCTGCGTCTGCCTCCCAAGCACCTGAAACCCAAAGAAAAAATCTTTAACCTCTTCCCTGTTCCTTTGGCCGGCTTACTGTTATACTTTTAAACGCCGAGGGAGTGAAAATTAACCATGCTCAATAGCAGCCTAGTCGGTGCAAAGGGTAATATGCAGCCATCCTGGACCAGGCTTAACCGGGAACAAGCGCATGCCGTGCTGAACAAGCTGAGCGGCAACCGGGACGCCGTGGTTTTCTCCAAGGAATCCACCGAGGTTTCCTGGCGCAGCCTGCCGTTCTATACCAATTACCGCCTGTACCGGCTTATCAATTACGCGACCATGCCGACCTTCAGCATGATGTACCTGAGCAACGGCGACGAGTTCATCACTATCGACGGCACGGCCAACCCGATCTATACGGTCAACGAAAAAGACGGCATCCGCCTGAACGAGATGAACGTCATTCCCTATCTCGATTTCTTCTTCACGAACGTGCAGGGTTCCGAAGGCGACGTGTTCCTCATCAAGGATCCGCGCAAGATGCCGTTCATGGATACCTTGAGCGACGTGCAGCAGCAGAGCGTGATTGCGAATTTCAAGCCGCTGAAAGTGTCGCATGACACCGCGGCGCATGTTTACAAGGTCGCGGGCACGCTGTATTACGGCGGCGGGCTTATCTCCGCCGTCATCGTCGTGACGCCGGAAGGCAAGCTGTCGTTCCAGGAGCAGAGCCTGCTCCTGACCGGGATTCACTTCCCGTACAATCCGCATAGCCAGCACTGGATCGAAGGTTGACGACGTTCATGACACAGACGCCGAAACTCAACGACCTCCTGAAACCGGGCAAGCCGTTGCCCAGCGACGACCTGATGATTTCGACCGCGCTCGATATCCTCAACCACAGCCCGCACGGCCAGCAGCTCTCCGACTTCGTGAGCGTGAACCAGATTTCCATTCGCGTCATGGCGACGCCGCATCCCACCACCTACCTGCCGGAAAGCAAGCTGGTCTATATCGGCTTCAACCGCAACAATCCCGTCACGCCGTCGCGTTTCGTGCTGATGCTGGCCGGCATCCTGCGCGAGGCGCAGCAGGAAAGCGCCGGCATCAGGCACCCGAACCTGAACGCGCCGATGCAGGAGCACATGAAAGTCTCCATGGCCAAGCACGAAGACAAGGTCTGGTACATGTGCACGGTCGCGACCGAGCTGAACGCGCTCGAAACCTTCGCCGAATACAAATTCCACGACGAGCTCAAGGGCATGGGCCACGAAGAAGCGCTGGTTCTGTACCTGAGGCAGGAAAAGAAGGCGTAATTCTCATTTTTGTCATTCCGAGCGCAGCGAAGAATCTCTCTTCGCTGAAGTGGGATTCTTCGGTCGCTGCGCTCCCTCAGAATGACAGATGACAGTTTTCTAAAGAGCCCTTCAGCGCGTTGAAGAACCGCCGGGCGCCACGCCGATCCAGCCCGTGTTCTTGTCCGGCTGGACGGGGGCAGGGCGGACGGGGGCGTTATTGTGCTTCGGCTGCGGCGTGCCGTTGGCGGCGCGTTCGAACTTTGCGACCAGCGCCCGCGTTTCCGAGAAAAACCTGTCCCGATTATGCTGGGCCTGGGGGCCGGGACCGGCAAACGAGAACATGCAGAAGGCCGCCGCGCCAAGGCCGGCCGCGAAGGACAGCTTCCTGAACGTATTCTGCTGGGGGTTCAGGCGGCCGCAGACCAGCCCGACGGCGGTGCAGGCGCCCCAGATGCAGGCGCCGGTGATCAGCGCCGTCATCGCGCCGGGAAATCCGAGCAAAAGCCCGCCCGCGCTCAAGGCCATGGCCATGATGCTGCCAAGGCTCATGCCCGCATTCGCGCTTCGGATATGGTCTCTGATGGGCATCATGGAAACAAACCCCAGGTCGTTTTCAGCAGCTGTTCTAGCACCGGCATGGCGCGGCAACCAACAAAACAAATTCCCTGTCGTGCACGTTGCATGGTCTTTGGACTATAGCGACAATCGTTAATTATGTCAAATGATAACCAGCTTTGAATGCTGAGTCCCGCCCCTGATTCCGTCCTGGGTCTTTTGGCCAACGCATTGAAAATATTAACATAATATGATACCCTTTGACGTATTAGGAAAAATGGAGGATGATTAACTATGGTCGTTATGGCAAAATGTTAATACAGGGTGGGTTACATGACGTTGAAGACAATCGCAGGGTTCCGCAATACTGACGAGGCCAAGGCAATAGAGGCCCATATCGAGTTTCGCGCCGGCGGCGCAGCGATCTTTGCAAATGAGCAATCAGGGCCGAGGGTTTCGACGCCTTCCGCGCCTTCCATGTAGTTACCGATTCGAGCCAAAAACTCAAAAGCGCCCGCCAAAAACGGGCGTTTTTTCGTGCTTGATTCAAAAATTAATGTAATCTTCCAAGCAACTGGAAATTAAAGGGAAATTAATGACATTATGGCGTGGGAATGAACGGTGTCATTTGACATGGGTCTTTTTGTTGCGCATTCTAGGCTTATAAGGCAATTAAATTGCTGAGTTAATAAAAAAAAGAACGAGGTAGGGCCATGACATTGAAGAAAATCAAGAATTTCTCTGAAACCCGGGAGGCTGCCGCTTTCGCCGATGCGATCGAGCATCGCGCATCGGGCGCAGCCCTGTTTGCCGCTCCAGCACAGCAGTGGCAGGCGCCGGCCCTAAAGAGCTCCGTCATCGTAGCCTGAACTATCGTTGTTTCCTCCTGAAGGGCCTGGACCTCTAAGGGGTCCGGGCCCTTCCCAATCAAGCACATAAAAAAAGAGATCACGGTCATGAACTTGAAGACAATCGCAGGTTTTCGGAATACCGAAGAAGCACAGATGTTCGCGCAAGCCATCGAATTCAGGGCGAAAGGATTCGAACATGAATCCGCCGCTGTCGAGGCAAGGCAATCGCAGGCGCCCGCCGCTTCGCATTGACGCGGGGGGCAAGCCCGCCGTAAGCTTTTTAAATGATAAAAGCTGCGCGCGGGGCGCGTTCCGGGGTCAGATTACATATTTTTAGCTTGCTCCTGCCGGCCGCGCTGGCGGCGGCAAGCCCCGCATATGCGAATGCGCCCGAAGACCTGTTCCGTCAGGGGCATTTCTTCGGCGAGCTGCGCTACCGCTATGAAAGCGTCGACAAGGACGGCTTCGCCAAAGACGCGCAGGCCAATACGGTGCGCGCCGATCTGGGGTTTGAAACGGGCCTCTACCGCGATTTCACCGCGCTGGTTGATTTTCAGTCCGTGCAGCATATCGGCGACGACGATTTCAACGATACCGAGAACGGCAACACAACCTTTCCCATCATTGCCGACCCGGACAAAGCCCAGTTCCGGCAGGCCTGGATCATGTGGACGGGGCTGCCGGATACGATGGTGAGGGGCGGGCGGCAGGAAATCACCTATGACAACCAGCGCTTCGTCGGAAACGTGGATTTTCGCCAGAACGACCAGACCTTCGACGCCGGGACGGTTTCATGGTCCCCCTTGAGCGGGCTGACGCTCGATTACGCCTATGTCTGGAACATCAACCGCATTGCCGGCGCCGATTATACGGGCAGGACGCAGCTGCTCCACGGCGCCTACGAATACGCCGACTGGCTGCGCGTGGAGGCCTATGGCTATTTCATCGACCTGAACCAGAAAGCGTCGCAGTCGTCGAAAACCTTCGGCGCGCAGGCGCGGGGGGAGAAGGCGATCACCGATGACCTTGAATTCGATTATCTCGTGGAATACGCGGTGCAGCGCGACTACACCGAAAACCCGGATGATTTCCGCCTGCGCTATTTCCACGTCACGCCGACGGTGATTTGGAAAGACATCACGCTGCAGGCCGGGTTTGAATCGCTGGAAGGCGACGGCACTGACGCCTTCCAGACGCCGCTCGCCACGCTGCATGCCTTCAACGGCTGGGCCGACCTGTTCCTGACCACGCCGGCGGGCGGGCTGGAGGACAGATACGCGCGCGCGACCTATAAACTGTCCGGCTTCGGCAACTGGATAGACGGCCTCGCGTTTGATGCCGTCTATCACGACTTCAACGCCGAAAACACCGCCGCCGATTACGGCACGGAATGGGATTTTCAGATCAGAAAATCATTTCAGACAAAACAATTCCTGACGAAAGAATGGAACCTCGCCGCCAAATACGCCGCCTATGACGCGGATACGATGTTTACCGATACGAATAAATTCTGGCTGACGGTAGGGACGAGGTTTTGAAAGGTCAGGAGGTTGTCGCCCCGGCGAAGGCCGGGGCCCACGGACTTTGTCTGTTGAGTTTGTAACGCTGTTTCACGGTTATGGCTGCAGCATATGATGTCCGTGGATTCCGGCCTTCGCCGGAATGACATGAAGATTTACGACAGCGCCTTCGCCGCCTTCTTCACAGCATCCCTTAAATACTCCGCCCGGCTCTTGCCGCTGAGGTCGAGGTGCGGGTCGTCGTGCTGGCGGATGAGGCCCTGTTCCTGCATGACCCTGCCGACGGTCCAGGTGTCGAAGCCGCGGCGCCTTGTTTCCTCGACGGAATCATGCGGGAATTCGACGCCTTCGCCGAAGGTTACTTCGGCGTTGCCGGTGGCGCGGGCGACGACCACGACGGGGCGGTCGATATCATGCCCTTTTTCCTCGAAAATGCCGTTTTCGATGCTCACATAGAGGTCCGCATCCGGCACCAGCTTTTTGGCGGCGGCAATGCGGTTGAAGGCGCCCGTCACGGTTTCGCCATTCATGGGCTGTTCAGCTATCCCTGAGGGCGCTTTTACCGTGATGATTTCGGCATCATCGCCAAAGGCTGCGCGGACGGCGTCAAGCTTGACGGCGCTGGTGGAGGCGAGCACGATTTTCATGACGGGGCCTGGGTTTTCTGCTTCGGTTTTTGTGGCGTTCCGGCGGCGGGCGTCGTGGCCGGGTCGTCGGGATGCGCCGCGTCGTAAGCCTTCAGTTCTTTCTTGTACATCTCCAGTTCCTGCATCGCGCCGACGAGGTCTGCGCGTTCCATCTGGGCCATGGTCATCTTGTCGGCGGAATCAGAGCTGCGGATCCAGCGGGGCAGGATGGAATCGTTGTCTTTAATAATCTTGTCCTCTTTGGCGATGCAGTCCTTCAGTACGCGCTCCAGTTCCGCGATGTTTTTCGGGTCGCGCATGTCGATTTTCTTGAAGTCTTCGATCTTGAAGCGGCCCTTCTGGTTGCGCTCGAGGCTGCCCGTGCCGTTCATATTCTCGTTCTTCATATGCTCGGAATGCTGCAACATCATGACCGCGATATGCTTGAAGCCCAGCACCGAGGGCTTGCCATCATCGGATTTGTAATTCTGGCGTTTTGTCGCCGCGCCGTTTTCCGCAATGGTGCGGTCCACATCGTCCCAGGCGCGCTTCGCCTCGATGGCCTTTTCGCCCGTATAGGCAACCGCGCCCACGGCGGCCACTGTCAATACGACGGGGGCGGCGGCGGCGACGACTGCGGCGGTGCCTGTCGCAGCGGCACCCGTGCCCAATACGCCCGTCACGCCTGCCGTAATCACGCCCGCTTCCGTCGCCGTTGCTGTGGCGGTGCCGAGGGCGATCGCCGTCGTGGCGGTCGCAGCCATGGCCGTCGCGCGTTCGGCCATATGCTCGGGAGTATCTTCCTTCGAAATCTGGTAAGCGCCATCAACCAGCGTCACGCCGACGTTCACGCCGGGAATGAATTTCCCCGCCTTGGTCAGCAGCGGGGCGGATTTGCCGGCCGCGGTCAGGATGCCTTCGGTCGCCTGCGCGGTGGAAGTCGCGATATTCGTGGTCGCAATCGCGCCCCCGACTGTATCGCCGGACTCGATGGCGTCATGCAGCCCCTTCGCGCCCAGCACGAGGCCGACCCCTGCCGCGCCCGCATTGCCGACGCCAGGCCTGACTTTGGGGGCGGTGGGCGTTTCGGCCGGCGTGGCTTCGGGGACGAATTTGGACGTCTGCGCCGTCTTCGCCGGGCTGCTTTCGGGCGGCGGGGCGGGAGCCGGTGGTTCGGCATTAGTGACAGGCTTGCTTTCAGGGGCAGGATTCTCCCGCACGGGTGCTTTCGTTTCGGCAGTTTCGGCAGACGGTTTGGCGGGAGTAACGGTTTCGGCGGTGGGCGGTGTAATGCCGTGCTCAGCATAGACCTGTTCCGAGGGCTTGAAGCCGCCCCGGGCGCGCAGGATGTCCCCCGTCTTTTCTCCGAGCAGGTCATAGTTGACGCGGGAGAGAGTGCCATCGGCAAGCGCAGCCTCTGCAACCTGCTGCGTCGATACAACATGGTCTTGCAGCGTGGATTTTTTCAGCAGCTTGTCGAGGGTCGCGATTTTCAGGTTTTCGGTGTCACCCGCAGGCGGCAGCGTCGGGTCGCGGTCTTTGGTGCGCGTGATTACGTCCATGATGGAGCGCTCGCCGCCGTTCTTGCCGCCGAAGGCATGCGTTTCATAAATAACCGCTTTCGTACCCTTGTTTTTGTCGAACCAGTTCCGGATATCCTTGAATTCCTCAAGCGTCGTGGCTTCGTCCAGCACGGTCGTCGTGACGCGAATATCGTATTTCTTGCCAAGGTCGTCGAGGATCGCTTCGCCCATCTTCGGGTCGTAGTTAATGCCGCGCGGCTTGTCCTCCGTCGCCTGTCCGTAGATATGGATCAGGAAGTTTGTGTCAAGGAAGAGAACCGGTTTCGTCACGCCATACCCCTAATGCGCCTAAGTCTTGATTCCGCACATGCTGTATATCCGGCGGATGCCTTCCGAGAACATCTCGCCCGGCGTCCACATGTTTTTCGTATCGCCGAATTCGGCGGCGACAAGGTCGTTGATCAGCTTGCGGAATTCTTCCGTCGCATAAATGCAAATCAGATGCCGGTATTCCTCGGCTGTTGCGTACCACAGGTCGGGCCGCGCCTCGTAGGCGTGCTTGAGGATTTTATCCGCCAGTTCCTGCGTCACGTTTCCGCGGCGCGCGGCGCCTTCGGAAATTTCAAGGGCGGGCATGGACGGCAGGGGCTTGTCGGGGCCTTCGCCCAGCGGCTTGCCGCGCGGGACAAAATCGGTCTTGCCGTTCGCCTTGCGTATGCGGCGGCTCAGCTCGCAGGCAAGATCCAGCTTGCCCAGAAGCGTATCCGGCACGCCGATGCCCGCTTCCGCCAGATAATCGATTGTCTCGTAGGCCAGGTTGAAATATTCATTGTTGCGCTCGGCGCCTTCCTCGAGCAAAAGCTCGCGGATAAGGTCCGGATTGTTTTGCTGCAAATAATCGGCGGCGCGGTCGGCGGTGTCCTGATTGCACCAGGTATCGCGGAGCACTTTCAGGCGCGGCAACGGCCGGATGGGTTCCGGGTTTTCCCGTGGTTTTTCAATCCCGTTCGATGTCATTGAGGTCCCCGAATGACGATAATATTATTATACATAGAATGGCAAAAACTGGCAATGAAACAAGCTTCATCTATCCGGTTTCACCAGTAATAACAATATCTTAAATAATAGGCCGACGGCCAGGTATTTTGACGAAAAACCCCGGAATTTCATTGACATAATAAATACAGGTCTGTAATCTGCATTTCACTTGGAGGTTCCCATGTCAGCCACTGCCACAGCCCAGGATCTGTTCTCCGCCATCTCGTCCGACGATGCGGATGAAGTCCACAATGCGCTCAATGCCGGCGCGGATATCAATGCGCGGGATACCATCGGTTTTACGCCGCTGCAGAATGCCATCCTGCACGGTAAGAACGATGCGGTAGCCGTCCTGCTCGAGCGCGGCGCGGATCCGGAAGTTCCGACGGCGACGGGCTCCGGCTATACGGCTGTGCATTGCGCCGCTCAGGGCAAGAACGAAGCGGCCATGAAGCTGCTCCTGCAATACCATGCCGAGCTCAATAAGCTGGACGAAGCCGGCGAGACGCCGCTGCACGTCGCGGCCGTGAAGGGCGCGCTGGCGATCGCAAAGCTGCTGGTCGAGGCGGGCGCGGAAGTCAACCCGCAGGATAAAAACAAGGAAACGCCGCGCGATGTCGCCGAACGCATCGCCTCGCAGACCACGACAACCGGCGTCGAACCGCATTTCGACACGGCGCGGTTTCTGCAAAAGGCAGAAGAGGAACGCGGCATTGACCGCGCTTCCGAACAGGCCCGCCGCGAGCTGGTCGAGCGCGACGTCGCAGTCCTCAAAAGCTATCATCCCGAACATTTCAAGATAAAGCCCAAGCTGACCCTATGACCCTGAACGCCTGTTCCGACATCTCGCGGTTGAAATCGCTCAGGCCGGAACGCCACCGCCCCGGGCCGGGGCAGGTATAGGCGGCCATGTACCTCAATTACGCTCATCCCGATGTCGTCAGAGACATCCTGAAAGCGGTCGAGGACGAGGATATCGAGAACCTGCGTTTTTACATCATCGACGGCGCCGATCCCGACATGCGCGACGAGCACGGCCTGGCGCTGCTGCATATCTGCGCGCGCGACGGGAAGGCAAAGGCGGCCGAAGTGCTGCTGCAATACGGGGCGGACCCCGATATCCGCGTCGGCACCACGCAGCACACGCCGCTGCACTACGCCTGCCGCACCGACAGTGCGCCGATGGTGCAGCTGCTGGCGCGCGCCAAAGCCACGGTAAATGCCGTCGACGGCTACGGCTGGACGCCGCTGCATATGGCGGCGGACAGGGGTTCCTACGAGGCGCTCAAGGAGATGGTCATCGCCGGCGCCGATGTCGCCGCGAAGGACCGGGAGGGCGAAACGCCGCGCGACCGCGCCTGCCGCCGCTATGACGCCACCCGGCAGGCCGACCACTGGCTCTGCGCCGAGCATCTGCGGCAGGCGGAAGCGCTGCTGGATGTCGAGGGCCGCCGCCGCGAGCATGTCGCGCGTGACATTACCGTGCTGAAACGGCATAATCCGAAGCAGTTCAGGATCAAATTCTAGGGTTTCATGCAGTCCTGCGATGTCCTCATTATCGGCGCCGGCGCCGCCGGCATGATGTGCGCGATCGAGGCCGGCAAGCGTGGCCGCCGCGTCGTCGTCATCGACCATGCGGAGGCGCCGGGCGAGAAAATCCGCATCTCAGGCGGCGGGCGCTGCAACTTCACCAACCTGCATTGCACGCCGGCGAACTTCATTTCGAAGAACCCGCATTTCTGCAAATCGGCGCTGGCCCGCTATACACAGAATGATTTTATCAAACTGGTCGACAAGCACGGTATCCCCTGGCATGAAAAGACGCTGGGGCAATTGTTCTGCGACGAATCCTCCAGGCGCATCGTCAACATGCTGCTGGCCGAAATGCTGGGCGCCGGGGTTCAATTGATGCTGGAGACGACAGTCACTAAAGTTATGTCGCCCCGGCGAAGGGCGGGGCCCACGGACAACGATCCACTACAAGCGAATGAACCTGCGCAGTCCGTGGATTCCGGCCTTCGCCGGAATGACGCGGTTTTTAAAATTGAAACAACGCGCGGCACGATCGAAGCCGGCTCTCTCGTCATCGCGACGGGCGGGCTTTCCATTCCCAAGATGGGCGCGACGGGTTTCGGCTACGACATCGCGCGGCAATTCGGCCTGAATGTCACGGAAACGCGTGCGGGGCTTGTGCCGCTGCTGTTCGATGCGGAACTGCTGGCGCTTACCAAACCGCTGTCGGGCGTCGCGGTCGATCCGGCGGATGTTCATTTCGAAAAAACGAAGTTCCGCGAGGCGCTGCTCTTCACGCACCGGGGCCTCAGCGGCCCTTCTATCCTGCAAATCTCTTCCTACTGGCAGGAAGGCAAGGATATCGACATCGACCTTCTGCCGGGCGGCGATATTTTTACCGAACTGAAAAAGCTGCGCGCCGAAGGCCACAAGTCGCACCTGCATAACGCGCTGGCGTGGTTTTTGCCGCAACGGCTTTCTGAACTGATTGCCAGCCAGGCCGGTTTCGACCAGCCGCTGACCGACCTTTCCGACCAGAAACTCCGCGCCGTCGCCGGGCTCGTCCATAAATGGCGCGTGACGCCGACGGGAACTGAAGGCTACCGCACCGCCGAAGTCACGCTGGGCGGCGTCGATACCGACGAACTGTCTTCGAAGACGATGGAGGCGACCAAGGCGCCGGGGCTCTACTTCATCGGCGAAGTCGTCGACGTCACCGGACACCTCGGCGGCCACAATTTCCAGTGGGCCTGGTCCTCCGGCTGGTGCGCGGGGCAGTATTGTTGATTTAAGGCTTCGGCCCGCCGGGCGCGGGAGGAGAAGGCGGCTTCTTGCTGTTTTCTTCCAGCTTCTTGCGCCATTCCTCGAGGTTGTCGAGCGCGGTGTAGCGGTCGGAGGCGTTGCCGGAGTACACCCAGTCAACGGCGTCGATGGCGCGTTCGATGTCGGCCGGGGTCTTCAGGATTTTCATGGCGAGCGGATTGCCATCGATCTTATGGTCGGCCAGCGCCGCGAGGCCCAGCGCCTGCAGGGGGCCCCCTTCGGGCTTTGATACCGCCCAGTCGTAGCAGGCTTCCGAATTGCGCTGGCAGGCCCAGGTTTCGATACAGTTGACAAAGGCTGTCGCCGCCTTGGCGCCGTGCGCGGGCGCGGCGGAAAGCGCGTTGTAAATGTCTTCGAGTTCCTGAACGCGGGATGCCGGCACGGGGCCGTATTCGCCCTGCCGGTAAACCAGATCGATAAGATCCATCCAGTCGCCTGCGCGGGCCACCAGCGGGGTCAGCAGCTTGAAGTTCTTCGCCTCGATAATGGAATGCAGGACCGCGGACATACGCGGGCCGACGCCCTTTTCCGGGAAGACCAGGCTTTCGATGGCGAACCAGTCGCATTGCTGCGCGATAAGCGCATCGACGCGGCGCTCGGCATCGGCCTGCGGGTTTTTGAAAATATCTTTCAGCTTTTTGAAGATATCCATGTCGGGGCGGATCCTTTACGGTGTCGGAGGCTTCCGGTGCTTCGGCGGGGGGATGATCTTGCAGTCCGGCCCTGCCTTGGAGGTAAAATACGCCTGGATTGTCGGCGACCGCTCTGTTTCGAAGTCCTTGCCCTTCCAGGCTTCATGGTCTTTTTTATAGGCGGGCAGCTTGCGCACTTCGGCAAGGAAAGCGTCAGAGCATTCCAGCATGATGACCGGCGCGCCTGCCATCGGGTTTTTGAATTCGTGGAAGAAGACAGGCTCGTTTACCGTGTTCGCCAGGTTGGCAATCTGCTTCCCCAGTTCGTCACGGCTGCGGACGACATCGGTCATCTTTCCCGACAGGTCGGCTTCAATAACGTGGACTTTCATCGCGCTGCTCCTTCGAAATTATGTAATGAATGTTCAAGGTATACAGCGCAGGGCGCGCGATGTCAAACGCGCGTCGGGATGCCGGCGGAAAGTGAAGCTACTGGGGCTTGGGCGGCGGGGGTGCTGCCGCGGGGGCGGGCGTTTCCGTCTTGCCTTCCGGCTTCGGTTCTTCCGTGGCTGCGGCCTTCGGCTTGGTGAGGTCGCTGGCATTGGCCGCAACCTGTTCCGCAATAGGCTGGGCGCCGGGAATTTCAGGAAGGACAGGCTGGGTGATATCATAGCCGTTGACCATGATAATCGGGTAATTCACGGCCGGCTGGAATTGCGGCAGCAGCGTTGCGGGGTGTTGATAAACTGTGCCGGTGCCGGGGATCGCATAGAGCGGGGGCGGGCAGAACGATGGCTTCCATTCGCTTCCTTCGGGCACCAGGACCATCTGGAACCCGTCGCCCGGCGGCAGGCCGAGCAGTTCGTCGTATCCGTCGAAGAAGAAATTCGCATCCTTGCGCTTGTAATACACATGGCCGACGTCAAGCTGATAGACGCGCTCCATGAATTCTTCGACCTGCATCGCGACCGTTTTGCAGCCTGCCAGATAGCGCGGGTCGGAGTCCGCCAGCATGAAGCCGGTTTCCGGGCTTTTCATGATATGCATGTAGTGGCCGTTGACATTGGCGGGAACGCCGACGTTCAGGTTTATCAGGTAGTAGCCTTCGGGTTCCTTATAGAGATCCAGCTCGCCAAGGCGCGACGGGCGTTTGGGCGGCTCTTCTTTCACAGGAGCAGGTGCTGCGGTTTCAGGAGCGGCCGGCGGGGGAGCCTCTTCCTTTTTGCCTTTGCGCCTGAATAGATTTTTGAGGCTGAATTTCATGGTGGCCGCCCTGTATTCTAAATGTCATGATCGGGCCGATTATATGGAGCGATGTTAATTATGTCAATTTTATTTATGTCATTGAATTAATAAAGATTAATGACGCCAAAAAAATTGAGTTGGATGGGATGGGTTTTATGCCTATTCTTTCTGAATGTTCAAAAAGCAGGGCCAAAAGCAGACAGGGATGGCAAGATTTTTTCTGGCATTGACCGTATTGTGCGCAACCGCCTGGGCCACGCCGTCCATGGCCGTAGACACAAAAACGCCGGTCGTCAAGGCGCCCGCCGCGCCGGTTGCGCCCAAGGCGCCCGCCAAGCCGGTTGTTGCAGCAAAGCCGGTCA
The DNA here is from genome assembly GCA_004297545.1 of Alphaproteobacteria bacterium. Taxonomy (GTDB): domain Bacteria; phylum Pseudomonadota; class Alphaproteobacteria; order Micavibrionales; family UBA2020; genus JAPWJZ01. Next base: position 12,817 of record SCTB01000189.1, read on the forward strand.
CCACGGCGAAATCCGTCGAGCCGAAGGCGCCGGCCGATAATGTGAATGCAGGCCCGCAGCTTCCCGTGCCGCGCTTCGTGACGCTCAGCGTCGATGAAGTGAACGTGCGCACCGGCCCCGCGCTCAAATATCCCATCAAGTTCATCATCCGCCGCGACGGCCTGCCCGTGGAAATCATGCGCGAATTCGACGTCTGGCGGCAGATCCGCGACAAGGACGGGGATATCGGCTGGGTGCATAAATCCATGCTGTCGGGCAAGCGCGCCGTCATCATCAAGGAAACGGTGCAACCGCTGTTGAAGAAGCCCGAAGAGTCGGCGCGGCCCGTCGTGAAGCTGGAGCCGGATGTCATCGCGTCGCTGCAGAAATGCAAGGGCGACTGGTGCGCGGTGAAAGTGCAGAGCTATGAAGGATGGATAAAGCGTTCCGGGATCTGGGGCGTCTATAAGGACGAGAAATTTCAGGAGTAAATAGTTGTCCACGCCCGAACACCAGGAAAAGCTGAAAGAAGAAGCCAAGGCCATCAGCAAGCGCCTTGAAACGCTGATCAAGGACAAGGATCCGAAGACGCGGATGGTGCGTACGGTCTGCATATATGCGGGCCTCATTACCGAAACGCTGCTCGAATACGAAGAACCCGACGTCGTGATGGAACAGGCGTTCCACCGCATCGCGGATTTGCTGCGCACCGACCCGCAGGACGGCGCGGAGCCCGACAGCCTGCTGCCGCTCGCCTATACCATCGACCACGACACGGAGCTGGGCCGCCAGCTGGGGCGCGGCGTCGCGAAAAAGCTGCCCAAGGGCCTCGACGATATCCATGAAATCGCGATCGCGCTCGTCATCAATGATTTTCCCTTGTGGGAAAAGCAGGGTTTCGGCAAGGACCGCCTTCTGCGCCTGCTCATCGAAACCGTCATCGCCTCGCTGACCTATGAGATGGCGACGCAGGATTTCTGCGACCTGCTGATCGAGGAATTCATCGCCGACGGCAATTCCGCCTCGCAGGGCATCCTCGCGCTGGCCGCGGTCGCCGGGCATTATCTGGCGATTGCCGAGCATAAGGTGCCGCTGCCATCGGACGCCGACAAGGAACTCACGAATGTGATGGTGCGGGAATCCCTGCGCCACGGCACGCCCGGCATCAAGAATTGGGGCATGCTGGCCGCCGCGAACGACACCGAAGGTGTCGATATTCCAGAATATCTAAAGCAATTGAAGCCCCAGATCGAGGAATTTTTCGTGCTGATCGGGCTGGAAGACCCCTTGGGACGCGCGGTTTCCATCGCCAAGGCCGTGGGCCGGATGGTTGCCGTAATCACTGTCGAAGATGTTGGACAGATACACCCAAGTATTGCAAAATCGCTGGCGAAAACCGGCATGATTCTGGGAGCGAAATACAGGGAAGAGGCGAAAGCCTGAAACGGCGTGTGAGTGGTGTCAACGACTTGAAATATAACCTCTGAGGACGACATCCGTGCAGAACCTGAAAGCGAAAGTTTCTGAAACAGAAATGACTTTTACACCGAAATCCAGCTACGCTTATAACGACCTCATCGACTGCGCGCAGGGCAAGCTGTTCGGCCCCGGCAACGCCAAGCTGCCGATGCCGCCGATGCTGATGTTCGACCGGATTACGCATATCTCCGCCGAGGGCGGCGCGCACGGCAAGGGCGAGCTTATAGCCGAGCTCGACGTGAAGCCGGATCTCTGGTTTTTTCAATGCCATTTCGTGGGCGACCCTGTCATGCCGGGATGCCTTGGCCTCGATGCCGTCTGGCAGCTGCTGGGCTTTTATCTTGGCTGGACCGGCGCGCCCGGCTCGGGCCGTGCTTTGGGCGTCGGCGAAGTCAAATTCACGGGACAGGTCCTGCCCGAAGCCAAAAAAGTCACCTACCGTCTCAACATCAAGCGCGTCATCAACCGCAAGCTCGTCCTCGGCATCGCCGACGGCGTCGTGGAATGCGACGGCAAGGTGATCTACGAGGCGGCGGATCTGAAAGTGGGGCTGTTCGAAAACCCGCGGTCGCTGTAAAGATTTCTGTCGCCCCGGCGAAGGCCGGGGCCCACGGACCGCTCAGGCTCCGTGATACGACATCCAACTGTTGTAGACGCTGATAGAACCTTGTCCGTGGACCCCGGCCTTCGCCGGGGTGACAAGAAAAAACGAGGAGGGGGGGGAACGTGAAACGCATCATTGTTGCATGCTTTGTTTTTGTCGCGCTCACCTGCGCGTCGCTGGCTCATGCCGACGATGCAAAACCCTCAAAGGACTCATTGCTGACTGCGTGGGAACAGGTTCAAAAGGATAGCTCTTACACCGTAAAATTCGAACCTACGAAGGAAAAAGACGTTTACGATTTCGAAACGACAATCTTTCCCTACAAGGGAAAGATCAAGGTTCTGAACCTGTTGATCGAGAAGAAGCCCGCTCATTTCTATGAATTTCAGGAGTACGGTGATGAAACTCCGGAAGGGGATTATGCGGGGATAGTCGAGCTTGAACTGGACGGCATTGACGATAAATTCCTTCGAAAATTCTCTTACAGCTATCATACATGGGCGCGCGACAATGCCCTGTATTACCATGCTGAAACAAAAAAATGGTATACCCCCGGACAGTGGGCTGATTACAAGGAAACGCTGAAGGCTGCGAAGTCTGCTGCTACCAGCGGAGCAGTCTGTGGTCCCGCGAAGAATAAGGAAGAGGGGCCGACCTTCTTGTCGGTACTAATATCTTGGTTCCCCATGCTGCTGCTGATTGGGGTATGGGTATATTTTATCACTGCGATGAAGCGCGCCGCAGGCAAGTATCCTAACCCGCAGATAGTTGCTGCAGAAAATAATACGCTCCTCAAAGAAATTCTTGAGGTTTTGAAACGCAAATCATGATGAATTTTACAAAAGAACAAAACGAGGGAACACCTGAATGAGACGCGTCGTCATCACCGGTATCGGTATCGTTTCGTGCATTGGCAATGATCAGGATGCCGTCACGCAATCGCTGAAGGACGGAAAATCCGGTATCGTTTTTGCGCCGAAGTATGCCGAGATGGGCTTCCGCAGCCATGTGCACGGCCAGCCGAACATCGACCTCGATGCGGCGATCGACAAGCGGGTCAAGCGCTTCATGGGCGACGGGGCGGCGTACAATTACGTCTCCATGCAGCAGGCCATCGCGGATTCCGGCCTTGAGGAAAAAGACGTCTCGAACGAGCGCACCGGCCTTATCATGGGCTCCGGCGGGCCTTCGACGAAAAGTTTGCTGGAAGCCTTCGACATCAGCCGCGAAAAGAAACCCAAGTTCATCGGCCCGTTCCGCGTCACGCAGTGCATGTCATCCACCAACTCGGCCTGCCTCGCGACGCCGTTTCAGATCAAGGGCGTCAACTATTCGATCACCTCCGCCTGCGCGACCTCGGCGCATTGCATCGGCAACGGCGCGGAACTTATCCAGTGGGGCAAGCAGGACGTTGTCTTCGCCGGCGGCGGGGAAGAACTCGACTGGACGCTCACTGTCCTGTTCGACGCGATGGGCGCTCTGTCGTCCAAATATAACCATGAACCCACCAAGGCCTCCCGCGCCTATGACAGTAACCGCGACGGTTTCGTCATCGCGGGCGGCGGCGGCGTGGTGGTGCTGGAAGAATACGAGCACGCCAAGGCGCGCGGCGCAAAGATTTACGCCGAAGTCACCGGCTACGGCGCGACCTCGGACGGCTACGACATGGTGGCCCCTTCTGGCGAAGGGGCGGTGCGCTGCATGCGGCAGGCGCTGAAGACTGTCAAAGGTCCCGTCGATTACATCAATACCCACGGCACCTCTACCCCCGTCGGCGACGGTGCGGAGCTGAAGGCCATGAAAGAGGTCTTTGGGGCAGGCGTGCCGAAATTTTCCTCCACCAAGTCGCTGACCGGGCACTCATTGGGTGCTACGGGCGTGCAGGAGGCGATTTACTCGCTGCTCATGATGAAGCACAACTTCATCTGCGCCTCGGCCAACGTCGAAACGCTGGACCCGGAGGCCGAAGGCCTGCCGCTGGTCACCAAGCGGCTCGACAACGTCAAATTGAACCACGTCATGTCAAACAGCTTCGGTTTCGGCGGAACAAACTGCACGCTTGCCCTTTCCCGCGTGGAGGGCTGATCGATGGCTGACAACCTCATGAAAGGCAAGCGCGGCCTGGTGATGGGCGTGGCGAACGACCACTCCATCGCCTGGGGCATCGCCCGCACGCTCCATGCCCATGGCGCGGAGATGGCCTTCACCTACCAGGACGAGCCCTTCGGCAAGCGCGTGCGTCCGCTGGCGGAAAGCATCGGCGCGAAGGAGGTCATCCAGTGCGATGCGTCCAAGGAAGCCGACCTCGACCGCGTTTTCGCGCAGCTGAAGAACGACTGGGGCAGCCTCGACTTCGTGGTCCATGCCATCGCCTTTTCCAACAAGGACGAGCTGAAGGGCCATTACGTCGACACCACGCTCGACAACTTCCTGAACTCGATGCATATTTCGTGCTATTCCTTCACCTCCGTCGCGCGCCGCGCGAAGGACCTGATGCCCAACGGCGGCAGCATGATCACGCTGTCGTACCTCGGCTCCGAGCGCGTGATGCCCAACTATAACGTCATGGGCGTGGCGAAGGCGGCCCTTGAGGCTTCCGTGCGCTATCTCGCGGCGGATCTGGGCGAAAAGAATATCCGCGTCAATTCGATTTCGGCAGGTCCCATGCGCACGCTGGCGGGCGCCGTCATCGGCAATGCGCGGCATACCTTCAAGTTCACGACCAAGGCTTCCCCCCTGCGCCGTCCCGTCACGCTGGACGAGCTGGGCAACTCCGCGCTCTATTTCCTTTCCGACCTGTCATCCGCCGTCACCGGCGAGAACCACTACGTCGACTGCGGCTTCAACAACATCGGCATGCCGCGCAAGGAAACCTTCGACGAGATCGCGAGCGGGAATGGCGGCGGGGAGTAAATATTTTTTCACCCCGGCGCAGGCCGGGATGACATGAAGAACTGGATAGTATGGCCAATACAGAAAAAATCACCTCCACCCGCCTTGAAGCCTTTTCCGACGGCGTCATCGCCATCATCATCACCATCATGGTGCTGGAACTGAAAATTCCGCGCCAGGATACGCTGGAGGGCCTGCTGGCCCAGTGGCCGATTTTTGTCAGCTATTTCCTGAGCTTCATTCTGGTGGCGGAGTACTGGATGAATCATCATCTGCTGTTCCACCTGATCCGGCACGTCGACAACCGCCTGCTGTGGTCGAACCTGCTGGTGCTGTTCTGCATCTCGCTGATCCCGTTTTTCACGGGCTTCATGGGCGAGAACCATATCAGCGCATTTTCGGTGGCCGCCTATTCGGCCTGGAGCATGGTCTGCGCCATATCGTTCATGGTCCTCCTGACGGCTGTCTTCCGGCATGTGGATATGCAGGAGGAAGACAAGCGCTGCCTGCGCCAGGCCGCCATCCTCAAATGCATCATCGCGATTGCGCTGTACGGTCTTGCCGTCGCCGCCGCGCCCTACAGCCCGATGGCTGCGTTGGCGCTGAATTTTATCGTCGCCGTCTTGTATTTCCTGCCCACCACCTGGCTTGAGAAGAAGGAACGCTCATAACATGCAATTCATCGTTACCGCCTACGACCTGCCTGATGCGCTGCCGAGGCGCCTTGAAGTGCGCCAGAAGCACATCGACCTCTGCAACGACATGAAGGCTAAGGGCACGATGCTCTATGGCGCCGCGCTGCTCGACGACGACGGCAACATGAAGGGATCGATGCTGGTCCTCGACTTCCCCGGCGACGCGGAGCTCGACGCCTACCTGAAGATAGAGCCGTATATCACCGGCAAGGTCTGGGGGAAGATCGACATCCTGCCCTGCAAGGTGGGGCCGAGTTTTGCGCAGAAATAATTTCATTTAATCCTGTCATCCTGAGCTCAGCGAAGGATCCCCCTTGCTGTACAAAGGGAGATCCTTCGCTGAGCTCAGGATGACATTGCGTATTTTATGGCAATTAATATTCCCCAAACCTTAATCATTCCCTGTTAAGGTCATCAGGGGAGAAGCCGCATGCCCGATTCCGACGACAGGAAGAAATCGAAGGAGAACGTCACCTACCGCGTTTTCCACAGCCCGGTCTTTGTCGCGCTGACGGGGATGGGCGTGATCCTGATGGCATTTGCGTTTGATTCCATCCGCAACAACGTCTCCACGCTCGGCCTTATGGTGGGTGCGGGGATTTTCGTGGCGCTGGCGGTCATGAACATGGTGGTCAACGCCATGATCAACAAGCTGCACAACCAGGAGTATTTCGACCAGCGGCTGGAAGTGCTCAACAACATGATACTCTCAAATAACCTCAACTGGCTCGTCAACCAGAAATACGTGCAGATGCTGGAAATGGGGGCGGAAGAGGTCTGGGCTTTCGCGCCTGAGCTGACCTATTCCATCCAGCCCGGCACCGAGATTTTCAAGGCGGTGGAGATGTCGCTGGCGAAGGGCTGCCGCTACAAGATCTTCATGCCCAACCAGCCCGAGACGCATAAGATCCTGTCCGATTACCGCCGCCTGCACAAGTTCAAGCCGGGGCAGGTGGAATTCATCCTCGTCGCGCACGAGGAATATGTCTTCCATACCATCATTACCGTCTATAACCCGCGCTCCGACTTTCCGAAGGCCATCGAATGGCTGCCCGTCGAAAACCTCGTCGCCTGGCTGGAAATGGATACCAAGCATGCCGCCCGCATGGTCGGCATCGGCGAGGTGCTGCTGAAGCGCTACAACATCGAAGGCGTGGGCCGGGACAACGGCTACGTCAAGGAAATCCCGCGCGGCGCAGGGCAGGCCGTCGTGCAGGTGGAATAGGGCCTATCCCCGCACGATATCGCCGAAGGCGCTCAGGATGCGCTCCGACGTCTTGTTCAGGTACCAGTCACCCTCGGGGTGCCACTGGGTCCCCACGATGAACTTCTTGGAAGGGATGGAAACGGCCTCGATAATCCCGTCGTCCGATACGGCCTCGATATGCAGGCCTTTGCCGAGCTTGTCGACGCCCTGCTGGTGCAGGGAATTCACGGTGAACTCGTGGGGAAGGTGCAGGCGCTCGAAAACGCCGCCCTTCTGCGCGATGACCTTGTGGGCCTGCGTTTCGTAAACGACCTTCAGCGGCTTGTCTTTCGCGCCGCGGTGGTCGTTCTTGCCGGGGATTTCGTGGATGCGCTGGTGCAGCGTGCCGCCCATCGCCACGTTCAGCTCCTGGAAGCCGCGGCAGATAGCCATGACCGGCTTGTCCATCTCGATGGCCTTGCGGATCAGGGGCAGGGTGGTCGCATCGCGCGCCGTGTCCAGTTCCTTGTCGTCGAAAACCTGTTTCGCGCCGTAAACCGCCGGCGCGACATGGGAAGGGGAACCCGTCAGCAGGATGCCGTCCACCTGCGCCGCGATGTCGGCGAAATCGAAATCCTTGCCAATGGCAGGGATCATGAGCGGGATGCCCTTGATAACGTCCACCACCGCGCGCACGTAAGTGTCGCGGATGGCATGCGCGGGCAGGCCGTTATACTCGATGATATTGCCGGGGATGAGGATGATGGGGTGTTTCCGAGTCATGATTTTGTTTTCTCATAGATAACGAAGAACTTGCGCAACTTGGTAAGGGCTTCCCATGTCCCCTTGTATCCGGAGGGAATGACGAAACTGGCGGGCGCCTGGAATTCCTGGGTGTCGCCCTGTTCACTGGTCATTTTCAGGCGGCCCTCGATAAGGGTGCAGAATTCGTCTTCGTTATAGGTAACGTGCCAGCTGCCGGGCGTGCATTCATAAATGCCGGTATGGAATTCGTCCGACTTGCTGGAGTAAAGCGACTTCCACGCGCGCTTGGGCGCGCCGGAAACGAGGCGCTCTTTCTCGACCTCTTCCCATGTGGCGTCCGCCAGGGGATTGGTGGGAAACGGGATGACTTTCATGGTGACCGACACCTGCTGTGTTTCTTTTTCTTCAGGACATATTTATCAGGAAACTTACGGGAAGGGAAATAGATGAAGGAGGTTTTCATAAAATTAGGAATATCATCCCGGCCTTCGCCGGGGCGACAACTATTTTTTGGCTTTGATCTCATACTCCTTCGCCTTCCTCTCATCCTTTTCCACCCCCAGGCCCTCTTTATATATAAGCGCCAGCCGCTCGAGTGCATGAGCATCGCCGCGCCATGCTGCGCGTTCGTAATATTTGCGGGCGGCGGGGTAGTTTTTGGGGATGCTTTCCCAGCCGTCGAAAAAGATGTCTCCGGCACGGACAAGGTAGAAGGGCGCGGCGGCCGGCGCATCGGCAATCCTTAAAATCCATTTGAGGGACTCCGCGGCGTCTTTCGGCGCTTCCTTGCCTTCGGCATATATCTGCGCCAGCGTCTGCTGCGCCTGAAGGGTGCCGGCTTCCGCCGATTTCTTTATCCAGCCGATGCCGGCGTTCGCATCCCTGGGCATGCCGGTTCCCGACAGCTGCAGCCGTCCCAGATCGAACATGGCGGTGCGGTTGCCGCCTTCGGCCGCTTTGCGCAGCCACAGGATGCCGCGCGCATAATCGGGCGGGCGTTTGAAGTTGATATAGAAATTGCCGAGACGAAACTGCGCGTCGCCGGCATTCTGCTCGGCGGCCTTCGTGAACCATTTCTCCGCTTCGGCGTAGTCTACTTTCAGCCCCTTGAAGTGTTTTTCGGCATAGAGAAAGCCGAGGCGCAGTTGTGACCGCCCATGGCCCTGCGCGGCGGCCTTCAGGTACCATTTTTTCGCTTCCGGATAGTCGGTGGGGAAGCCGTCGCCGGCGAAGAAGGTTTCGGCGAGTTCATATTCCGCCAGCATGTCGCCGCGCTGGGCGGCCTTGCGGTACCAGCGCTCGGCTTCCTTCTTGTCGACCTTGAATCCGCAGGCGCCGGCGTCGAGCGCCTGCGCATACAGGTATTGTTGTCTGGCATCGCTTTCATTGCCGGTCTTTACGCTCGAAGGGCAGGCGCCGTGTTCCGCCCGGGCGGCCCCGGGTATCGTGAGCGCCAGCGCGAGGAGAAGGAGGGCGGAAAAACGCGTCATGACTTTGGCGATTTCCGCTTCTCGGCCTTCCTTTTGGTCACGATGTTCAGGAGTTCCGTGAACGAGGAAAAGGCAATGGCGGCGTAGATGTATTCCCTGGGAATGGGTTTATGCAAACCATCCGCAAGAAGCGAAAGCCCGACCATCATCAGGAAGGTCAGCGCCAGCATGCGGACGGTCGGATATTGCGCGATGAACCTGCTGACCGCATCGGCCGCGAAGAGCATGACGAACATCGCCACGACGTTCGCCGTAATCATGACCCCGAGGTGCTGCGAGAGGCCGACGGCGGTTATCATGGAATCCAGCGCAAAAACGACGTCAAGCAGGGCGATCTGGATGATGACGCGGGTGAACGTCGCGTGCTTCCTTGTCCCCTGCTTCTCCTCTTCATGCCCCTCGACGGCGGAATGTATTTCTCCCGTCGCCTTGTAGATGAGGAAGCCGCCCCCAGTGATAAAGATAATATCCCGCCAGGAGAGCTCAAAACCGCCCAGGGAGGCGACCGGATGCTCCAGTTTCATGATCCAGGTGATGCTGAAGAGGAAGATGATTCGCCCCGCGAGAGCGAGTCCGAGGCCTATTTTCCGCGCGAGCGCCTGGCGGTGTTTCGGCAGGCGCGCGGAGGCAATGGCGAGAAAAATAATGTTGTCGATTCCGAGCACGACCTCGAGCACGGTGAGGATCAGCAGGCTCAGCCACATAGAGGGATCGGAAAGATTTTCTAACATTTTGCGTCCTTTTTCCGCCGCGTGCGGCGATGTCCAGATTCTAGGGGGAAAATACCGGAAGAGCAATAATTACAGGGACTTCCCGCACGGGCGCTTTGGCGATTTCCGAGAAGTTTTTCTTCCAAAAGAGAAGGGCGCCCCTCGCGGGTCGCCCTTCACTTCAGTAAGAAGATAGTCGTTAGACTTACTTCTTCTTTTTCTTCGCGGCTTTTTTCTTCGCGGGTTTTTTAGCTTTCGCTTTCTTTTTCGTAGCCATAGATTTCTTCCCTATATGTAGAGGTTGAACACATTAGAAAAGTTTTTGATTGCTCATCCACTTTCCTAATCATAATTCTATTTTAGAACGTGATTCTCTTATTTGTCAAAAGAATATTGAAGAAGAGGGCCTCAAGTCGCCCTGAGACCCTCTCGCATGAACGCGTTCGCGCGGAAATTTTGCGCCGCGCGACATGATGGAAGAAGAAATCACTCCTCGACGCGCTCTCCCTGGTCGTTCGCGTCTTCCTGCGGCGCTTCTTCGCCGCCTCCCGGATGCATGGCTTTCAATTCTTCCTGTGAATGTCCCTTGCCGATCATGCATTTTTTGTAAGATTTTTCTCTCTGGGCGTCGGTCGGCTGCGCGCCGTTCTTTTTCGGATCGGGCGTGGCTGCAACCGCCGAGCAGTCCTGGTCGTCTTTGTCGAACTTGCCGTCAACAGGCATCATTGCTGCATTATCTGCAGCTGCCTCGCCGTCGGAAGGATCTCCGGCGGGCGCCGTTTTCCCCTGCGCGACGACGTTGCCGGACTGCTGATCCGCCTGCGCCAGGAACGAAACGCTCGCAAATGCGATCACGCCCAGGACGGCGGCGATGGTGAAGTATTTTTTCATGATTTTCTCCAAAGTTATTCCGTTTTCGGTGATGTGTTTTGCTGGAAATTCCTGCCCGTACATGCTCCGGCGCCACCGACTTGATAATAATGCGCCTGCCCCGCATGAAAACAAGGGGAGAGGTGGGGCTAAAATGTGACGGTCGGGGCAAAAGTGAAATCGGATTACATAAGCTTGGCAAAATCACCGCGCGGCGAGGCGTTTGACGTCGCAAAGACTGTATGCGGGCGGGTAGGCGTTGTTCATTTCCTTCGGGCGGTCGAGATGGGGCTCGTAGAGCCTGTCGGTGACTTCCCGGCAGGTCCTGGGTGCGAGCGCGAGCTTGAAGCGGCTCAGGGCAGCTTCCGCCGTCTTCATGTCGCGCGCCGTCATGAACAGCTTGATGGGCCCCTTGTGCGCCGCGATTTTATCCGCGATGAGGTCGTTGATGCCCAGTTTCTCTTCCGGGCGGAAGGTGCGGCTCTGGATGCGCAGGAAGGAAACACCAGGCGGGAATTCAGGCAGCAGATAGGCATAGGCGTCGTATCCCGCCATCAGCACAAGCATGTCAGCGTTGGCTTTCAGGCCCGTGTCGCTGATGCTGGCGATCTTTTCCGGCCAGATATGGTGGCGCCCCCAGGTGCCGGGCTGGATGGTCACGGCGATGACGATCAGCGCGGAGGCCGCCGTCTGCCAGCGCGTGCGCAGCGTAAAAGGCATCAGCCCCGCACAGACGACGATCAAAAGCGGCGCCAGCATGTCGAGCGGCAGGAGATAGCGATAGACGGCCTCGAAGGATATCCAGGTGAAATACCCCGCCGCCGCCGTCCACAGCAGGAAACGGGAGGGCAGGGACGCTGCGAGCGGCTCCCCCGATTTTTTCGTGCCGAAAAACACGGTACTGGCGACGGCGCATATCAGGAAGACGTAGAGGATGGGGATGCGCCAGTCCTGCCACCAGATTTCATTGGCCATATAGGGGTCGATGGCGATGACAAACGGGTGCAGGAGCTTCGCGCTGCCGCCCAGCACGAAGTAATCCCCGATGCTCACCGGTGGCATCAGCGGCGCCTGGAAGAACCGGTTGAAGAAGGGAAATGTCGGGCTGCCGTAATGCGTGAACAGGAACCATCCCCAGTGGCCGTAGGTGATCGCGTATCCCGCCAGTGCGCCGCAGCCGAAGGCAAACGACGCCACGAAAGCCCTGCGCCGGATGCCCAGGACGATCAGCAGCGCGAAACATTCGGCGAGGCAGAAGCTTGCGCAGGTCATTTTAAGGCCTACAGCGAGGCCTGCAGGCAGGCTGCAGAGGGCCGCGGTCATTGCCGCCCGCGCTTCCGGAGCCTCTGCCAGGTACTTCAGATGCCTCAGAATAAGCAAAGCGGAGAGCAGGATGCCAAGGCTGGTCACGTTATCATAGAAGACGGCGCCGATTTCGGAGATGCCCATCGCGCTGAAGGTGCCGAGCGCGGCGACGGCGGCGCAGGCGCCCGCCTTATGCAGCGTTTTCGGAATGATGAGAGTCATCCAGGCCAGCATGAACAGGAGCGGGAAGTTCAGCCCCTGCACCGTGCCGAGAATGAAATACGCCAGCTTCAGCGGGACATGGGTCGCGAGCAGGTAGAACGGCACATCAAGCCAGGGATTCAGGAAAAACTGGCTCTGCGCCGGCAGGAAGTCGATGCCGCTGTCGTGCCGCCCCGTGACATAGGCGTAAGCATTGTACCAGTGGTAGTTGCGCAGATCCCAGCTGGCATCGGCGCCCAGCATCAGCGCGATGACGCCATACGCAAAAGGCGACAGCACAAGCAGCGCCAATACCCCTTTCCGCAGCGGGTCGCGGGCAGACGGGAGCATGTCATATTGTATATAGTGTGCTTTCGCTGCTTTCATACCGGAATGATAATATCAATCTTGTGAAATTCCAATATGTTAGCGTAACGGCCGATGAACGTCGCAGAGGCTGTAAGCCTGCGGATAGTCGTTGCCCTGGTCGTCAGGTTTGTCCAGGCGGTCTTCAAAAAGCCTGTCCGTGGTCATTCTGCACGTCTTGCGCAGGAGCGTAAGGCGCAAGGGGCGGAGAGCGGCTTCTGCTGTCGGGATCTGCCGGGTGGGGATGAGCATGGCCAGCGGGCCTTTGTGGGCATCAATCTTCCTGCGGATGAGGTCGTTGATGCCGTAATCCGCGTCTGCCGGAAATCCGCGGCTCTGGATGCGCACATAGCGCAGGCTGGACGGAAATTCGGGCAGGAGGTAGGCATAGGCGTCGACGCCCGCCATCAGCACCAGCGTATTCTCCGCCACGGAAGGCAGGGTGATGTCCGCCATTTTTTCCGGCCATTGCGCGCGGCGGCCCCAGTTGCCGGGATAGATGGTGGCCATCAGCGCCGCCAGCACCACGACCGCCGCAATCACACGCGCCTGTTTCGGCAGCGGCAGCATCCCCATGCATATGACGAGGAGCAGGGGCGAGAGCATGTCGAGCGGCAACAGGTAGCGGTAAACGGTTTCGGACAAAAGCCAGCAGTAATAGCCGACCGCGCCCGCGACCAGCAGGAAGCGCGCCGGTCCTGCGTCCGCCAGCGTTGTGCCGCCGGCGGGGCGTTTTTTGAACAGCTTGTACTGGACGATCAGCCAGAGGAACAGGCCGTAGAGAACGGGTATGCGCAGGTCGTGCCACCATATCTCGTTGACCAGCAAAGGTTTGAACGCGAACAGAAACGGGAAGATCAGCAGCGTCCAGTTGTGCGGCGGCGCGTAATCGAGCAGCAGGCTGTCGGAGGGCAGCAGCGGCGAGTGGAAGATGATATTGAACAGCGGAAACGTCGGGCTGCCGAACTGGCTGTAGAGATACCACCCCCAGTGGCCGTAGGCCAAGGCGAAGCCCGCCAGCACGCCGAGACCGAAGCAGAAGGCCAGCAGGAAGCAGCGCCTCATCTGCGGCGTGAAGATGAGGAGCGCGATGCACAGGCCCACGCAATAGGGCGCGCAGGTCATCTTCAGGCCGACCACAAAGCCGGAGGGGATACCGCAAAGCGCCGCATAGCGCACCGCCGCCTTCTCCGGTGCTTTCTGCATCCAGTCCAGCCGCCGCAACAGCAGAAGCGCGGACAGGAAGATGCCCAGGCTGGTCACGTTATCGTAAAAGACGGTGCCGATTTCGGCGATATCCATCGCGCCCAGCATGCCCATCCCCGCCAGCAGGGCGCAGGCGAGCGTCTTGTGTCCCGTCCTGGATATCGCCAGGGTCGCATAGGCGATCATGAACAAGAGCGCAAAATTGAGCCCCTGCACGGCGGCAAGAATGAAACAGGCGGCCTTCAGCGGCAGGTGCGTGGCCAGAAGATAGAACGGCACATCAAGCCATGGATTCAGGAAAAACTGTCCCTGCGATGGCATCAGATCGACGTTGCGATGGCCTGTCAGGTAAGCCCAGGCGTTGTACCAGTGGTAATTGCGCAGGTCCCAGCTGGCATCGGCGCCCAGATACAGCGCGAGCGCCCCGTAGAAGAGGGGAAACAGGACCATCAGCGCCAGCGCAGGAAGGCGGGCGGGGTCGTTTCGGGGCGGGAGCAGGCGAATTTCCGTGTCAGCGGTCGCTGTCATATATACATGATACGGCTTTTGCCCCAAAAGTCACTGAATGCCGCCCATAGCTGGACCGGATGCGGATTTTCAGATTGCGGCGCTGAAATGAATGAAAATGGTGATCCCGGTGGGATTCGAACCAACGACAGCATTCACGGGCGGCAGCGGTTTTACACAATCGGGCGCTGGGATAGCTCCCTGACACCCGAACAGGCACGGGAACAGGCGGAGATCAAACGGGGCGAAGTGCGGCAGGGGATAGACCCGGCAGCTCTTAAACAGGCGGCCAGCAAGATTCCCGTGGTGCAGGATGCTTTCACAGCCTTCCTTGCGGAGATCGGAGAGTTCGGGCGTATACCCACTAGTAAGAACTACAATCCGATGTTAGGGAATCGAGCCCCCAAAGAAACTGCTGATCGCATCCGTGGTTGATTTAACAAAACCAGGTTTGGCGCGATGCTGCATATACTCCAGGTTTTTCTGTACGGTTGCTTTGTCCCGTCGTGCCTGCTCAACAAGTTTTGCGCCGTTTGGATCACCCTGGTCAGCTGCCTTCTGGTACCACATGATTGCCACATCCATCTCCTGTGGCGAATTATTCATGGCTGCTTTAGAACTGTACAACCTCCCAAGACCGATTTGCGCATTAGTGTCCCCCTGGTCAGCTGCCTTCTGGTACCATATCAGCGCCTGAGAATTGTCTGGCCGCACGCCTTTTCCCCACTCATAACAGGAGCCGAGATGATATTGAGCTGCTGCATTCCCATGTTCTGCACCTCGACGAAACCGGCGTATTGCTTCGGCAGGGTCGGCGGGAATACCCGGCTTGCCATGCTGGTATAGTTCTGCAATATAACTCTCCGCTGCAAAATCTCCGTTAAATTCAGCTTTTTTATACCACTTCATAGCCTCTACGTAGTCTTGCTTTACACCATTGCCTTCTTGATACATAAGCCCAAGACTGATTTGTGACGCTGTGTCATCATGCGCTGCTCCCAGACGAAACCGGCGCAGGGCTTCGTCGTAATTCACTGGAGTGAGGGCATTCTTATAGAGTCGTCCAATGTAATTCTGTGCACCCCAATAACCCCTGAATTCCGCTTTTTTATACCACCTCATTGCCTCGGCAATGTCTTTCTGTACACCCCACCCGTTGCCATACATAAGGCCAATATTAATTTCTGATCGGACGTTCCCCATAAGCGCGCCCTTTTGAAATAACTCCATCGCCAGCTTATAGTCTTGCTTTACATCTGTACCGGCCAGATACCTAATTCCGAGCCAGTTTGCTTCATCTGATACCAATTCATCAAGATAAGAAAGCTGTTTCTTTGATAATCCCGCATTCCGGACTTCTTTTCTAAACTCCTGCATTTTTTCCAGACTGCCGCCCCACTTGGTTTCAAGGCTAATCATATACTTGTAACGAACACTAAAATTTTTAGGATCTATTTTAATCGTTTTATTCAATATTTCTTCTTTAGTTTTCTGGTCTCCGACCAACATCGCCGCACTGAAAATACCAAAATAGCTAAGTACTGGCTTTGCAGTTCTATCAGCTGCCAGATGTGCATCAGTCACGGCTTTCTTCAAGAAACTCTCCATGGATGAGATTTGGTGTTCTGTCGTCTGGCTAATATAATCTCCTCCACGTGCATGATAGGCGAGACGGCGGTAATATGTCGCGCGGGCCTCAAGAGCCGCATATGATTTTGGGAAGGCAGCGATCCACGCGTTGTATTTTTCTTCTAGGCCGAGATCGGTATCATAGAAGGCGCTAAAAATATGCATAAGGTTCACGTCATTCCATTTCCCTCGCTCGAAATCTTGCTGGAGCTGATTCACATCCTTATCCAATTCTGCATAGCGGCCTTCCTGCAAGAGCTCTGCATATTTCGCGCTGAGGGCATTTTCCTTCACTGTTATTGGCGTCGGGTCTAATAATGCGGGATCTGCTAAAACAGGTGAAGCGGAGAGAATTACCAGGATGAACAATGCCGCAATTAAGCCTAGCCGTGCGATTGAAACCCATTTAAACATGTTGCTGTATCCCTCCAAATATTTTTAGAATAATAATCAATTTTAGCCAACGCACTTACTGGACTGTCAGATCATATTCGATGTTCTGAATCATACGCCCTAGATATGGGGAGTTGCGATTATACCTGCCACCAAACTTAAGAATATGGCGTCCTTTTTTCAAAGGTTTCACAGATAGCCAGAAGCCATCAGTGGCTGAGGGATACGCATCGTATGGGTGCTGATCTGCGGGCGCGCGTTCAAATATATTAAAACATTCACTCGAGGCGACGCGATATTGTTCTAGCTTGTTAATCGCAACGCCATCAATTTCTGCAAAGAGGCCTATAGCCGTATCGTTATTGAGCGCTGCTTCTGCCTTGGCTTGGCGGCAGCTCAATGCATTGTTGCCTTTCTCAGGGTAATAACTCATGGTGATCAAGGGAAAGAAAAGTATTTTTCCTTCGGGGATCGTGCATACTCTATGTATTTTTGAGGAGCCAAAACCGCCGGCTAAAAACCATATCGAACCCTGTTGCCCAAGCGCGCAGTTGGCTCCGGTTAAGTCACGAGCTGGGTTTGTTTCACCAGGAATGGACATCAACCATTGCCACCAATCTATTGTGAGTTGGGAAGCGTTGCGCCCATCTACAAGAACCCCGACAGGGTACACCGCTGCTGGATTTGTGCTAGCTTGCGGAGCGTCCTGAGCATCACTCTCTATCGCGCTACCAACTGTCATAGCCGTGGCATAAATAAAGATAAAAACCAAAAGATATTTCTTCATTTTTATCATGAAAGGCATCTCACGCAAAAAGCCCTGAAACTGCCCTGGCAGACAGCAGGTACTTTGAGCCTAAGCCGCAATACTTAAGCATTACTTAAAATTGGTTGTGGACAGCCTTCGCGCTCTGCAGAAGAAATTCAATATCATGTTTCGAAGGGTGGTGGAGGGGGAAGGACGGCCCTCCAGATACCTATAAGAATACCCACTCTGAATGGATATTACATAACATAACACCCCTTCAAACGCAAACATTCCCGGTGTAGCCATGCTGTAGCCACAAGGTTTTTAACTTTCACTGATTTTTTGCTAAGGCATTGAATGAAAATGGTGATCCCGGTGGGATTCGAACCCACGACCCTCTGATTAAAAGTCAGATGCTCTACCGCTGAGCTACGGAATCACGGTACTTAAGAGGCTGAGACAACGAGATATTTTTCCCAGCCGGGCTCAACTTATACGCGCAATTATCTATTTTGTAAATTTCTTTTTGAGCGCGCGCACGACATTTGGCGTCACAAAATGACTGACATCGCCGCCATACCTAGCTATCTCCTTGACGAACCTTGAGGAAATCAGCTGGTGCTTGTCCTGCGCCATGAAGAAAACGGTCTCGATCTTGTCGTCGAGATAAGAGTTCATGCCGGCCATCTGGAATTCATATTCGAAGTCGGAGACGGCCCTTAAGCCCCGGACAATCACGCGGGCTTTCTGCTTGCGCACGAAGTCCATCAGCAGCTCGTTGAAGGGGATGATCTCCCACGACTTGCCTTTGATCTTCTTGTTGTTGGACAGGTCCGTTTCCAGAAGCGAGATGCGCTGCTTGACGTCGAACAGGGGGCCCTTACCCGGATTGTCGGCCACCGCCACTACAAGATGGTCAATCACTTTCAGCGCCCGCTCGACAATGTCGAGGTGTCCCAGCGTCACGGGATCGAAGGTGCCGGGATAGACGCCGATCAGGTGCGGGGATTTGGATTTTTTTGTCATTATCAACCTTCACCGTCGCCGTTCACATCGCGGATGATCGCGGCGGAGACGACTTCCTCGCCGTCCTCGATGCGGAACAGGGTGACGCCCTGGCTCTGGCGGCCGACGAAGCGGACGTCCTCGACCGGCATGCGGATGATCTGGCCGGAATTGGTGACCAGCATCGTCTCGTCCGCGTCATGCACGTTGAAGGAGCCCACGATCTCGCCGTTCTTCTTCGACAGCTTCATGTTCCAGATGCCCGAGCCGCCGCGGTTGGTGGCGCGGTATTCATAGGTCGAAGTGCGCTTGCCGAAGCCTTTCGAGGTCACGGCGAGCAGGAATTCCTCCAGCGCCGCAAGTTCGTTGAAGCGCTCGTCGGTCAGCACGATGTTGGTGGAGGTCGCTTCCTCCCCGTCCTCGCCGCCCGGCGCTTCTTCAGTCACTTCCTCCTGGTTGCGGGCCTTTGAGGCGCGTTTCAGGTAGGCGATGCGCTCGTCGGCCGTCGCCTCGACGCTGTGGATGACGGAGATGGAGACGACTTCGTCGCCTTCCATGAGCTTGATGCCCCGGATGCCCGTGGAGGCGCGGCTCTTGAAAACGCGCAGGTCGGCCACGCCGAAACGGATGGCCTTGCCCTTGCGGGTGGAAAGGACCACGTCGTTCTTGTCGGTGCAGGTGCGCACGTCGATAAGCTTTTCGTCGCCTTCCAGTTTCATGGCGATGAGGCCGTTCGCGCGCACGTTGCGGAAGTCCTCCAGGCTGTTGCGGCGCACGGTGCCATGGGAGGTCGCGAAGATGACGTCAAGCTTGTCCCAGGTCTCCTCGTCCTCCGGCAGCGGCATGACGACGGAGATTTTTTCACCCTGCTCGAGCGGAAGCAGGTTGACGAAAGCCTTGCCGCGCGCCTGGGGCGTGCCCAGCGGCAGTTTATAGACCTTCATCTTGTGGCAGATGCCCTTGGAGGTGAAGAACAAGACGGGCGTATGGGTATTGGCGACGAAGAGGTCGGTCACAAAATCCTCTTCCTTCGTGATCATCCCGGTGCGGCCCTTGCCGCCGCGTTTCTGGGCGCGGTAGGTGGACAGGGGCACACGCTTGACGTAGCCGGCATGGCTGACCGTCACGACCATGTCTTCCTTCTGGATCAGCTCCTCGAGGTCGGTTTCGTGCTCGTCGGCGATCAGTTCGGTCTTGCGCGGCGTCGCGTATTTTTCGCGGATATCGACGAGTTCGGCACGCAGCACCCTCAGCAGTTCGGTGCGGCTGGCGAGGATCTTCAGGCATTCCTCGATATAGGCGCAGACTTCTTTCAGCTCGTCGCCGATCTTGTCGCGCTCAAGCGCGGTCAGACGGTGCAGGCGCAGGTCGAGGATGGCTTTCGCCTGGATATCCGACATCTTGTAAGTATTGTCGTTGGCGACAGGGTATTCCGGGTCGTCGATGAGCTTGATGAGCGGCGCCACGCTGGCGGCCGGCCACAGGCGGGAGACCAGTTGTTCCCGCGCGTCGTTGGGGTCTTTGGCCTTGCGGATGATGGCGATGACGTCGTCGATATTGGCGACGGCGACGGCCAGGCCCGCCAAGACATGCGCGCGTTCCCGCGCCTTGCCGAGTTCGAATATCGTGCGCCGCGTGATGACTTCCTCGCGGAATTTCACGAAGGCCTCGAGCATGTCCTTCAGGTTCATCAACAGCGGGCGCCCGTAATGCAGGGCCAGCATGTTGGACGGGAAGGAGGTCTGCAGGTCGGTGAATTTATGGAGCTGCTTCAGCACGACATCCGGAATGGCGTCTTTTTTCAGCTCGATGACCACGCGCACGCCGTCGCGGTCGGATTCGTCGCGCAGGTCGGAGATGCCTTCGATGATCTTCTCGCGCACGCATTCCGCCATGCGCTCGAGCAGCCGCGACTTGTTCACCTGGTAGGGCACTTCATGCACGATGATGGCGGTCTTGTCCTTGCGGATTTCCTCCATGGAGGTCTTGGCGCGCATGATGATGGAGCCTCGGCCGTTCTGGTAGGTGCCGAGGATGCCGTTGCGGCCGATGATCTGCGCGCCCGTCGGGAAGTCCGGGCCGGGGATGATATTGATCAGGTCGTCGATGGTGGTTGCGGGGTTGTCCACCAGCGCGATGCAACCGTCGACCACTTCGCCCAGGTTGTGCGGGGGGATGTTGGTCGCCATGCCGACCGCGATGCCGCCGGCGCCGTTGACGAGCAGGTTCGGGAAACGGGCGGGCAGGACGGTGGGCTCAAGGCGAGATTCATCGTAGGTGGGGCGGAAATCGACGGTATCCTTGTCGATATCCTCGAGCATGGTCTCGGCGGCCTTGTTGAGGCGCGCTTCCGTGTAACGGTGCGCCGCGGGCGGGTCGCCGTCCATGGAACCGAAGTTACCCTGCGGATCGACGAGCGGCAGGCGCATGGAGAAATCCTGCGCCAGCCGCACCATCGCCTCATAAATCGCCATGTCGCCGTGCGGGTGGTAGTTACCCATCACTTCCCCGACGATTTTCGCGGATTTCTTGTACGGCTTGGTTGAATCAAAGCCGCCCTCGCGCATTGCATAAAGAATACGGCGGTGCACCGGCTTCAGCCCGTCGCGCACGTCGGGGAGCGCGCGGCTCACGATCACGCTCATGGCGTAATCAAGGTAGGAGCGCTGCATCTCCTCTTCGATGGTAATGGGGGAGATGTCGCTCGTCTTCGGCACGGTATTGTCGGTGGTCACGGTCTTGAGCCTTTTTTGGGTCGCTTGTTTATATAAGAAAAACCTATACTTTTTAGCATCTTTGCAAGGTGGGACAAAGACATAAATACAGGCGCGCCTTTCACATAAGCCATCCGTATGTGCTTGAATTAACGGCCATATTGTGAAAAGCTTTCAACATGTTCTGTATTCCATTTCTTTTTGCCATTTTTGTTATTCTGAGGGAGCTCTTGCGACCGAAGAATCTCCCTTCCGGCTGCGTCGAAAAAGGGAGATCCTTCGCTGCGTTCAGGATGACGTTCCTGATGCTTTTCTGTCTGGCGTATGCGCCATCCGCCTTCGCCAGCCGCCCCGGCGGCGGGGATGAGGGACCGGACCAGTGCACGGTCATGGGCGAGGTGGTCAGCATCCAGGAAGACAAGGGCCTCGCCACTGTGCGCCTGAAACAGATATCGGGCTCGACCACCTATAACGGCTGCTCGGCGACGGGAGCGCAGGGAATGGCGGAAAAGAACACGCCGGTCACCGTGCCGCTGAACATCCAGCCCAAACCCTTTATCACCGTTGGCGATGTGGTCTTCGTCAATGTCCGTTCTGACAGGGACATATCGCTCGAAACCTTCGCGCCGGGCGACTTCACCCTCGATATGCTGCTGAAAGAGGTGCAGATTTACTTTGATGACCGTCTGCAGCGCTTCAAGTTCATCTATGCCATCAAATGCTATCTGGGCGTGCAGCAGACGGTCGAGAAGCTGGTGCCCGAGCTTGTCGAGGCGGATAAGGAAAAGCGCCTTTCCGCCGCGCTGATGCTGATCGTGCTGGCCGGCGCGAAGCACCCGGTGCCGCCCGCAGAGCTGCAGCTGGCCCTGCGCATCGGCCTCATGGAAAGCCGCAAATCGGCGGTGGGCAGCAGCATTACCCTTTATCCCGGCGACCGCGCGCAGGTGGTGAATGTTCTGATCGGCATGCTGCATGACAAAGAGGTCGTGGACCCTTTCGCCAGCATCGTGGCCATGGGCGAGATGGGGGAAGAGGGGGCGAGGGCGCTCCCCGACGCGATTGACCGCATCAACGACGCTTCTGCCTCCCAGCTGCGCAGCGATGGCGACAGGATATTCGCGGAAGCCGTTACAAAGATGAAGGCCGAGGAGAAAGCGGTTAAAATCTTCATGGCGAAGGTGGATGAGGGAAAGCTGAAGGACAAGGAAGGCCCGCTTGCCAAGGGCATGTGCCGCCTGAAGGTGAAAAGCGACGAATTGGCTGCCTGGTGCAGGAACGGCGGCGTGGACCCGCAGGCGGCCTGCCGGGAGGCGGTCGGACGGCTCGACAGTTTCATTGCCACGCTACCCAATACCTGCGGTCGTGACGACGACTGCAGCGGCTATTACTTTCCCGTCGGCGCGCCGGAATGCCCGCCCGCGCACATGCTCTCGAAATCCGGCATGACGCCCGAGAAACAGGAAGGGGCTTTGAAGTTCCGCGCCATGGTGGAACATGCCTGCGCGACGGAATGGGAAAACAAGCATGCCGTCTGCTCGCCCGCGGAATACAAGCCGGGATGCAGGGACGGGAAGTGCGTCAATTTACAAAAATAATCCTGCTCAGGCCTTCGCCGCTTCCTGCTGCAGGGGCGATTTTTTGAACGTCGGGCAGGCCCGGAAAATGCGCAGGAGCTTTCCGCTCTCAGGGGGTTTCTTCAGCACCCCGGAGGCGCCTTTCTTCACGGCCTGCAGCACGTTGTGCTTCGACGTGTCCGAGCTCATCATGATGATGAAGGCGTCAAAATCCACGTTTGACAGCTGTTCGAGTATCGCGAGGCCCGGAGCGGAGGGCAGGTGGATATCGAGGAACACGATATCCGGGTTTATCTCCCGGTACAGTTCCACGGCGTTCTTGCCGTCCTCGCTCTGGTGCATCTTCGCATAGCCTTCGCATTCCTTTTGCATCAGCGCCCGGTAGAAAAAGTCGTCGTCAACGACAAGAATGCGGTTCTCGGGCCGTTTCAGGCGATCCTTGAACAGGGTATCGGCCGATCCGTCCCCGTCGACGAAATTCTCTTCCACCTGCTTGAGCGCCTCGGCGCTCATCTGCCTCACCATGAAGGTATATCCCCGGCCGGCCAGCTTCTGCTCCAGCTCCGACTTGAAAGCCACGGAATCGCCAAGGCTGCCGTAGCGCGTCAGCAGGACGGCCTTGTCGTCGAACGGGAAGAGGATGCCCTCCTTGTCCGCGTAGAGGCCGAGAATTTTCTGCGCCAGCGCCTTCATGTCCTCGGGCCCGCTGCCGGGCAGGCGGATGGAAGCGATCTGCCATTCCGGCATATGCTCGTTGATGGACCCGGAGAGCGAAAGGAATCCGGTTTTCCTGTCTGAACCCGCCATCAGCATGTCTTGCCTCTTTCTGCATGATAAAAATTCATGATTTTGTTTTCTCCAGCGCGGTTTTTATCGCGCTGAAGGCCCCCTGGATTTTTCCTAGTATCTCTTCCCTGTCCTGGGCGGAGGCGGTTTCCATCTCCTGCGCCCTTTCGCACAGCGCCGTAAAGTCTTCCGCCTGCAGCAGCGCCGCGCCGCCCTTGAGCTTGTGCGCCGCTTCGACCCAGTTTTCGTTCATGCCGCCGCGGCAGTTGTCTTTCAGTATCTTCAGCATGTCTTCGGACTGCTCGATGAATTTCGCGACGAGCTGGCGCAGCGCATCCTTGTTGCTGGCAAGCTTCTCCAGGAGCGAGATGTCGAACAGCGCGCCGTCCTTTGCCGACGGCGGCTTCCTGCGCTCCTCCGGCTCGTTGTCGAAGGTGACCCAGCGGCCCATCACATCCTGCAATTCGGCGGGGTCGAGGGGCTTGGTGATAAGGTCGTCCATGCCGGAATGCAGCGCGCGCTCGCGCGTTCCCGACATCGCGTCGGCGGTGAGCGCGATAATGGGGATTTGCGCGCCGGTTTCCCCCTCCATGGAGCGGATGCTCTGCGCCGCCTCGTAGCCGCTCATGAGCGGCATGTGGCAGTCCATGACGATCATGTCGTAGGCGTTCTTTTTGTGCATGCTGACGGCTTCCTCGCCGTCTTCCGCGAAGTCGAAATGCGTAACGCCCACGCGCGGCAGCAGTTCCCTCATGAAGTCGCGGTTGAAGGGCTGGTCCTCGGCCACCAGCAGCCGGAGATCGCTGACATGGATGCGCTTTTCCGGCGGCAGGCGGCGGGCCCGCTGGCGTCTCTTGCGCTGGTCTTCGGGCATCTTGGCGTGCACGATATCGAACGGGATGTCGATCCAGAAGCGCGAGCCCTTGCCTTCCTCGCTTTCCACGCCGATCTGTCCGCCCATCATTTCGACGATCTCCTTGGAGATGTGCAGGCCCAGTCCCGTGCCGCCGAACTTGCGCGTGATGGACGAATCCGCCTGCGAAAACTTGCGGAAGAGGTTGTCGATCTTGTCCGCCGGTATGCCGATGCCGGTATCCTTGACGGAGAAGGAGAGCGAGACCATCTGCTGGCCCTTTTGCTCGAAGCCGACCTTGATGCCGACAGAGCCCTTCATCGTGTACTTGATCGCATTGCCCACCAGGTTGATCATCACGCGCTGGAGCCTGAAGGGATCGCCGATGAAATAGGGGAAGGTGTCGGGCTTGATGATGCTAAGCCCCAGGCCCTTCTCCCCGGCCAGCGGGCGCATCACGTTCGCCATGTCCTCGATAATCTCCTCGACCGAAAAGACGATGCGCTCCAGCCGCATTTCCCCGGCCTCGATTTTGGAAATGTCCAGGATGTCGTTGACGATGGTGAGAAGGTTTTCCGACGACCGGAAGGCGACGGAGAGCATGGAGCGGTGCCTTTCCGGCACGGTGTCGTCCTGCAGGAGGATGCGCAGCATGCCGAGTATGCTGTTCAGCGGGGTGCGGATTTCATGGCTCATGTTCGCCAGGAACTCGGACTTGGCCTTGTTGGCGACATCGGCCCTGTCGCGCGCAGCCGCAAGCTCGTCGGCGTGCCGCGCGCGCTCCTTGGCGACGATGAGTTCGTCGGCGTAGGTTCTCAGGGCCTTTTCCTGCTCTTTTTTGGCGGTCACGTCTTCCAGGATTTGCAGCAAAATCTGGGGCGCTCCCTTGTCGTCATAAATCGGTATTTTGACCGTATGCGCGGTGATGGTCGTATCCCTTGCCGTCGTGACCGCTTCTTCGGGTATGTCGACGATGACGCCGCCCGCCATCACTTTCGCGTCTTCTTCAGGCCGCGAAATCTTGTCGTCGTTGGCGGCATTGACGATGTCATTGGCGCTGATGCCGAAGATCTCTTCCGCCTTGCGGCTCCACAGGACGATCTTGGAATCGTTCCGCACGTCCTTGGCGAAGACGGCCAGCGGGATGTTGTTGATGATCGTGTCCAGGAACTGCGTCTTTTCCCGGGTTTCCTTCTCCGCCGTGCGCAGGTCGCTGTCGCGGCGGCTGATCTGCTGCAGCATGTCGTTGAACTGGTCGACCAGCGCGCCGATTTCGTCGTCGTAGGCCTTTGCCGCGCGCACGGTGTAATCCTTGTCGCGCGCGACGGCCCTGGTGATGTCGAGCAGGTGGTTGATCGAGCGCGTGATCAGCCCCTGCATCCAGAACGACAGGGAGAAAGCGGCGACCAGCGACAGAAGCAGGCCGACGCCTGCGATCAGCAGGTTGTTCTCCACCCTTGTCGCGAGGTCCCCGGTGGCGGAGCGGACGAAGAGCGTCCCCACCGGCTTGTCGTCGGACATGATCTTGCGATAGGAATAGATATTGTTGTTGCGGTTGGAGCTGATTTCGCCCGGCGACGTGCTGCAGGCGGGCTGCTCCGCGCCGATGTCGTCGATCAGGATGCGGTTGTAGGCGGGGTTCCTGTAGCTGGCCAGCAGCTTGCCGTCGGCGGTGAAAATGCAGGCATTGACCGTTCGCGAGCCCCTGGTCAGCGTTTCCAGCAGTTCGCCCGCGGCCTTGGCGTCGTCGAACATGACGGCGGCATCGCTCTGGCGGCTGATGTTGTCGGCAAGGATTTCGGTTTCCCTGAAAATATGCGCGCGGAAGGCGGCGTAATCATAGCCGACGAAAATCGCGATGAAGGTCAGGAGCGCCACGCCGCTCGAGATCATGATGATGAGGCGAAGCTTCTGCTTGAGATTGAGTTTTCTGATGCGCTCCATCATCTTTGTCCTACCCCCTCACATTCGCGAGGGAAAGCAGTTTCGAGCTGATGGAAAGGCCCGTGGCCCGCACCGCGGAGAGGTCTATCGTGATGCCGATCTTGCCGTTCGCGGGCTTGAATTCGACCATGCCCCCCGCCGATGAAAACCCGTCGATTTCGCTCATCGTCAGCACGGGCGCGCCTTTCAGCCGCGCGAGGATAGCCCGGAAATTTCCGCTCTCGGACTTGGAGATGAAGGCGATGCTGCACCCCGACAGGTCGTCGCCGCCGCCAAAGCGCCGGATGACGATTTTCTTCCCCTGGACGGTGCGGCTCTTCATCGGCTCGAGAGCGGCGCCGAAGGGGTCATGCCCGGCGACGCAGACCGTGTAGGCGTCGTGTGCGTCGGCGGAGGGCCAGGTGGTGAATTGCGTGAAATTGTAAATATAGGCGGAGAGAATAGGATACTTGCGGGCCGACTCCTCATCGGCCCTCGCGGCACAGGCGCTCCAAAGCGCGGCCAGCAGCACCGCCGCAAACAGCAGGTGGAGGGTCTTCAATCTCATGATTTTATTAAAACTTCCAAACGCTGAAGCGTCAATCGGCATTTCCGGTGTTGCCGGAAAACGTCTTCGGCCCCTATATCGGGAAAACGCGCCAAAATGTGGTTTACAACCGGGTGGCTTGCCAGATTATACTGGGTGGCAGGGGAGGCAGGCCACGATAGCCAAGACGGGCCACAAAATGTCAGGGGATCGCATTTTACCGCTGTGTATTGCCGCCGCGCTGCTGTGTTTTCCGGTGCATGCGCGAGCCGAAGCTTTGTCCGCGGATGCCCTGATGGACATGCCGCTGGAAAAGCTTGTGAACGTCGAAGTCACGGTCACCAGCGTTTCGAAATATGCCGAGAAGGTGAGCGAGGCGCCGTCGGCGGTCGAGGTCATTACCGCGGACGATATCCGCACCTACGGCTACCGCACGCTGGGCGAGGCGCTCGAC
>SCTB01000190.1 GCA_004297545.1 Alphaproteobacteria bacterium
CCGTTCCTTGTCATCGACATGGTCACGGCCTCCATCCTGATGTCGATGGGCATGATGATGCTGCCGCCCGTCATGATCGCCCTGCCGTTCAAAATCATCTTTTTCGTGCTTGTCGACGGATGGGCGCTGATCGCGGGCAGCCTTGTACAGAGTTATGGCGGAACGTAAAACAGGAGGGTAATCATGAAAATTTTCCACATCGCGCTGGTCGGCGCATTTCTTCTGGCTGGAACGCAGGCTTTCGCGGCGGCGACGGTTGGGGAATCTGCGCCCGATTTTACGGCTTCCGGCGCCAGCGGGAAGGACGTGAGGCTTTCCGATTACAAAGGCAAGTTTGTCGTGCTCGAGTGGACCAGCACCGAATGCCCCTTCGTGCATAAATGGTATAACGGCGGCGATATGCAGAAGTTGCAGAAAAAGGCGGCGGAAGATGGCGTCGTCTGGCTCTCGGTCGATTCATCCGCGCCCGGCAAGCCCGGATATCTTGATGCGAAAGCCGCCGCTGAGTGGATAAAGGAGGAGGCCGCAGCGCCCGCCGAGGTTATCATCGATGCCAAGGGCGAGGTCGGTCACCTTTATGGCGCGACGACAACGCCGCATATGTTCGTTATCGACAAGGAAGGCAAGCTTGCTTATGCGGGAGCGATCGACAGCATTGCCTCCGCCGAAGCCGTCGATATCCCGAAAGCGACGAATTACGTCCAGCAGGCGCTGGATGAGCTGAAGGCAGGCAAATTCGTTTCCGTGGCCACCACCAAATCCTACGGCTGCGGCGTCAAGTATTAAGGCAGGGCAGAATGACGGAATCTTCGGGCGCAGGGGAGGAAACCGAAGATAATTTCCTTCAGCGCATCAAGCCCGAACTCGACCAGATGGAGATCATGCGGCAGGTCAAGCTCGACGCTTATCTCTGGCGCCAGAAGATGATATGGCCGATAGGCTGCGCGGTTATTGCCTGCACGATCGTACTGGATTACCTGATATCGCATTATCTCTTCAAGCTGCACTTTCCGTTTCCGCTCGTCTCGATTATGGCGGGCATCGGCCTGTTCATCTGGATGGGGAACCCCAGAAAAGAATACGTCAATATATACAAGGAAAACATCACGCCGCGCATTGCGCGCCTCGTGGGCTTGAGCCAGTACGACCCTGCTGGCGGAATTCCCTTAAACGACATGGATAAATCCCGCATCCTGCCTGGTCATTCCGGATATGAATCGGAGGATTATTTCGAGGGCATCTACAAAAAGGCGCTTGTCCGCTTCGCGCAGGTGAAATTCACAAAAAGCCAGAGAAAGCACGGCGTGAGCTTCAGCGCCGGCGGCGTGACGCTCGGCAGCAGCCGCCGCCACCGCAATTATGAGACGGTCACCGTTTTCAAAGGACTGGCGCTGCTGATTTCCCTGCCGCATCCCACGTTCAGGGGGCATACGATCCTCGTCCGGGACAGCGCCTCTTTCTCCGAATGGCTGACCAGCGCGTTCACCGGGCTGAAAAGCGTGCCCCTGTCGAAGCCCGGCCTCGAAAAAATGTACAGCGTTTTTTCGAACAACGCGGCGGAAGCGGACAGGCTCATTGACGCGGAGATGCTTTCCCGCGTTGTGAGGCTGGCCGAAGCCTACAAATCCCGCGGCGTATCGCTCGCCTTTTACGGCAACCAGATTTTTATTCTCATCGCGGCCGAGAAGGATTTCTTTGAGCCCGGGAATATCGCTATGCCGGCGACGAACATCGAAAGCGTCAGGAGCATCAAAAGGGAACTGCAGCAGGTCTTTTCGCTGATCGATTTCCTGGGCGTCGTCAATCAGGACGGTGCGGCGCCAGCCGCTTCCATCAGTTAACGGATGGCTGTACCTGAACTCGCATGGGCCTATCTGGGGCTGGGCACGGCGGTTCTCGCCGCCCTGATGATGCTGATGCAGGAAAAGATGAAGGTGGAGGGCTTTGCGCTCGCCTTCTGGTGCAAGATCGCCTGTGTTATTACCACGCTGCCGTTCGTTATTTACTATGGCCTGCCGTCCGACCCGCGCTTTTATCTCTGGCTTGTGCCGCAGTCCTTCCTGTTCGCGGTCAGCGATGTCGTGATGTTCCGCAGCCTGCCGAAGGTCGGCGCCGGCGTCGTCTCGCGGCTGCTGCCCTCCACCGTCGTGATAGGCTTTTTTCTGTGGTTCGCGGTCGCGCCAGAGGAAATAAAGCTCTATGTCGACCGTCCCGTTATCGGAAGCCTCATCGTCGTCGTGCTTTGCGGGGCGGCGTTCTTCGCCATGCGCCTTCGGAAATGCGTTGTCTCCATGCAGGCGCTGCGTATGCTGTGGTTCGTGCTGGCCGCCAATGCGGTCAGCCCGCTGATGGCCAAGATAACCACGCGCTATGCGACAGTGGCGCAGGGCGCGTTTGGTTTCACCTTCGCCGAAGCGCTGATGATGATCGCCATGTGGGTGGTCTGGCTGGCCGTTGCCCGGCCGGTCAGCTTTTCATCGCTGGTGGAAAAGCGGACGTGGCAGCGCAGCCTGCCGATAGGCATCGTCACGGCGGTCCTCGTCATCATTTTCGTGACCAGTTATTACTACATCGACAACCCCGGATATGTTTCCGCCGTGCAGCTCGTCTATGCGCCCATCATCATGGCGGCGCATAAATGGATGGGCAAAAAAGACGACAGCGACGTTTTCGCCGGCCTTGGCATCGTCGCCTGCGCCATGGCGCTGATCGTGCTGAAAACGCAGTTGGGATAGCGCGAAAAAAACCACCGGCGGTCCTGCCTTTCTTCAGGACCGCCGGCGTAGTACGGGCTACGTTACTTTTACAACTTCATTCCGGTTCCGGCGTCTCCGCAGGCCCCAGGCGGCGAGGCTCAAGCCTGCCACCCCGAGCCATGCGGCCAGAGCGACCAGCGTCGCCTGCACGCCATAAGCATCCGATACATGGCCCATCACCCAGCTGACGGGGATGAACAGTATCGAGACGCAGAGGCTTTGCGTCGACAGCACCGTGGCTCTGCGCTCCGAGCCGACGTGGCGGTTGATCGCCTCGCTCACGCGCGGCGCGGCAATCCCGTAGATGCAGGTGCCGCCCACCATGAGCAGGGCCACGCCATGCCAGCCGACCTTGGCTGCCGCACCAAGGCAAGCGCAGACCGCCATCGACCAGGCCAGCATCAGGGCCTTGTGCGTATTCACTTTGCCATCCAGCCGGTGGGCCATCTGGCTCGAAAACCCGCCGAGCACGAAGCCGACCGCCATCAAGAGGCCGAAAGCATCCTCGCGCAGGCCCATCGCCATATAGTACGGCTGCTGGCTCCACATGATCAGCTTCGTCGAGCAGAACATCACGCCCGCGAAGATGATGATGAGGCCGACGTCCGGGTGACGCAAGGCATAGCGCGTCGTCTCCACGATATCGGCGACCGGGTGCTTCTCCGGCCTTTTCCGGTGCCGCTCCGGCTCGTCCATCATGCTGGCCGCGATGACGGCCATGCTCTGCATGATGACCGTGAGCACGACGGGGAGCTGATGCATATGCGGATACATCAACCCGCCGAAGATGCTCGCGAAGGCCACCGAATAGAGGCCGAAGCCGCCGCGCCGCCCTTCGTGCTTCCGGTACTCGGCCTCGCGGCCGCCCACCATGAGGCTTTCGTACAGGATGGCGCTGTTGGTGCCGTTCAGGAAGCAGATGCCGACGCCGATAACCGACTGCGCCAGCGCCGCCATGCCCAGACCGTGGGCGCAGAGCATCAGCGCGTAACCGATCAGCTCGATCAGCGTTCCCGCCGCAAGAACGTGCTTGCGCTTCCACTGGTCGGAAACCCAGCCCATCGGCACGTCCAGCAACAGGACGGTCGCCGCGAAGGCGGATTCCCCGATCAGGAAGTCGCGGAAGCTCAGGCCCATCTGGTCCCGATAAAAAGGCATGATGACCGGGATCACGAACGACATGTTCACGAGCAGCGAATGGGCTTCCAATAGCCTTATGTTTCTGTCGACACGCATGTTGCGCCTCACGTTCTTGTTTCGTGAAAGGCGGAACAGAAAGATGCCGTTTTCTTTTTCGGGGTTCTGTCAGCCTTTCAAGGCTGACAGCTAAGGAGACTTAGACTATCAGCCGGGGTCCGGTTGCCGTCTCTTTGGCAAAAAGAGGGGCCATCGCGACATTGCCGCACTGCGGCAGTGCGACATTGCCGTTTTGCGGCAGCGCGTTGGTCCAGGTGCCAGAAATGTGTTTCATGCAATAAGACATGAGCTTCCTCTTTTTACTCCTCTTCATTGGAACATGGTTCGCGATTCTTGTCACGGAAAATTTGCTGCGCTGCACAATTTTTCCGTGACTTGACATTGGAGCGCGGGTATTTCATGGTGCGTCATCTCGGGGAAGATTTGTCAGGAGAATTCAATGTCTAAAGCAACTATCGCTGCCGTTACGGTCCTCAGCCTCTTTCTTTCCGCCTGCAGCACGTCGGGCGGCGGCATGAGCTCGGGCAACAATACGCCGGGCAGCTATTGCTATGAGCATACGACGGTCTGCGTCGTCGGCGGCGTCATCGTCGCAGGCGCGATTGCGGCCGTGATCATTCACAATAACAATGATGATGATAATGGCCCGCCGCCGGGGCCATCGGATCAGCGTCTCAAGCGCGATATCAAGCCGCTGACGGTCACCGACAACGGCATTAAAGTCTATTCCTTCCGCTATCTGGGCGACGATCGCATGTTCTCGGGAGTGCTGGCGCAGGACCTGCTGCAGGATCCCGAAACTGCCGATGCCGTGTCTAAAGACGAGAACGGCTACTATTCGGTGGATTACGCCAAGCTGGGCCTTCCGGTCGTGAACGAAGATGCGATGCTGGAGGCGGGGCTCAATGCTGAGAAAATCGTCATGGGACAGGCGTATCAGCAGTAAATGTCGGCCCGGTATGTCATCACCTTCTCGTAGACAAACCATTGGAGCTGTAGTAAATTATGGCAACCGTGATATTGTTCGGGGAAAGAAGAATGCTGGACAAAAAATACACCTCACGAAGGCCTAAAAATATTCTGACTGCAGCGCTGCTGGCGGCGATGACGCTGACCAGCGCAGGCTGCACCAACGGCTACTATCCCAGCTCCGGATATTCATACGGAGGAAGCCCCGCGACATCGCGCAGCAGCAGCGGCCCGCCGCCCGGTTACCATTATTCCGATCCGGATTTCTGCAAGGGGGGCGCCTTTTGCCCGCTGCTGATCGGCGCGGCAATCGTTGGCGTTGCGGCCGCACTGTCCAGCGGTCATTGACGTTCGGAAATCCAGGCACTCCCGATCGAGACCGGAATACGCAACAAATACAGCGCGAAGATGCCTTAAAAGCCCCTGAAATATAATAGTTCTTGCTATTTCCCGGAAAAAGCCTATATCTTGATTGTTCGAGAATTTTAGTTCTGTATTGTTTGTTCGCCTCAAAGAGGCTTTCCCCAAGACATCGCTATTTCGAATATGAGGCCGTTCAATGGTTGGGCGATCTTATGCACGGAAGTGCGTTTTCTAAAAGGAGGCCAATATGGCACAAGGTACAGTTAAATGGTTTAACGCTCAAAAAGGCTTTGGTTTCATCCAGCCTGACAACGGCGGCTCTGATGTGTTCGTTCACATGAGCGCGGTTGAAGCGGCAGGCCTGCGCGGCCTGAACGAAGGTCAGAAAGTTTCTTATGACATCGTTACGGAGCGTGGCAAAAGCGCAGCTGCAAATCTGAAAGCAGCGGCATAATAAGCCGAAGAAAATGGAAAAACCCGGGAATGTAACAGTTACCCGGGTTTTTTTACGCCAATTGCTACCGCCGGTTTTAAGGAACTGTCGTACGGATTTTTTTATCCATAGATACTGAAAAGAGAATTTTATGAAAGACATCATCGATGCCGCCGCGCAGCTTGCGAATGAATCGGCTGCGGAAAAGCAGGAGGTACGCAGCCGCTTCCGGCAGGACAAGTTTTCGACGCTGCACTTGGCCTGTTTCCGGCCCGCCGAGAAAGCGCCGTCAAAGGTCTGAAACGCAACCGCCTGCACGTAACGGAGATTTCCATGACCAAAGATGAATTGCACAATACCTCCAAGGAACAGGATAACAAGCCGCAGACAGAGCAGAAATCCGGCAGCGCCGGAGCCGCAGGCGGCAATGCGAACAAGGGCTATGCGCCGCCCGCGCCGAAGGCGCCCGGCCTCCACCCGCCCGCGCCGCGCCCGCCGGGCATGCCGCCGATGATGCAGCAGGCGATGAATCCGCCCAAAAATCCGCCCAAGGCGCAGCCGCCGGCGGACATCAAACCCGAAGAAAAGGAGTAAGATTCATGGCTGTCGAACACGCCTCACGTCCGGAATATCAGAATGTCGCGTTCTTCAATCCTTCAATCCCTGAGTATTTCGATGACAAAAATCCGGGAGCTGCGGCCATCAGGCTGGCAGGCGAGAAATTCGGCTTTGCGGATGTGGATTTCAACCCCAAGCACACCGGCCGTTTCTACGGTCAGGGCAAGTACGGCTACACCTTCGAGGTGCAGATAAAGTTCACCCTTGCGCAGGTGCTTGCGGCAAAATGCCATCCCGAAGTCCTCAACATATTCGAATAATGCACATGAAAAAACGCAGGCCCGTTCCAATCGAAAGCATCCCGCCCCATATCCTTGCGGATATCGGCAGGGCTGTATTCGGCCAGCACTGGCAGGTGCCTCTTGCGAAAACGCTCAAGGTTCATGACCGGACGTTGAGGCGGTGGGCGAATGACGGCGGCCCTCTGGAGCTGACGGAGCCGCTGCGCGTCGTACTTGAGGAACGCCAGAAGGAAATTCACCGCGTTCTGGGCGCGCTGACGGAGCTGGGCGAAGAGGCCGCCTGAACGCCGCTAAAGCAGGTCCTTCACCACCCGCGCAATCGTCAGGATATATACTTTTTCCACGCCATATTTTCTTAACGTGCGGGCGCATTCGTTCAGGGTCGCGCCGCTGGTGAAAACATCGTCGATCAGCAGGGCGTTCTTTCCCTTCAGCATATTCATGTACCGGCCGTTTACGGCGAAGGCGTTTTTGACGTTGTCGGCGCGGCGGCCGCGGCTGAGGCCCTTTTGCGGCACGGTATGGCGCAGGCGGATCAGCCCGTCGGGCAGGCAGCTCTTGCCGCTCCGCCGGGCCAGCGCCTGCGCCAGCACGGCGGACTGGTTGAAGCGCCGCTGCCACAGACGGCGGGCATGCAGCGGCACGGGAATGATATAATCGGACTCCTCCAGCAGGGGCGCGCCTGCGCGCAGCATCCAGGGCACGAAGGTCGCCGCGAAATGCATCTTGTCGCCATACTTGAAGTCGATGACCAGCTTGCGGCTGGCATCGTTATACAGCACGGCTGACCGCGCCTGG
Organism: Alphaproteobacteria bacterium; assembly: GCA_004297545.1. Lineage (GTDB taxonomy): Bacteria > Pseudomonadota > Alphaproteobacteria > Micavibrionales > UBA2020 > JAPWJZ01. The sequence continues at coordinate 7,377 of SCTB01000190.1, forward strand.
TCGAAAACGGGCTCCAGCTCAAGGCAACTGGCGCAGATGGTGCCGATGGGGGCCTCGAAGGTGAAGGGGAGGCCGCAGGTAGTGCAGAAGGGGGCCTCAATAAAGGTTAATTGGGTCCAGTAAGCAGGGCTGATCATGCCTGGCGCGTCCACAATGTCGCCCGTGGCGATGCAGCGGGGCGGCAAAAGCAGGTCGATAGCCTTGTTCAGCAGGGCAGGCAGGCCTTGCTTCTCTTTGCGGACGGGATACATAATCCGGGCAGATTGCCAAAAAAGGCTTGCCCTTTCAACAGGAAAGGTATTTTCCCTAAAGTTCTTGTTTTTCCGTATTGTTCGTTATATTATTACACAATTTATCAATAACTGGAGGCGGGGCTGCTGCTTCCGTTATAATGGAGAGATATGCTGTGACTCTTCAGAGTGCCACCGTGTCGAAAGTCGACAAGACAGAGATAAGCGAGCAGGTCGCCGCGAGCATCCGGAATTTCTCGGAGCGCGCAAAGGGCGAAGGCGCGCGTCGCGGCGTTATCGACATGCCCGAGTATATCCAGAAAAAAGCTGCGCTGATTTCCGCGCACTTCCTGCTGCCGGCGGGCGCGCGCGTGGTGGATATGGGCTGCGAAACGGGAGAGATAACATATGCCCTGGCGGCGCTGAACCCGCGGGCCGAGATCATCGGCGTGGATCGCGACCAGAAATCCATTGAATTTGCGCGCAAAAATTACCGCCTGCCCAACCTGTCCTACCAGGAATCCGATATCGCCATTCCGAATATGGAAGATGACTCCGTCGACGGCATCATCAATTCCAATATCCTGCACCATGTCTATTCGATGGGGGGATACAACCCCGGCGAGGTGACGGCGCTGCTCGAAAAGCAGATGCAGAAGCTGAAAACCGGCGGCACCATGCTGATCCGCGACTACATGATGCCGCCCGAGGGCGAATTCGTGCTGCTGGAACTGCCCAATCTGCCCAGCGAAGGCGATACCACCGCCGATCTGTCGGACGCCGACCTGCTGGTCAATTTTTCCCAGACCGCGCGCCCGATGGCGAGTGGCTGCGAGGGCTTCTTCATTGAGGAGCTGATGCCCAGGCGCGATGGCACAAGGCTTTTCCGGCTGCCGCATAAATGGGCGCTCGAATTCATCCATCGCAAGAGCTACCGCAAGGACTGGGAGAACGAGCTGAAGGAGGAATATACTTTCTTCACCTATCAGGATTACCGCCGCGAATTCGCGCGCCTTGGCATGCGCATGGTTTTCTCCGCTCCGTATTCGAACCCCTGGGTGGTCAAGAACTGCTTCAAGGGGCGCTTCCAGCTATACGATGAGGATTACGCCCCGCTGGGCACGCCGGCCACGAATTACTTCATCGTGGCGCAAAAGGTGGCGGACAAGCAGAGCCTTGTCCTTGAAGAACGGCGTCCGTCGCAGAAGCCGGTCGGCGATCTGCAGATCATGATCGTGCGCGACAAGAAAACGGGCGCGCTGCATGAGCTTGTGAAGCGCCCGGGCGAATATTGCGATATCGTTCCCTACCGCATCACGCCGGACAACCGGCTTGTCATTTACGTGCGCTCGGGCTATCCGCGCCCCATCGTCAACGCGGTTTCGCGCGGCAGTCATAACCTCGACGGCAAGAAGTGGAGCGGCCACCTGATCGAGCCCATCACGATGGACACGGTCAACATGACCGACGACGTCGAGGAAAACCGGAAGATGATTTTCGGTTATGTCGACAGCTACGCCAGCCTGCGGGCGAAGTCGGATGAAAGCTGGTATGTCGGCGACACTTATTTCCCGTCCCCCGACCGTATCGACGAGGCGATCGAGCCTGTTTTTATCGAGGTGGAGAACCCGCAGAAACCGACCTGGCCCATCAAGGAAGACAAGGAAGTCAACTTTACCG
>SCTB01000191.1 GCA_004297545.1 Alphaproteobacteria bacterium
GCCTGCCCTGTCATGGAGAACAATGACAAGCGGATATTTCTTCGGCGAGGCCTCGGAAAGCCCCTTGGGCGCCTTCCAGAAGTAGGTCAGGGCATGCTTTTTGGCTTTGCCGTCGTCGATGACGAATTCCTTGCGCTCGAAAAGCTCCGTATCGTCTCCCACCGGGGTCAATGTGCGCGGATTGTCGAGCCAGACCTTGGCGGGCGGCGGCGGCGGCGGCGGCGCAGCCGGCATCGACGACTGCGGCGGCGGCTTTCTGTTCTTCCGGTCGAAAGCGTTGGATTTTTGCTCTTCCTGATATTCGTTGCTGTAGTAATCGCCCGGCGGCTTCAGCCGCCAGATCTCAAGCGGATCCTTGTCGTCACCCGCAGCCATGCCGCCCAGCTGCAGCAGCAGGAAGAGTGCAAACAGACATGTCAAAAACCGGCGTACCATGGGCCTATTATAGGATTTGATTATTAATTACTTGTATAAGCTGCCCCTTTAAACATTATAGCACAGTTCCGCCCGTCCCGTCACCGTACCGGGCATTGAAATGTATGAGGAAATCATGTGTTCAACAAATGACGCGGGATAAAGTTGCCATATTCCGGCGACGGGCTTACAGCCGCCAACGGTTGGGCGGAAGCACGCGATCTTCCTTCGGGCCCAGGAACTGAGTGAGCTCCTCGTCATCCAGCACGGCGCTGTATTTTTTGACGAGATAGCGGGTCAGGTGGTCGGCGTCTGCCGGGCTGCCGTCCATGTGCTTTTCATCGGCCTTGCCCTTGAAGACGTATAACATCACGATTTTAAAGGCCGTGGTGAGCCGCCCTTTCTCGACAGCTTCCGCTGTCTTCCACATTTCCTCGCGGCGGGCGGCAGGGAAATCGACGCCCAGCTTGTGGTCGATCTGCAGGTTCAGCTCCGCCTTGCGCAGGCGGATTTCCTCGGCCTTGCCGGGTATCGGCGAAGCGCCCGTGTAAAGCGCGACGATTTTCTTTTCGTATTCGGCATCCGTCAGACGCCGGCCGTGCCGGTTGAATTCTTTTTTCATGGCTCACCTGCTTTTATCTGGATAAGCCTGTCTTAGACCCGAAAGACGCTTTCTGCAACAGGAAAGGTCAGGTGTATCCCTGCTGCCTGCGCCTGAGGCGCTGCGCGAGGGCGACAGCGCCCCAGAGTGCGCCTCCCCCCGCCACCACCCCGCCGGCGATTTTCAGGGCGGGCTTGTCTTCGTGCTCCCACTTGGCGTCCTTCAGACAGTCTTCGGCTTTGGCGGCCGTGTCATAGCTGAGCGGTTTCGACACGCCCTCCGTGCAGGCGGCGAAATACTTGCCGAGGTCCGCGCGCAGGCCCTTGCCGACCGCTTCGCTGCCGGTGGCGGCGGACATATATTCGACACGCCATTTGTTCTGGACGATATCCTTCAGCTGGAGGCGCTGGGCTTCCGTCACCTCATCCGCCCTGAGGCCTGCGGGCAGGTTCATTTCCTTCAGGGCCTCGCGCAGGAAAGGAACGGCCTGCCCCGGTAACACATACCGCGCCTGCAGCGCCGCGATATTCTGGCCGGAGGGGTCGGCCATCACGGCGTTCAGCGCCGCGTCGTCGGCGCGGCGGCGGGCGGCGGCATTGGAGGCTGCCATCGCCGCGACCACCGACCCGCCCGCATGCGCCTGCGGCACGAAACCCGGCGTCACCATGATGCCCAGACCGAGCGCTGCGACGGCGAAAGCCTTGCGTAGCTTGCTGTTCTTCATGATGAATACCCGTCCTGCCTGCGGCGGCGGGTGGCGGCGTAGATCAGCGCGCCAGCGCCGGCGACGACGCCTGCGACCTCGGCGGTTTTTATCAGGGCGGGTTTCGTTTCCTTTTCCCAGAGCTGGTCTTTCATGCACTGTTCGGCGTTTTTCGCGTTGTCGTAGTTCCATGCGGCGCCGTCAAAGCCGTTCTTGCAGCCTTCAAAATATTTAGCGAGGCTGTTATCGAGCCCCTTGCCCACGGCTTCCTGCGCGGAGGGCGCGGAGATATAGGAGAGGCGCCACTTGTTCATGAGCAGGGTTCTCAGCGCGTCGCGCTGCGCATAGGTGACCTGCTCGGGCTTCGTGCCCGGGGCGACACCCATTTCGCCCACTGCCTCGCGCACGAAGGGCGCTGTATAGCGGTTCACGAGGCCGCGGCTTTGCAGGGTTTGAATATTCTGGTCGGAGGGGTTGGTAATGGCCGCATTCATCGCCCTGTCGTCGGCGGCGCGGCGGGCGGCGGCAGCGGCGGCCGCTGCTGCTGCAGCGCCTGCTGCGGCGGCGGATGCTCCGGCGCTGCTGGCGGCCTCGGCCGGCGGGATGAACCCCGGCGCTGCCATAAAACCAATCGCGATTGCAGCCACGGCGAAAGCCTTGCGCAGCCTGCCACGATGAAAACCCAAATCGTCCTCCTTCAGTTGTTGATCCGATAACGGCTGATGCAAAAATTAGAGCGCACCCCCCGGAATCCGTCAAGCAAAGGCGTCGGAAAAGCCTTGTAAAATGCGTAAAACTACCTGTTCCGGCTGGGCAAATTGGATTATTTGTTTTCGCCTCCTCCGGCCCTGTTTCTCCTGCAGAAGGCCCGCCCGAATCGGTACACTGATACCGATTCTCATTTGCGGCTGTTCACGCCGCGTGTGAATTTTTCCGCCTTCATCTATGATTGCTGCATGAAATTTTTACCGCCCAGACCCGACCAGCGCCAGGCCTTCGGCATTTTCGCCGTGCTGGTATCGCTGTTCTTCATGACCGTCGTCATGCACGGCAGCATGCGCATTTTGTTTTTCGGCGGCATCGCCTATGGCCTGCTGTTCATCTTCCACCATGCTGCCGAGCGCGCGGCGATGAAGGTGCAAAAGCCGCTGCGCGCCTATGCCGCCGCCGTGGTGCTGAACGGCATGACGGTGGAGGTGCTCGCCTACCTCGGCAATGCCGATGATATCGCCGCCGGGAAAAAGGTGCCGCTGTTTCACCAGGGCAGCCTGATGCTGGACCTGGTTGTCGGCCTGCCCTATTACGTGATCCTCGCCGGTGTTTTCAGCTGGGCGCTGAAGCGCTATGCCTTCACGACGCTGCAGCTGGGCGCGGTTATCTTCCTGTTCTGGGCCGGCGCGGTGGATGAATTCGTGCACCTGCGCGCGCTGCTGCAGGGGAACCTGCCGGAATTCCTGCTGGCCGGTTTCCTGATGCTCTGCACCCTGCACGGCTCCATCGTCGCGTTTGAAAAGCCGCTGGCATCCGCCTACCCGAACCGGCCGAAGCCGGGGTGGCGGGAGTTTATCATCTTGTTTTTGCTGCAGGGGCTTTCGTTTATCGGGCCGGTGGCGGCGGTGGTTATCAGCCATTTGATGGGTTAGCCCACCGATACTGTCATCCCGAACGCAGTGAGGGATCTATTCTCCCTCCGCAATACCGGTATCGGCTGAACCTGAAAAGATTCCTCGCATTCGCTCGGAATGACATTTTATTACTGTTCCCGGCGGCAAAGGTTGATATTTCCCGCAAAAATCCCCCATTGCCATCCCCTTCGCATTATGGCAATAATGGGCCTTCCGAAAACAGCGAGGAACAGCCATGACCGACGATCTCAAGCCCTGGGGACCTGAAGAAAAAGAGGCGTGGTACAAGCGCCAGAAAATTCAACGGTCGTATCAGGACGATGTCGTCACCCGCCTGAAGGCGCTGCCCGAAGACCAGTTCAAACTTGAAACCTATGGCGCCCTCTCCCACGATCCCGCGCGCTATCCGCTCTACCGCGTGATGACGCAGCCCTGGAACGACGAGAACCCGACTGTCATCGTGACGGGCGGCATGCACGGCTATGAAGACAGCGGCGTGACAGGCGCGCTGCGCTTCATGGAAGAAGAAGCGCCGAAATATGCGGGCAAGGTGAACTTCGTGATTTACCCCTGCATCAGCCCCTTTGCGTATGAGATCAACCACCGCTGGACGCGCTATGCGGATGACCCGAACCGCCATTGCTCCGACGAAGGCACGGCGGAAGAGTCGGTGCTGCTCATGAAATCGGTCAAGTCGCTGAAGATGCATTTCAACGCGGCGGTCGACCTGCACGAAACAAATTACCGCGACATCGACCTTACCGCCGAGCGCCGCGCGCGCGACGGCCAGAAACTGCAGCCGGGCGATGATTATATCCCCGAGGGCTTCTACCTCGTCGTGCCGTCAAAGGCCGATGTGCCGCTGGCCCATGAAGTGATCGAGGAAGTGCGCAAGGTCACGCCGATCTGCGCGGATGCAAGCATCCTCGGCTATCCCGCCGACAGGGGCGTCATCGTGCTCGACGACCTCAAGACCCTGTGCCAGGACTTCGTGCGCAAATACGCCGACGCCGGCATGACCACCGAAATCTACCCCGACAAATGCTCCCGCGACGAATGCGAACGCGCCCAGATCGCGACGATCAAGGCGGCGGTGAAGTGGGTGTTGGGGAGATAACAGTCAACAAAAATATGTTAAAATATCCATTTAGAGAGCTATTTTATATCACCAAACTAATAATTTGACAAATTATTGTTAAAAATGCTATTATATCCTATAGAGGTATAGGATGATTTACAAGCTGGAAATCGAAAACTTTTATTCGATCAGAGATAGACAAGTTCTCGATCTCTCGATTGCGCCGAATGTTCAAGATCCTGATGGCCGATACGCGCCAATTTTTAAGGGTTCCGAACTTCGAGTCCCCAAAGTCGTGGCACTATATGGCGCAAATGCCTCAGGCAAAACAACCGTTCTAAGGGCTCTGGAGTTCGTCATATCTATGGTCCGTGACAGCGCGCAACGGACAACTCCAGGTTTTAACTGCGAGCGTTTCAACGACGTAGAATCTCAGTCACGTCCAATCAGTCTCGCGATAGAATTTGGTGGCGTAATGAATTTTACGCCCGAAGTGTTTAAAAAATTAGAAGCCGCCGAAGATGTTGAGTACGGAATTTATAGATATGAAATTTCAATTGAAGTCAAAGAAGGGCGCGCCGAACGCATTGCGAGTGAGGCGCTGCGCCAGAAACCTGCCGGGACTGGAAAATGGCAACGCGTATTTGAACGCGATATAAATGGCCGGGTCAAGGACTCACGTAGTTTTCCATTATCAGGATATCAGCATCTTCTCAATACTCTGCGGCCTAATGTCTCTGTGTTGTCTTCTTTTGCCATGTTTCAACATCCTACGGCAACTCTGTTTGTCCAATTGGCACAGAAAGTACTCGTGCAAGTTGGAACCGCCCATAATGAAAATGATCAACCAGTTATCAATTACTTGGTGCATCAACCGGAGGTTCTCTCAAAATTAAACCAAGAATTAAGTCGTATCGATGTCGGTGTGGAGGGTATGCGTTTTCAGGATACGCCAGCCGGTCCGATCCCAATGTTCAAACATTTCGGTCTACAGTATGAAATGCCTTGGCTCCTAGAGAGTCACGGCACACGCGCCTTTATAAAAATGTTTCCTGCGATTTTGGCCACTTTGAGCCAAGGAGGGATTTTTGTTATTGATGAATTTGATGTTTCTATACATCCATTAGTTCTACCTGAAATCTTGCGCTGGTTTCATACCAAGGAATCTCGCAATCCTTTTGATGCCCAAATTTGGTTTACTTGCCATTCCGTCTCACTGCTCGACGAACTTAATAAGGAAGAAATCGTCATTTGTGAAAAGGACCGCCAAGGACGCACTGCGGTATTTAGCTTGATGGACGTAAAAGTAAGACGAGATGATAATCATTATCGTAAATATTTGAGTGGCGCCTATGGCGGCGTGCCGCAAATCGGATGAGCCGCCGTCGACCATTCAAGCCACTAAGGCGGCCGGTCTTCGTTGGGTGCGAAGGAGAGTCTGAGTGTGGCTACGCAAGCCGTGTTCAAGACATTCTTCGAGAAGCTGACGTTCCCGTTCATCTCATTATCGAGGATTTAGGTCAAGGAGCTGGCGACCCCTTATCGAGAGTTGAGATGGCAGTTCGTAAACTTGAACATTTACGCAAGACCAGAGGAGCACCCTCTGATAGATTTGTTCTACTTGACCACGATCAGACCGCCGCTGATCCCCAGCGAGCGATAAAAGCATGCCAACTGGCGGTGGCACACAATATACAAATCGTTTGGCAACGCCCCTGCTTTGAAGCAGTTCTTTTGAGACATCTGGCTGGATGCGTCACCCGTCGCCCACCCGATACAACGGAGTCTGAACGTGCGCTAAAGCGGGAGTGGCCCGAATACGAGAAACCCATGAACCGTAGTAAGTTTGCTGCAAAAATAGGCCGCGCAGAAATATTGCAAGCTGCAACGGTAGAACCCGAATTGGACGCGATGCTGCGATCACTTGGAGTGATGTGATAAACCAATTACTTGGAGAAGAAAATGAAATGGTTTTGGAATTGGGGCGGCGAATGTTTTGGTTATCAGATTGATGATTGCCTGTTCACTTATCGGGGCCTTCAAATTGGCAAATTCCATGGAGATGAAGTTTATGGAGCAAATGGTATATATCTTGGAGAGGTTCTGAATGATAGTCGCCTCATCACACACCATGCGAAGAAACATTGGCGTCGCGAAAGTTTCACTCCTGTGAGGAGCGGTTCATACATGCGATATATGAATTATATGGGCTATATGATGTATGCCGGGTATGAAGATTTCCCGGCACCCCGTGAGTTTTGACAGCATAGGAAAGCAAGGGCTCATCTACTTCCCCTACTCCACCTCCCCCTCAAACCCGCTCACCAGATTCGCCCGGTGATAAATCTATCGCTTGCGCTTGGGCGCGGGCTTTTTCGGGGCGGGCGGGGCGGCGGCGGGCGCCGGGGCCTTGTTCGGGAAGGCGTTGTCGATGGCAAGGCCAAGCGCCGCGTCGAGAGATTTCCTGTAGTCGCTGATTTCTTTCAGGCCCGCGTTGAGCAGTTGAGCGCTTTCGATGATTGCCTCGAGCTGCGCATGCGTCAGGTTATCGATGATACGGTCGCCGCCGCGGGGGGAAATGGAAAATTCCTTTCCGGCAAGCTGCGGCAACTGCGCGAGGACGTCGGCAACCGGCTTGAAAGAGCTGCTGTCCTTCACCGGCTCATAACCGTCATGGAAGAAATGCACGCACAGGCGATGAACGACTTCCTCACCGTTATGCGGGAAGCAGATGGAGAAGCGATCTGTGAGTTTGTCCCAGACAATCGCCGCGACGGGCAGGACATCCGTGGCGCCTGAGGCTCCCATGTCCACCGCGCCGGCAAACATGCCCTTGAACAGGCTGTTGCTGTTATGGCTCAGCGGATCTGCCGCAATCTCGCGGTAGCTTGTGATTTCTTTGTGCTGTGCCTTGCCTGTAAATTCGCCCGCTAACTGACTCATGACATTCTCCTGTAAAACGATTCCACCGCAGCCGATGGAGGCATGGATTTTTCGTTTTGCATGTGGCGCTTGTGAGAACAGGCAGGCGGGAAACTGGGTAAAACCGCTTTGCCAGAGGAAGGCGTCTTGCTTCGGAGTACCATATGCTCGGTCACGTAATATGTCAATCAATGGCGCGGAAGAGATTGAAAAGGTTTGGATTATTGATGTAAAAAATCCCTGTTGCCCTACTCCACATACCCCTCAAACCCGTTCACCAGTTCCGTCCAGGCCCTGAGGAATTCCAGGCTGGCGTCGCCGGGGTAGCTTAAGGGTCGCGCGCCCTGCGCGCAGGTGATCACGACGGCATCATGCGTTTGGCGGCCACAAGCACGAAGCCGCCAAAGGCGACCGGAAGCAGCACCGCCAATGCCATTCCCGCCTTGTTGTCCGGCGCGGAAGCGGCGGAGGCTGACAGCGCTGCCTGTTTCGGCATCCCCTTCGGCTGCGCCGCCACCACGGCGGCGGTCGTGGTCGCGCGCGCTTCGGTCTGCTGCGCTGGCAGGGCAACCCCGCCCGCCACCGCCGCCGCAAATGCCGCCGTCAGCAAAAGCTTTTTGAAATTCATGTCGCATTCCTTTCCATGGGTGAAGGAACCGGGGTGTCCTGTTTCTGTGTGCTTGAATGTGCCTGCATGCTCACCAACCTGAATGACGCATTATCCCGGTTGGTTTTGCAGGTCGGCCTTTGAGAAGATCGACGGGCGGGAAACCGTTTAAACACGCCCCTCGCAGCAAGGCCCACTGCTTGTCTTCTATGATATCCGATTATTACATTATGTCAAACTATGTACACTAATATATTGCTTTTACTTGATATTATTTTACTCCCTTCCCATTTTTGGACGCAATTGACCTCTATCAAGGGGCCTCAAATCCATCATGGTTTAATGAAAGAATGGAAGCCGCAGGCAACGCAACCTTTTATCGCGAGGAACGGACACATGTTCACTAAATCAAAGCTTTTGATCTCCGCCCTTCTGTTAGCGGGCCTTATCGGCCTGCTGCCATTTCGCGCCGCCTTTGCCCATTGCGACGGGCTGGATGGGCCGGTCGTCAGGGCAGCGACGGAAGCGCTGAACACCGGCAAGATCGAGCCCGTCCTCATCTGGGTGCGCAAGCAGGACGAGGCGGAGGTGAAGGAAATCTTCCGGAAGGCGCTTGCCGTCCGCAAGCTGCAGAACGCGGAAGCCGCCTCGCTCGCCGACATGTATTTCTTTGAAACCATCGTGCGCATCCACCGCGCCGGCGAAGGAGCGCCCTATACGGGGCTGAAGCCCGCCGGGCGCGACCTGGGGCCGGCCACTATCCGGAGAGCCACTGATCGCGGCACCGCAATCTGAAACTCCCGCTCAGGGCTGCGGCTTGTTCGCGGCGGCCTTTTTGGCTTCGCGGCGCGGGATGACGCGGGAGTTCATGTCGTCCACCAGGAAATCCGTCACCTTGCCGGCGAGGATGCCGACGGTCTTGCCCGCCACGGCCGCCGCGCCCGCCAGGAAAACGGTCGACAGGGCCACCGGCACGGTCAGCGGCAGCACCGCCGCGGCCGTGAATACGGCGGAAAGGAATATCGCGCGCTCGGTCAGGCGCCCGCCGTTCTTCAGCTTGAAGATGTTATAAATCACGTCGTCCGAAGACCGCTTGCCCAGCACGGGGCGCAGCACCGCATAGCCCAGCGTCGGCTGAACGTCGGATTTTTTGCCAAGCCAGTTGAACAGCTGCTTCATGGTGCGGCTCCTTGCGCGGATCATATGGGTATTAAAGGGGAATCTATGCCCCATCGGCGGCGGTGTCAAGGATGGCGGAAAAGCCTAATCCTTCTGTTTTTGCGCCTTTTTCCGCTCCGCCAGCCTGCGGCTTTCGTTCCGGAGGGGCCGGGCGACGGGGCAGACTTCCTGCACATAGCCGTTCAGCGTATTGACGAGGTTTTCGCTGACTAGGCTGTAATGGATGAACTGGCCCTGCTTGTCGCCTTTGACGAGGCCGGCATTCTCGAGGATGCTCAGGTGCTTGGACAGCGAGGGTTTCGAGATGTCGAAGCGCGAGGATATCTCCCCCGCCGTGAGACTCGTCGCGGAAAGATAGGCCAGGATTTTGCGCCTGACCGGGGACGAGAGCGCTTCAAAGATCTTTTCTGTCAGCATGTTAATTAGCCTATTGACTAAATACCATAGCCATGGGAATATATAATTAGCTACTTAGTTAACTATAACACGGGTACGCCGCGAAAACAAGTGGTGCCGCCATGGCCGACCAGACAGAAGAAAAAATCGAAGTGGTGTACGACGACCGCTGCCCCGTGTGCAGCGCGTATTGCAAGGCCGTAAAGCTCGACAACCCGGGAGAATCCCTCGACCTCATCGACGCGCGGCAGGACAGCGCGCTCATGCGCGATATCACGGCGCGCGGCCTGGACATCGACGACGGCATGGTGGTCAGGGTCGGCGGCCAGCTTTATTACGGCAGCGACGCGATGCACCAGATCAGCCTGCGCGCGCGGCGCAAGGGCTGGGCGGGCGTCATGAACCGCCTCTTCTTCAAGACGCAAAAAAGCGCGCGCCTGTTCTACAACCCGGCGAAAGTCGGGCGCAACCTCCTCCTGCGCCTGCTCGGCATCGAGTTCATCAACAACCTAAAGCCCGAAAACACGCTGAAGCACCAGCTGGGCGCGGACTGGGCGAAACTGCACCCGAACGTGCAGGCGCGGTTCGACAGGGAGCCCGGCCTCGGCGAAACCATCACCTTTACCGGCGCGATGACGGAGATGCGCTGCTCGCGCGCCGGATGGCTGTTCGCCACGCTGACCCGCATCATCGGCAATCCGCTGGCGCCCTTTTCCGGCAAGGACATCCCGATGGATGTCGCGTTGTTCAGGAAACCCGGGCGCGACGGCGTGTTCTGGCGGCGCACCTATTTCCGTCCCGGCAAAGAAGCCTATGTCGTCATCTCCATCAAGCGCGAAAGCAAAAAGGGCGAGATGCTGGAATGCGTCGGCGGCGGCTTCGGCATGAAGCTGAAGGTCAGCGCGCGGGACGGCGACATGCATTTCGAAAGCTACAGGTATTTCTGGAACCCGCTCGGGCTTTACATTCCCCTGCCCCACTGGATATCGCCGGGCAAGGCGCATGTCGTCCACCATGACCTCGGCGGCGGCGACTTCCGCTTCACCATTTCAATGGTTCATCCGCAGCTTGGAGAGACTTTTTATCAGGACGGCATTTTCCGGCTGAAAGGAGAATGAACCGCCGGGTTTACTTTTCTGCCTGGTAATTCGGGCAGTTTTTGGCGAGGCCGTCCCATATCTTGCCGAGCTCCGCCGCGGAATGTTTCCTGACGATGTCGTCCGCCTGCGCGTTGAGGATGAAATTGGCTTCTTCCCGCATGACGCTGAAGGCGCCGCCCTCGGCCTTCTGGTACATCACGATATAGCCGCAGTGGCGGTCGATCTTTTCGAAATAGCTGCCGACGTCGATGGCCGCGTAGATGCCGGGCAGCGGCGCTTTCGGGGAATCCTTCGTCCAGGTGACCTGCAGGAATTCGCGCTTTTTCAGGGGCCCTGCCACGATGCGAAAGGAGCGCTTGGCCTCGATGAAAACTTTTTCCGGCACGCTTTGCTTCATCACGTCCGTCATCATGGCAAAGGCATCGGCGTATTTTTCGGCATCGAGCGCGGCGAAATATCCATTCGCCCCCGCCAGCGCCAGCGCCTCGGCCTCCGCCGAGGGGGCCCAGCCCGCCGCTGAATCCCGCGTCACGTTGACCTGCGGCGCGCCCGCCCCGGGATCCGCGGCCATGGCTGCGGCAGGCAGCAGAAGCGCGAGAAGGAGGAATGCGGCGGATTTCATGGCTTGGTTTCCTGCAAAGGGCGGGAGGGCTTCGGGCATATATATACCTGTTCCACATATCACCGAGGAGAATCAAGGAGATCGGGCAAAAAGTTACCCGATTATTACCTGGAATGTTCATCTTTCGTTAAATCTATTACTTTAAGATTATCTTATAAAGCACCGAAATGTTTGAGAAATTTTGTCTCAATTAAAGTAACGCATGAAGTGGTGCGAAGGCTCTTAAACCAATGAGCGAATGGCTGTTAAAAGGGGCGTCGCAGGGCGACGCGAACTGCCAGTTCACGCTGGGCGTAATGGCGCTGAACCGGCATGACTACGATGGCGCGATGGAATGGCTCCTCAAGGCGGCGGCTCAGGCCAGCCACGCGGCGCAGGACAAGATCGGGCTTATGTATCGCGACGGCCTTGGCGTGCCGCAGGACAATATCCAGGCCTTCATGTGGTTCACGATCTCGGCGAATATCTCCGGCCAGTACTTCACGCCCCTGCGCGACGCGCTGGCCCAGAAAATGACCGGGGCGGAGATGGACGAAGCCAAACGCCGCGCCGCCGAATGGAAGCCGGTTGCCGTCAAAAGAAAACGCCTGCAGGACGAGCCTGAGGGGCTGCTGACCTGATGTAATAAAACCCCGTTACGGCGCCGGGGCGCGGTGGTTGCCGGGAAGACGACGCGGGGCGATGGAGAGCGGGTTTTCCTTCGGCTCCTCCGGCTCTTCCCCGTTGAAGAAGTTCGCCTGCACCGCCTTGACGCTGACGTAAGTGCCGCCGGCCGCGAGCGCAACCGCGCCCACGATAACAAGCGCGGCAGCAGCGCCACCGTTGTCTTTCGAGCTGGAGCCGGAAGAGCTGGATCCGCCGGACCTGCCGCTGCTGGAGCCCATCCAGTAGCCCCACCAGAAGTTGTCGTTGCTGCGGTAACCGGAGTCGGAATACGACGAACCGCCGCTATAGGTGGAGCTCTGTTTCTTTCGGCCGAGCGCCATGCCCGCAATGCCCGCGCCGTAGGACGCCACCAGCGCGCCGCCGGCCAGCGCCCAGGGCAGGTTCTCCGTCCTGTCGTGCCGCGCGGAGCCCCCATCCCAGGTCTGCGTCACGGCGGTCTTGTTGTCCTGCCACTGCGCGAAATAGGCATGGCCGATGATCCCGCCAAGACAGTAAAACGCCAGCGTCGCGGCCACCGCTATGCAGGCGGCGGCCTTGCCGAAAATTTTCCTGAGACTGATGGGCTTTTTTTTGGTTACAAAAAGGGAATCGGGGGTATCATCTGTGGTCGCGGTGATCGATGAATACGTCATTACCTTCCTTTTTTCCTCTGTGCCGTCCCGGTCGTTCCGGGCCTGGAAGATCGATTCTTTTCCGTACCTCAAATATAGCCGGAATCGCCGTTTTCGGCCAATGATTTGGGGTAATTCCTTGTAATTCAATAGGAATTAAACGGGAGAAAACAGGTTAATTCCGTGTAGTTTGATAGGAATTAAAACGAATGGGCCAGGCGCCAGCTGAAATTCAAATTACGCAGACTCCATTGATGCCGGACCGGCGACACCGCCGGCGTTGCTGTAATGGCAAGGGTCTTTTTTGAACCGGAGGCTAGATTTGGCATATTGCGCCGTTCCGGTCCGTATATTTCCATGCCAAGGTAACCATTCAGTAACAAACTGGATGATATAAATGATATAAAAAGGCCACGGTGTATATCATTGAATACGTTTTGAAAGGAATAAATTTATGCGGCTTCGATCTCTCATGGGTTGTCTGGCTTTGATTTGTTTCCTCAGCGCATGCGGCGGCGTATTTACTGTTCCCGTCGAGGTCAAGACCAGCAAAGGGCAGATCTTGCGCGGCACTGCAGTCGCTACTGCTCAGGCGGGTACGTTCGAAGTTGCGAACGGCGAAGGCCTGACATGCTCCGGCACTTACGACCCGCAATCTTTAGAGCGAACGCTGGAAGTTGCCCTCAATTGCTCTGACGGCAGGCATGGCAAGGCCAATATCCAGCGTGACAGCACGCTTGCCAACGGCATTGGCCAGGGAAAATTCAGCGACGGCACGGAGTTTGAGGTCGAATTCGGGGATTACGCCGGGCCGACCTAGGCATTAAGTTTATTATTTCTCATGGAGGGTTAAAATGCGCGAATGTGGCGTATTCTGCATGCATCTGATAGCGGCAGGCATATTCTTTTCATGCATTTCCCTGTTGCAGTCTTCCCCCGCAGCCGCCGAGATGGGGCAAAGGTCGAATATATGCGGGTCATGGAATAACGATTGCGGAGGCGGCTCCAGCACACCGCCCCCTAGCTATTACTCTCCCCCGACGACCTACTATTGGGGACCATCCCCCAATTACGAACCCCCGCCGCCCTCGCCTGCCGAGAGAAAGGCAATCGCGGCGAATAAACGAGGGAATGAACTGTTTAACCAATCCATTCCTATCATGACAAAGGGCGATTATTCAAAGGCGCTAAAGTTGATTGAGCAGTCCATTAAGGAATTCAAAAAGGCTATAGAGTTCAGTCCGGAGAAGCATATCTATTGGGAGAACCTGAAATTACTCGAGGCTGTAAAAGCAGGCGCACAGGCCAATATCTATTTCCAGCAGAGAAAGCTCGCATTAGCTGCACAGGAATTCAGGCGTTCAGCAAAACTGTGGTCGCCGAATGCAGGTGGCTACAAGGAAGTACAGGAGAACGTCCGGATAATTGATCGAAACATCCAGGCGTCCGAAGCGAATGCAAAGGGCATGGAGTTCCTGAAGCGTCGGGATTTTTCGGCTGCAGCCAGGGAATTCAAGCGTGCGACCGGCCTCTCCTCACCCGCTTACGAGCCAGAGAAATCCCAATTCCGGCAACGCCTTGCGGAAGCGGAATTGGGAATGAAGGCAGACAAGGAAATCCGCGCGGCCGACAAGTTCATGCAACGCGGCAGGGCGGATCAGGCCGCCATCTATTACGAGCGTGCGCTGATGGCATCTCCCGATGACACCGTCGCAAAACAGGGCCTGCAGGAGGCACAGCGAATGATGGCGGCGCAGGAAGAAGGAGAACGGCATGACGGCCGCGAGGCATCCCGGGAAGCAGGAACCCGTAATGGCGACAGACCGGCTGCCGGAAGCGGACGCGCCGCGGAGACCGGCGAACCGCGGCATAAAATTGAGTTTGGGCAGAATAAAAAAGCGCTTGATCAATTGATATCCACGAACGACGCCGAACGGGAAGCGGCGGGAACGCCGTCCAATACCAGGAGGAAAGAAAGGTCCGGCGACCCCTATGACAGGGGTGGGAAATACTCAGGCTCTATTTCCACAGATGCCGTTGACGCGCGGAATGCCGGCGACGGCGCCGAGGAAAAGCCCTTGCCGCCCGCGGTGGCAAAAGCGCTGGAGAAGGATAAGGAATACCAGAAATTGAGCACCAGCAGGGAAGCCGCTGCAAAGGACGTGAAGGCCGCGCAGGCCGGCATCGAAAAACTGGAAAAGAGAATCTCCGGCGCATCGGATGCCGACAAGGCGAAGCTGCAGGTCGAGCTTGTCAACCTCCGCGACAAGAAAACGGCGGCCAAAAGCAAACAGGCGGTGGTTGAAGTCAAAATGAATGACAGGAAACAGAAACTCATCAGCATCACGCAGCCGGAGGAGGACTAAGGAAAGGATTTGCCATGAAATATCTTATTTTAATTTCTTTTGTCATTTCCATGTGCATGGCTGTCCCGGCGGCCGCAAAGGAACCCTCCCTGCCACCGGTCCCGGAGAATATCCCGGAACCGGATCAGTCACGCCTGAAGAAACAGTATGATGAAGCTTTTCAGTTCAAGGAAAAACTCAACACCCGCATCCGCGCCATGAACGCGAAGTGTACCAATATCCCCGAAGATACTCCCAAGGTAACGGAATGCAGGGAGGAAGACGCCTCAATCAGCGCAGAGAAAACAAAATATTCCGGCCTGAAGAGCGATTACCTCCGCGCCTTGTCCGGCGCCGGAGGCGTCATGAAGAAGAAGCTGGATCCGGCATCCGAGAAGATGATTGCCTCGATGATTAAGTATTCCGCGCAGCAGGGGTGGAGTAAGGAGGAGCAAAGCCGGCTTGATGAATCTTTGCGAATCGTCACGCTTGAAAAAACGAAGATCGGCAGCCGCCTTGAGGTTGCCAATATCTGGAAGGCGATGCGGTCGCGCGGTCCGGACAGCGCACCCGCCAGGGCTGCAGCCGCCGGCAAAGGCCCGGGCCTTCATGGCGCCGGGAAGCAGTCCCACCAGGATTGCACTATTTTTGCGTTATCAAACGGTGCGGGGCTGCCATACGGAGTGACGGCAGCGCGAGCGGCAGAGATGCTGAAAAAGGCTGAATGGCGCCCGGCGACTGAACGCAAAAATCCGCAGGCAACGATCGAAAATCAGGGTATTCTTGCCGGCGAGGTTGCCATACTGGCCGAAGCCTTCGGACACGCAGAGGTTATTCCGCCTTCGGGATTTGCGAAGGCGCTGGAGGATGGCCGGCCGGTGATCACGGGCGTCCAGATGCCGGGCGGCGGTCACGAGGTGGTGCTGTCGAAATCATTTCAGCATGAAGGCGAGACCTGGTATGAGATGATGGAGTCAAACCAGGAACCTGACCTCAGGCTGTATCTGAGCGCCAGGCAGCTGGATGGCATTCTGCTGGATAACGGGATTATTTTTCATCCCGACCCTGGAACAACGCCCCAGCTCCTGCGCAAGGGAGAATAACACATCCTTTGTTTGTGAATTCGTTCCCTTATTAAACGGCGAGGGATCAGTTCAAAGCGACAGCCCCTTCTTCAGCTGCAGCGGCTTGCGGTGGATGGTCAGCGGGGTTTCAAGGCCGTCGTGGACGGTGCGGGCGATTTCGGCGATGGTGCCGGTGATGACGCCGGCGATGCCGTCGTGCCCGTGGCGTTTGGCCAGCTCCGCCGGTGTTTCGCCGGCGTTGTTGCGCGTGTCGGGGCGCGCGCCGTGTTTCAGCAGAACGCGCGCTTCTTCGTCATAGCCCCATTCCGCCGCACGGGAGAGCGGCGTATTGCCGTCGTTGTCCGGCAGGTTCAGCGTGACGGGCGCGGCCTTGACGAAAACGGGGATCAGGTCGATCATCTGGTTCAAAATCGCCCACATCAGCGCGGTTTCGCCTTCGGGGTTTTTCAGCGCTGCATCAGCGCCCTGCTCCAGCAGCCATTTGACGGCCTGCCTGTCATGGCTGTGCACCGCGTGGATCAGCGGCGTGCCGTGCAAGCCCCGGCGGTTAATGCTGGCGCCGTTTTCAAGCAGGAACTCGAGAATGGCCGGCTTGCAGCAATAAATCGCGCGCTGCACGGCGGTATAGGCGCTGTCCGTGGCCCATTCGACGGCCTGCGGGTATATCGCGACCGTCGCCCTGACCTTCTCCAGGTCGCCTTCCTTGACGGCCTCCATGAAATCCTGCCGCTCCTTGTACGGCGCGGCATCGTTGCAATCCAGCGGGTCGGTGAAATTCGGGTCTTTCATGCCGTCATCCCCGGGGCTGTTTTCAGCCGCAAGGGGCGCCTAACCGTCATGCTGTTCTCGATGCCCTTGCCCATCGCCTCGATGGCAGCGTCGAAAGCATCGCGCAGTTTCAGGGCGGCCTGGGGCAGCGCGCGGGCTTCGGCAGCGGCCTCCGCCTTCTTGCGCAGCTTCGCGATCTCGATGCGGCTTTTGTTTTCATCCGACAGCATGCAGATTTCGTTTTCGCATTCGCTTTTGGCGCCGCCGCCCAAGACAAGGCCGAGCGCGCCCGCTCCCACCATCGCGCTCATGAGGATGAGCGGCGCCCCGATGCTGGCCATCAGCGCCACGCCGATGCCGGCCGCCACCACGCCCCCGACCATGAAGCCAATCGTGATGCGGGGCACGTATTTGTTGATCCAGGCGATTTTGCCCTTGAGCGCGCTCAAGCGCTGCCCCATCTCGGCATCCGTCATGTCTTCGGGAAGTTTTTTTTGCTTGTTAAACATGGGTTTAGCATCTCCGCCTGCGCCAAGATTTTGAATACTATATCTTTTTTGATTTATTATGTCAAATAAAAAGCGCCCCGTCCCATGCCCTTGCCTGCGGTGTCCGGGGCCGCGCCCGGACGCCTTAATTGACACCCGCGCCCGCCCCCGGTAAAACGGCCACATCATGCAGCCTCCAAAGCCAAAAAGCCTCGCAAGCCATATGACCCTGCAGCAACTGAAAACCGCGCTGCAGCAGGGGGCGGACCCGAACGCCGTGAATGACAACGGCAACGCCCCGCTGAACTTTTTCTTGCGCAGCACCTATGCCGACAAAAAAGATTACATGGAAGCGCTGCTGGCCGCGAAGGCCGACCCCAACACGCCAAGCGAAAACGGCATGACGCCCCTGCACTGGCTGGGCCTTATCCATGGCGGCGGCGAGAAGGATCTCGACATCGCGCGGATGCTCCTGAAAGCCGGCGCGGATATCAATGCGCGCGACAAAAACGGCGCGACGCCCCTGCACGTCGCAACCGAAGCCTGGCTGAATTCGAACAAACCGAACGTGATGATGTTTCTGATCGAGGAAGGCGCAGACGTCGACGCGACGAATGACGCCGGCAAAAACCCGCTGCAGATCGCCGTCGAGGCGCGCAAGACGCCGGAAGCAAGGCAAAGCGTCACCGATTTCTTCAACACGCTCGTCAGGAAAGGCCGCGAAAGCGCCCGCCGGCAGAATGCCAGCGCGGCGGAAGCCCAGAAGCAGCTGCGCGACAAGGCCGCAAAAGTGACCAGACTGAAAAAGTAGCTTGCCCCCGCGCCCCAGGAAAGGCTCCCGACGGCCGTTATTTCAACCCGGGCGATTTTTGCGCCAGTGCAGCGACCGGCGCCGCCGGCCCCGTGGTTTTCACGCCGTTGCCGCTGCTGCCTGCCGCGAAATCCCGCCTGATGCTTTTCTGCAGGGCGTTCGGCGATGCATCCTCATCGGGCGTGATGCCGCGGGAATTCATTTCCTTCAGAATGGCCTCTCTGCAGAGTTCGTACAGGGCGTCTTGCTGCCGGGTTTCAAACCCGGCGAAGATCGCGCCAAGAACATTTTCTACCGTAAGAAATTCAAAGTACCCTGACCCCATTGATTAATTCAAAATACCCCGACCCTATTGATTTCGTTGCTAGAGCTCGATGGGTTAGTTTTGTGGGATAATGTTGGGTATTTAAGGAATCGGCCAAAAGAGAAACGTCGTACTGAAAAGAAAAGCAAGGTACATGATCAGAATACTTCCCCTTGCAATATACATTTGCAGGGTCGACCGAGAGTTTTTTGCACAACGCCACACAGACATAGCACCCCAAAAATTGTAAGTGTACATAAGCGCTGTAGACAAAAGTAAGATAATGGCCGCAAGATTGGGTAGGGTACGAAATTTCAATGTTACTAATGTAACAATGCTTCCTCCTATAACCGCAACAATCCAGAAGGCCTTCCATAGAGGCTTGCGTCCCAGAAAATAGTCATTCAATACGCCTAAACTGCCTTCTTGGTGCATGTCAGCGGTACGTGCGTTTTTTGATTTTTCCCACGTCTGTCCAAAGTAAATCCAAAAGATTCCACCTATCGTCAGCACTAAGAAAATCCTCAATACAAAATTTTCCAAGTCGATCTTGTAACCGACCGGGATTGAGAATAGAAGAGATTCTGTTGAGTTGGCCAAGGGTGGAAAAAGAGCAAATAACGCACAAAGACCTAAACATGTTTGTATAACGATTCTTTGATTGTTATTCATTATTTGTGCTCCGCTTAAAATCAATGTGGTCAGAATAAATCGAAACTGCCTACCCCCTTCAGTCCCTTCCTCACGCTCTCAATAAAAAACGGGCGCTGGCGAAATCAAAGTGCTCCGCCCCCTTTGATTTTTTACTGAACCCGAAACTTTGGTGCGATGCGCCATTTGCCGTCTTCGGCCTTGTCGACATAGCCGACGAGATAGGTATCGCGGTCTTCACGGAACATCAGGGCGCCCTCGGTATTCGGCAGCCATAATCTCAGGATCAGCCCTTCGTCGGCCGCCGCTTTTTCAAAGGCCAGGATAACCGGATCTTCATAGTCTAAAGTTCTGTAGGTCACCTTCTCATGCGGACGCGGCCCGCCGACCGGATAATCCTGCCATTCAACGACATTGACTTCCTTGCCGGCGAATTTGTTGAAAATATCCTGGTGGTTTTTCTTCGTCATTTTAATATCCTGCCTGATGACCTGTCGCTGATATGATTATGGCATATACCTGTCCACGGGAGCCGTCAAGCCATCAAATGGGACCGGCGGCGCAGGATAAGGCGGACGCCGGCAACTTTGGATAAAACGCCGCTTTAAGGCTTCATCACTTTTTTGATCTGCCGGGCCAGCGTGTCGTTGTCCTGAACGACGGCATAGTCCATGGCGTTCATGCCGCTGTCGTCCTTGCGGGTCAGGTCAGCACCCGCCTCGATAAAGGCCGCCAGGATTTTGCCGCTCTCCTCCGCCATGTAGTATGACGCCGCCGCCACCATCAGGGCTGTGATGCCTGCGCCCACGTTCTTGTGGCCCGTATCCGGGTTCGCCCCCGCCCGCAGCAGCGCGCGGATAATGGGAACCCCCTTGCCCGCCTGCACCGAATCGAACAGCGCTTCGCTCAGGGCCTTTTTGTCTGACCTTGTCAGTTTCGATTTCATGAACACACCTTCGGTTTTTCGGGCCGTCTTTTTATCCGGCTGTTTGCCGGTTTTTGTTGCCTCTGGTTATAGGGGGGCGGCTGTATTATGTCAATAGAAAAACGATACCCCTCCCTGCCGCATGACTTGCTGTTTCTTCAAGTCTGCTTCCGTGCGGAGTTCGTGCTCCCGAGGCCCTCTTATGGCGCTCTCCATGTGCGGAAAAGGCCCGTTTTATTGGCTTTTGGCGTGTTTGATACCCCTGAGAAGGGCTTTTGCAAAAACGTGCATTGGGGGCTTTGGTGATGCTTTTGCTACCAGCCGAACAGCATCCGGTGGCTCAAATGCAGCGGTTTGTTCACGCTGATCATGCGCTCCGTGCCGTTGCGGTATGCGTTTTCCATGCGCTGCCAGACCGCTGCCGCCGTCGCGCGCTCGCCCTCCAGCCAGTATTCGTTGCCGCGTCCGTCCGGGTGTTCTATCGCCGGTCCGTCCTCCCTGTGCCGCTTGTCGTGCTGGAACCAGATGGCTGTGCCGTCCGCGTGCATGATCGCCGGGCCGTCTTCGCGATGCAGCTTGCCGTGCTGGTGCCACTCGCGATTGCCGTTTGAATACGTGATTGACGGGCCTTCGTCGCGGTGAAGTTGCCCGTTCTGATACCACTTCTGCGTGCCGTCGGCGTTCTCCACAGCAGGTCCGCCGTCGCGGTGGATTTTACCGTTCCTGTACCAGACGCGGTCGCCGTTCTTGCGTTCCACCGCCGGACCGCCAGCGCGATGCAGCTTTCCAAAGCTGTACCACGACACGGTCCCGTCCTTGTCGACGGTTTTGGTCAGCGCGGGGAATTTTTCGGCAAGCGACATGACAGAATCTCCTCGTCTTTGCTGTATTATGGAGAGCGTGCGGGCGAGAAAGCAATCAAAATTTGACGGGGGCGAGCGAACATGATGGAATCAGGTTTGCCTGCCTTCCTTGCAGGCGTCATTTGTACCTATTCGCATTTTGAATCAGGAATACCGGAAGACTTAACCATGGCCAAGTTGAGAACGTCGCTCACCGTCCCCAGCATCAAGATACTCATCATCGACGATATGCGCTCCAACCGCATCGTCCTTGACCGGCAGCTCAAAAGCCTCGGCTTCGAAAAGATCGACCAGGCGCCGGGCGTCATCGAAGCCGTCGAAAAAATGCAGGCGACCCCCTACGACATCATCATCACCGACTGGAACATGCCCAACGGCACCGGCCTCGATTTGCTCAAGGCCTGCCGCCAGGACAACAACTACGACAGCGTCGCCATCGTCATGGCGACTTCCGCTTCCGAAACCGGCGCGCTCGCCGAAGCGCTCAAGGAAGGCGCGACCGATTACATCGTCAAGCCCGTCACCGACAACGACCTCGCCGACCACATGAACAAGATTCTCGACTGGGTCGAGCGTCACAAATAATCATCTGTCATTCTGAGGGAACGCACGCGACCGAAAAATCTCTCTTGCCGCTGCAGGAGAGGGGATTCTTCGCTACGCTCAGAATGACAATGCTAAACGCTCGCGGGCACGCTGTCGAACAGCGTGGAGACGGAGCGTTCTTCCGAAATGCGCAGGATCGCCTCGCCGAACAGCGCCGCAACGGGCAGGTATTTTATTTTCGCGCAGCCCCTGGTTTTGTCGGTCGCGGGAATGCTGTCGGTCACGACCATTTCCGTCATCGGCGACTTGTTGATGCGGTCGACCGCCGAGCCAGAGAAGACGCCGTGCGTGGCCATCGCGCGCACGCCCGTCGCGCCGTGTTCCATCAGCGACGCGGCGGCGTTGCAGATGGTGCCGGCGGAATCCACCATGTCGTCGATGAGAATGCATTCCTGCCCCTCGACGTCGCCGATGACATGCATGA
Organism: Alphaproteobacteria bacterium; assembly: GCA_004297545.1. Classification (GTDB taxonomy): domain Bacteria; phylum Pseudomonadota; class Alphaproteobacteria; order Micavibrionales; family UBA2020; genus JAPWJZ01. The sequence continues at coordinate 21,795 of SCTB01000191.1, forward strand.
CTTCGGAGATGCCGGCTTTTTCGCGGCGCTTGTCGATGATGGCGAGTCCCGCGTCGAGCCGTTTCGCGAAAGCCCGCGCGCGCACCACGCCGCCCACGTCGGGCGAGACGATCGTGATATTCTGCGATTTCTTGGTCTTGTTGATATAGGGCACGAAAATCGGCGAACTGGCATAGAGGTTATCCACCGGAATATCGAAAAAGCCCTGGATCTGCCCCGCATGCAGATCCATCGTCAGCACGCGGTTGGCGCCAGCCGTGGTAATGAGATTGGCGACGAGTTTCGCCGAGATGGGCGAACGCGGGCCCGTTTTCCTGTCTTGCCTTGCATAACCGAAATACGGCATTACCGCCGTGATACGCCTTGCCGATCCGCGGCGCAGCGCGTCCATCATGATCAGCAGCTCCATCAGGTGGTCGTTCGCCGGATAGCATGTCGACTGGATGACGAAGACATCTTCGCCGCGCACGTTGTCGAGGACTTCCAGAAAGATTTCCTGGTCCGCAAATCTTTTGACATTCGCTTCGGTGAGCGGAATTCCCAAATAGGCCGAAATCGCCTCCGCCAGCGGCTGGTTGCTCGTGCAGGAAATCAGTTTCATTTTCTTCTCGCCCATCTATGCCTGACTTGAACTTGTTTTGACGGCCCACTATAGCCGACCTGACCGAAAATTGAAGAGGGTTAGGAAATCAATATAACCGACTGAATAAAAAGGAATTAATATTTTTATTTGACATAATACTGAGATCGTGTATACTGCTTTGAATTCAGGGAGTAATCCATGCGGGTGCAGGAAACATTCGGCAATCTTGTTCAAATTCAGGCGGAGCCCGCATGAAACAGGCATTCAGCAATCTCAGCGATGAATTCGACGCCTCCGCCCGGTCGTACAACACCCGCGAGGGCAAGACCAGCCTTAGCATGCTGCTGCAGAAATACAGCGTCATGCAGCGGCACAAGGTCAGCGACCCGGCGGGAAAAGGCGCCCTGGCAACGTCGTTGTTCGGCTGCGGCATGAATGTCCTGGAGGATATTTACGCCAAAAAGGACGACAAATCCGCTTTCATCAATACAGATGAGACAAAAACCGCCACAACGATATTCGCAAGGCTGCTGGATCCCGACAGCGTCAATTATATCCCCGCCTCCGCCGCCGCGACGCTCGCCGACATGGCGCTCGAATTGATGCGCAAGGCCGAGAATGTCGACAGCAAAAATTTCATGAATAAATTCGATTGCCCTGACGAGAAGCAAACATGGGAACACAAGAATGGCCTCTCGGCATTCGCGGAAGTCGCCCTGACCTTCGCCGACAAATTCCGCGAAGCCGTCAACATGGGCATTGCAAACGTCGAAACATCCCAATCCTTCCAGGCCTGCAAACCGCTGGTGCTGAAGCAGCCTGCATCCCCGGCTTAAGCACCCTTCTCCAGATTTATGGAATTTAATCCGGCCGATAATAGCCGATCTCCCCATATTGACATAAGAGCTTCAGCTTGTATTATGCTCATCGTCCACCCCGGAGAAATACATGCCACGGCCGTTTTCAGAGCTGTCCAAGGAATTCAATGCGACCGCAAAGTCGTATATCCGGGACGATGTCAGCGTCGAGCTGCTGACAACCAAATATTCCGTGCTGATGTCGCACAAGGCGAAGGAACCGGAAGAAAAACGCGAGCTGGTCACAGCCATGTACGAATGCGGGCTGAAATGGCTGGCTGCGCGCGCTGAAGCAGGCGCGACCGTGGACCACCAGACCACCGTCAGCATGACGTCCCTTTTCAGCCGCCTGACCGAAGACGACAGCATCAATTTCATCCCGCCGGCCGCGCCGGAGCAACTGACCGACGTCGCGCTGGACCTGTTGCGCCGGGCCGAAGGCCCGGCTGGCGGCGGCGGCAGCTCGAAGGGATACATCGTGAAACTCGCGGGACAAACCCTTGCCGCAGCCGACAAGATAAAGGCCGCCCACCTGGCGACCACGGATGTCACGACCTCGCAGGACATCACGCCGTCGAAAACAATCACACTTAAACAAAAAGACGAATTCAAGCTTTAAAGGAAAGACAGGAAAGACTCGACATGACCATGCCAGACCAGGAAAACAACCCCTTCGACGCGCTTGCCGAGGAATTCAACAAATCGGCCAAGGCCTTCGCCACGACCACCGACGGCCTCACCTATGACGGGCTGATGACGAAATTCAACCTGCTGTGGAAGTTCAAGGCGGAAACGCCGCAGGACCAGGGCCGGCTGACCCAAGGGCTCTACGAGGCTGGCATGGAAATCCTGCGCAAATGCGCGAAACCCATCAACCATGACAGCCTCAATGCGCCCATGTCGAACGCCCAGCAGATTTTCAATTTCCTGATGACGCCGGAACAGATGCCGTATCTGCCCGACGGCGCTTCCAATGCGCTGGTGGATGTCGCCCTCGACCTCGTCCGCAAGTCGGAGAATATCCGGTATGAATATAACTGGAAAGATTACCAGCAGCATAAAACGGACCTGATCAAGATGGCGCAGATGGTAACGGGTTACGCCGAAAAGACGCGCACGCCCAAGACCGGCAACGCCGTCTTCGCCGTCGCAAAGCCTGTTCCGCCCGCCAAGCGCCTGACGCTGCCCACATCCGAACCGGGAATGTAAAGAAACCAGCATGCAGAACAGCCCCAAAGACCTGGCCGGCGATTTCAACGAGACCGCAAAGCGGTATGTTGCGGGCGATTTGACCAGTTCGCTGCTGCTGACGAAATACGGGCTGATGCTGAAGTTCGAGGCGAAGGCGCCGGAAGACCGCGAAAGCCTTGTCTCCGCCCTTTGCGATACCGCGCTGAAGTGCCTGGAGGACCGCGCCGACCTGAACTACCGGGGCTATCTGGGCCCCGGCGACATGGACTCGGTCTCCGCTCTCCTGAAAACGCTCGAGATGACCGAGAGCGCACCGCTCCTCCCCGCGCGCGCGGCCGCCGCCCTCGCGGAAACGGGCATGAAGTTCGTGCGCCGCGCCGAAAAGGAGCGCGACTCCACCGACCGCAGCAAGCTTACCGATTACGCGCGCCTGTGCCTCGAACACGCCGAAAAATTCCGCGCCATTGTCGAAAAACGCAGCGAGGATGTTTCCACCTCAAAGCCCATCCCCCCCCTGCGCCGCATTGTGCTTAAGAAAGATGGGGATAACAATCCCGGGCTGTAAATTCTCCGGCAAGCGGGAGAGAGGGGAAACGACTTATCGTATCGCAATAACCGACATCTGCCGGCCGTAGTCTTTTTCGCCGCGCAGCGTGGTGCGACGGTAGGAGAAGAAGGCGCCTTCGTTGGCAAGAGTATCCTGCCGCGTGTCGAGGACCGTGCCCACGCCGATCTTCTTCAACCGTGCCGCGAGATATCCCGGCAGGTCGAAAATCAGGTGTCCCGGCTTGCCGGGTTTGAAAAACTCAGCGTTGCCCTTGTCCTGTTCCAGAAACGGCTGGCGGAAATCCTCTTTCACTTCGTAAGACTGCGGGCCGATGCAGGGGCCGATGGCGGCAACGATGTCGGCAGGCGGCACCCCAAAATGGGAGAAATTGCGCACCGTTTCCTCGGCAATGCCGGTGAGCGCCCCTTTCCACCCCGCATGGGCGGCAGCCACGACCTTGTTGTTCTTCGACGCGAATAAAATCGGCGCGCAGTCCGCCGTGAGCACGGCAAGGCCGATGCCCCTCTTGTCTGTAATCAGCGCGTCTGCTTCCGGCGCCTTGTCGCGCGCCCAGGGTTCGCTCACGGTCACGACCTTCGCCGAGTGCACCTGGTAGACGGTCACGATATTGTCGGCTTCCAGGTGAAGTGCTTCGGCCACCTTCTCGCGGTTCTGGCGCACGGCTTCCTTGTCGTCGCCGGAAGAAAAGGCGCAGTTGAGAGAATTGTAAATCCCGCCGCTGGCCCCTCCCTGCCGGGTGAAGAAGCCGTGGCGGACGTATTTTATATTTTCAAGGTCAGTTGTGAGAAACGTCATCGCCATCGGCGAACCCCGCGGGTTTGATATCGGCGCCCTTCATCGTCAGGCCCAGCACCTTGAACTTTGCCCCCATATCGGTCGCGTTCGTCAGCTTGCGCACCGCAAGGCGCGTGAGGCCCCGCTGCGCGGGCGTCGCCGTCTGGCAGATGGCTTCCGCGCGCTGATCGATGCCGAGCGCGTTCAGGAACGCCCCCTGCACGATGGGGCCGTGCACCTTCGCATAGGGCTCAGCCGCCGCGACCAGCGCCGAAAAGTCGACATCCGCCGTCACGTCCTGCCCGCCGGGGTTGCGCAGCGCGTCGACGCGCTTGTGCCGCTTGTAGCTTTGCATCGTGTCGCCGTAATTGGGCTTGATGAGCCCGTAGTCGATGAACAGCGCCGCGCCGCCGTGGTCCCGGATGCGCTTCGCCACGTTTTCGACGACCGCGCGACCGAGGTCGTTGATCTCAAGCACGTCGCGCTCGATGGGTTTCGGATACCCCTTGGGCGGCGTCAGCTCGACTGGTTCCTCGCGCAGGACATATTCGAATTCGCCTTTCTCCTCGTTGAAGGTGACCATTTTTTCGAACCACTTTTTGCCCTTCCGCACGTACTGGCGGATGGGCAGCGCGTCGATGAATTCGTTGGCGACGAGGAAGACGGTGCCCGGAGGCACGTCCTCGAACCTGTCGTACCAGGCCGGGCTGTATTCTTTCAGCACTTCAGCCTGCTTGCGCCGCATGCCTTCGCTGTTTTCGACGAGATGCACCGTCATGGCGGCGCGGCATTCGGGCCAGTTGCCGAGCGCGCGCATCAGGTCGGCGCAAAGCGTGCCGTTGCCGGGGCCCAGCTCGACGATCTGCGCCTTGGGCGGGCTGCCCATCTGGAACCACAGATCCGCGATCCAGGCGCCGATCAGCTCGCCGAACATCTGGCTGACTTCAGGCGAGGTGGTGAAATCGCCTTCCTTGCCGAAGGGATTCCTTGTCGCGTAATATTCGGGGATACACGCGTCCATGTATTCGGCCAGCGTGATCGCGCCGTTCTTCCTTATGCGTTCCGCAAGCGCCTGCGCGAAGGCTGAAAACTCAACCTTTGGCAGCTCTTCTTCGTCTTCTTCCATACTGGACAATGACAACTCCCGCGATAATCATGGGGATGCACAACAGCTGCCCCATCGACAGATAACCAAAATACAAACCCAGCTGCCCGTCGGGCTCGCGCACGAATTCCACGGCGAACCGGCTTAAGGAGTAGCCGATCAGCATCGTGCCGAAGAGCACGCCTTCGGTGCGGCGGATGGCCGGGACGCGCGCCATGAAGAATAAAAGCGCGCCCAGAGCCAAGCCTTCAAGCCCCGCCTCATAGAGCTGGCTGGGATGGCGCAGCACGCCGTCGCCACCCTTGGGGAAAACCATGCCCCACGGCACGGTCGTCGGGCGCCCGAAAAGCTCTCCGTTCACGAAGTTGGCGAGGCGCCCGAAGAACAACCCTATCGGCACGACTGTCGCAATGATATCTCCCAGCGCGAAGGGATGAAACTTGTGATACCGTGCATACGACAAAATGACGATCACGACTCCCAGCAAGCCTCCATGGAAGGACATGCCGCCTTCCCAGATGAACAGGCTTTTCAACGGGTTTTCGATGTAATACCCGAGGTTGTAGAACAGCACATAGCCGATGCGCCCGCCCAGGATGACGCCCAGCACCATCCAGGGCAGGATATTGTCGATATCCATGCGGTTGGGCCGCCGGTCGCGGTCGAGATCCGCCAGCCAGCCGCCGTAAAGCCAGCCGCCGATAAATCCCGACAGATACGCCAGCGCGTACCAGCGGATCTGCAGCGGGCCGAGGTGAATGGCGACCGGGTCAAGGTCGGGGAAAGGGATGCCTGACATTAAATTGCTCTTACCACCCTGTTTTTGTACTTATAGTGCAGAAGGCCTGCCCGGCCCGCCTCTTCCATGCTTTTTGCGGTGCCATCTGCCTAAAATTATTGCATAAACTATATAAGACATGATAGGAAGATACAAAAATAAGGCCGAATTATGAGAAGTGCGCGCGACAACCTGAAGTTCCTGGACGACCTCGCCAAAGTGGCGACGGGTGCGATCGGGTCTTTCAGCGAAGTCCGGCACCAGGTCCGCAACCTTGTGAAAGAGCGCGTGGACCAGCTGATGGGCCAGATGGATATGGTCAGCCGCGAGGAGTTCGAGCGGGTGGAGGCTGTGGCCGAGAGGGCCCGCCTGCGCCAGGAAGAGCTTGAGAAGCGCCTGACCGCGCTGGAGAGGCAACTGAAACCAACCTCGAAAAGGAAAAAGAAATGATCAGCGCCCCGTTCGATATCGCGACCGACGACGATGCCAACCCGCTGGACCTGATCGAAGACATGGTGGAAGGCAAAGGCTGGACCATTACCCGCAGCGACGACGACCTGCTGATCGCGGCCGTGCCCGGCCAGAAGGCCAAATACGAAATCTGCATGGAATGGCAGGAGGAATTCTCGGCCCTTCTGTTCGCCTGTTCCATGCCGCTCGACATCGGCCCCGCGCAGTACGAAGCGGCTGCCCGCACGCTGGAACAAATCAACCAGAACCTGTGGCTGGGCCATTTCGACCTGTCTAACAAGAACAAGCACCCCACGTTCCGCCACACGATGCTGTTCCGCATGATACCTTCGGGTATCGCCGTCGATATCGTACAGGACCTCGTCGAGATCGCGGTTGCGGAATGCAACCGCTTCTGGGCGACCTTCCAGATGGTCCAGGCGGGCGACATCGGCGCGCAGGACAACCTGCATGCGGCCGTTTTCGAAACCGTCGGCGAAGCTTAAAACCGCATGCCACCAAAACCAAATGTGCTGCTTGTCGGCTGCGGCAAGATGGGCGGAGCCCTTCTGCGGCGCTGGCAGGAGCGCGGCCTGTACAAAGACATTTGCGTCGTCGAACCGGCGCCCATCAATGTTCTTTCCGCCCGGCAGGTGCCGGATTTCGCTCATATCCCCCCAGGGTTCAAGCCCGGCGTCATTGTCTTCGCGGTGAAGCCGCAGGTGCTCCCCGATGTCGCAGACTTCTACAAGGCCTTCGCGGGCAAGGGCGCGCTGGTGGTGTCGATTGCGGCCGGCAAACCGATAGGGTTCTTTGAAAAGGCGCTCGGCAAGAAGGCGGCCATCGTGCGCTCCATGCCCAATACGCCCGCCGCCATCGGCGAAGGCATCACCGTCGCCTGCGCTAACCGCAACGTCAGCCAGTCGCAAAAATCACAGGCCGCAAGCCTGCTCGGTTCTGTCGGCGAGGTGCTGTGGGTGGAGAACGAGAAGCTGCTGAACCCGGTGACGGCTCTGTCAGGCAGCGGACCGGCCTATGTATTTTTGCTGATCGAGGCGCTGACCGAGGCCGGCAGGAAAATCGGCCTTGAAGCGAAGATGGCGGAGAAACTGGCGCGTCAGACAGTCATCGGCAGCGCGGCGCTGGCGAAAGATTCCCCTGCAGTATCGGCCGCAAAACTCCGCGAAAACGTCACCTCCCCCGGCGGTACAACGGCTGCCGCCCTCGAAGTCCTGATGAGCGAAAAAGGCATCCAGCCTCTATTTGACCGGGCGCTGGAAGCAGCTACGAAACGGGCGGACGAGTTGTCGAAATAGAAATCCGTAACCCCGGCGACCGCCGGAGTCTAAGGTCGTGCAGCAAAGAGCGCCGGCAATAATTTTTCCACCGATAAAGCTGATACATGCAAGACCCCGGCGGTCGCCTGGATTACAGGGATTTTTATTTGCGACCCCGGTTCCCATCCGTGCCGAGGCCAATCGCCTTGGCAAGAGACGACCGCTTTTCGGCGTAGTTGGGGGCGACCATGGGGTAGTCTTCGGGGAGTTTCCATTTCGCGCGGTATTCTTCGGGCGACATGTTGTAGGCGGTTTTCAGGTAACGCTTGAGCATCTTCATCTTCTTGCCGTCTTCGAGGCAGATGATGTAATCGGGATGCACGGATTTCGCGACGGGAACGGCCGGCTGCAGCCCACCGTGGGGTACTTCGGTATCCGTTCCGGCCTCGATTTTCACAAGCTCGTCGTAGACCTTGCGCATCAGCGCCGGCAGGTCCGCGACCGTGTGATGCGAGGCAAACCCCGCCACGATCTGCGCCATATATCCCAGCAATTCAGGTTTTGACTTGTCGGTCATGCAAATACTCTCTCTTTTTATTATAGCATGGGGAAGTATTGGAGGGAAATACGTAAAAAACCTCAGCAGGTCTTTGATTTCGCCACCGTCACATCCGCCTCGCGCAGGTAGAAGGGCAGCGGGCGTTCGGCATGGCCGGCGGCTTTGAAAGATGCCATGGCAAGATGCGCGACATGGGCGGCCGCAGGATGATGATCGCTTAAAGCCGCTTTCGGCATCAGCGTATGCAGTTTTTCGGCCGCATCGCCGGAAATGACGAAGGGTTCTTTCATGCCCTCGAGTTTCTTCACGAAATCTTCAGGCGAGACGTTGACCGGGGGAATCACCTCGGCCCCCTTTTCATCCACCGCTTGAAAATAAAGTTCCTCCCGCCAGGACTCGATGGAGATAAGGTTGATATAGCCCGGCTTCGGCGACGCGAACATTTCGAAGCTGGAAATTCCAATGACCGGAACCTTCGCCGCCATCGACAGAGCGCGCATGGTGGCAAGGCCGATGCGGATGCCCGTAAAACTGCCCGGACCCGTCACGACGGCGAAGAGATTCAGGTCTTCAAACTTCAGCTTTTCCTTGTCCAGCGCCTCCTGGATATGCCGCAGCAGCAGGTTCCCCTGATCGCGCGTTTCGGCGCTCTCGAAGCTCTGCAATACCCTGTCCCCGTCCGTCAGCGCGAGGGAAAGCAGCATATTGGCGGTATTGACAGCAAGGCATTTCATTACAGCACTTTGCAGACGTCCTCGAATTTGAAACGCGGGCTGCGCGCGAAGGTCTTGGAAGAATCAGCATGGCCCAGCGCGCAGATGAAGTTCGACCTGAACCGCCCGTCCGGGAAGAATTCAGCATCCACCTTCTTTGCGTCAAAGCCCGACATCGGGCCGCAATCCAGCCCATGCGCCCGCGCGGAAATGATGAAATAAGCCCCCTGCAGCGACGAATTGCGGAAGGCGGTGGTTTCGATCAACGGCGCATTGCCCTCGAACCACGACCTCGCCGTATTGTCATGCGGGAACAGGAACGGCAGGTGTTCGTAGAACTTCGTGTCGTAGGCAAGGATGGCGGTGACGGGCGACGTCATCACTTTATTCACGTTCCCCGCCATCAAAAGGGGCTTCAGGCGCTCCTTGGCCTCTTTCGTTTTCAGGAATACGATGCGCAGGGGGGAAGAATTGGCGCTGGTCGGGCCCCACTTCATGTCGTCGTAGATTTTTTTCAAAATCTCGTCCGAAACAGGCTGGTCTTTCCAGCCGTTGGCGGTCCTTGCACCCCTGAAAATGAGGTCAAAACCCTGGTCTGTTAATGTCTGTCCGCCCATGCTAGACTCCCTCCCAATACGGAACGCACCTGGCAAAAGATGCTTACTATTCAAAAACATAAATGCGCCGGTTTGTACAGCGCAATTTTGGGACTGGGGATGCTGCTGGCCCCCTGTTACGCCCATGCCGCAACCGACAGCGACCTCGCCAGCGCAGTGATTTTCGTCTACCAGCGCATCGGCGACGACAGCCTGCCGCAAAGCAGCATTTCGCTCGACCGCTTCAAGGAGCATATCAAGGAACTCAAAACCGGCGGCTATAACGTGCTGCCGCTGCCCAAAATCATCGATGCGCTGAAGGACGGCGAAACGCTGCCGCAGAAGACCGTCGGCATCACCTTCGAAGGCGCGCATATCGCGACGCTGGCCGCCGCCATGCCGCTTCTGGATGAGGCGGAACTGCCTTTCACCGTGTTTTATTCGAGCGATGCCGCGGACGGTGGCAGCCCGTCGCAGATGACGTGGAAGCAGCTTAAGGACCTCAAAAAAGACAGGCTTGCCACGCTGGGAGTGCTTCCATCCGCCTATGCGCA
>SCTB01000192.1 GCA_004297545.1 Alphaproteobacteria bacterium
ATTTGGGAGAGTTTGGGAAGTATTGGTTGCTTTCACCGAATCACATTCCGCCGCGCATTTTCCCCTCAAAAACACATCGGGAAAATCACTGTAAGCCTCTGACAAGCTCAGCGATTTTCCGCAGAGCGACAGACCCCCGGTCGGCCGGCCTGCTGCAGGCGTTTGGTCATGCCTCTTTAATCATTTGTAAACCAGTCCCCCCTTTTCAGGGGGTATACAATATACTGATAATAAAGGGAAAAATACGATCTTAATCAAACCTTAACCTTTTGTTGATACATTGTTAATATGTAAAATCTAAGGCGCGGGGTTCGTTATGTCCGGCAACAGTCTCTTTCTGAAGAACGACAATGAAGAACTGGGCATCAAGAAGAATGACAAAGAGGAAACGGTCATCACCTTCCGCCTCGCCCAGCAGTACACCGTCCCCGGGCACGGCGGCACCTGCAAGAAGACCATGACGGAAAAGGAACTCGCCAAGGCCCTGGACGCCGTCGAAAAAATCGGCAGCAGCCGCTCGCGCATGAATGCCTGCGCCGTTATCCAGGCCTTCCAGCTGCGGGAAGCGCTGGAAAAGCTGCAGACCTACAAGCTGGAACATGGCGCAGCACTCGAAACGCCCTCCGTCCTCGACAAGAAAAAGGCGGAGCCCGGCCATGACAAGATTCCGGGCATCGAACCGCCGCCCGTCAAACTGCCCACCAGGCCGCAGAGACCGGGCCTGTATTAAGCGCGTGGCATAAAGGACTAATGCTTCGCCTTGAGGCTGAATTTCTTCAGCGCGGTCTTCTGGCGGCTGGCGAGTTCGGCGGCGTCGAAATCCTCGATCAGCTCGTTGAACAGGTCGTGCCAGTTCACTTCCGCCTTCAAGTGAAGAAAGACCGAGCCGAGGCCAAGCGCCGCGCGGTCCATGAAGACGAATTCGCGCGGGATGCGGATGCCACCAATCTTTTTAAGCTCGCGGTGGACCAGTTGCGCGATCTCGCGGCCGTAGATACCGCCCTTTTCGACCACGCCGATGGGACGCACCTTGTCGTCGAGCACCGGGCCGTAGAGGAAATTGGCCCAGAGGTTCAGCACCTCGATGGTTTTCTTGTTCAGCCCGCGGAAGCCCCAGCTTTCGTAAGCGTCAACCGCCATGTCCTGGTCTTCTTTCTCAAGCGCGTGATAGAGCGTGATGACGCCCTCGACGAATTTCGGCGGGAAGATGCGGATGCAGCCGAAATCGAGCAGGTTGATGGAATTGTCCTTCTGCACCGTGTAGTTGCCGAGATGCGGGTCGCCGTGGATGATGCCGTAAAAATAAAGCGGCACATACCAGGCGCGGAACAGGTTCAGCGCGATTTCGTTGCGGCGTTCGGGCTTTGATTTTATGAATTCCAGTATCTGCTGGCCCTCGAGCCAGGTGGAGGTCAGCAGGCGCTTTGTCGAGAGTTCCGGGAAGACGTCCGGCACATGCACGTTTTCCTCGTCATCCAGCATATGCGAATACAGCTGCTGGTGGCGGGCCTCGAGCTCGTAGTCGAGCTCTTCATACAGGCGGTCGGCCACTTCCTGCTGGATATCGTCGGTCAGCACGGACTGGTCGTATTTTTCGAATACGCCCATGATCAGCTTCAGCTGCTTGAGGTCGGCCTCCACCGCCGAAACCATGTCGGGGTATTGCAGCTTGCAGGCCAGATGCTGGCCTTTCAGCGAAACGGCCTTGTGCACCTGCCCCAGCGACGCGGCCGCGGCGGCTTCTTTTTCAAAAGACTTGAATCTCTTTTCCCAGTCGGGGCCCAGCTCCGCGATCATGCGGCGGCGCACGAAAAGCCAGCCCATCGGCGGGGCCTGGCTCTGCAGCTTCTGCAGCTCCGCCGCATATTCCTTGGGCAGCACATTGGGAATGGTCGCCAGCAGCTGCGCGACTTTCAGCAGCGGCCCTTTCAGGTCGCCCAGCTGCTCCATCAGGCGCTTCGCATGCACAGGCTTGTCGATGCCGATGCCAAGATATTTCTGCCCCGCCATCCGCGCGGCAAGGCCCGTCATTGTCGTCGATACCCGCGCATAGCGCTGTATCCGGCGACCCATCGTGCCTTTTTCGCGTTTCGATTTCTCAGGCTTCTTCTTCATAGCCCCCAGAAGATGGGGCGGCGGGCGAAAAATGTCGAGGGAATTTTGGTTCTGATTGATATTGCTTGGGTATTTTTGACCTCATGCGCCCCTTGCACCACCCCGACGAAAGTCGGGGTCCAGTCTATAGAGTCACTACCTCGAACCATTGCGCGCTTCGCGCGCCAATTTATGAGATAGAAGTTAAACTACTGGACCCCGACTTTCGTCGGGGTGGCGGGAATTGCTAATTTTTGCAAATTGGTTTCTAATCCTGTTGAAATGTTAACCGACATTCAGAACATGAAAATATTTTTCTTCTCCCTTTTTCTTCTCATATTCTTTATTAACCCCACCTTTGCGGGTACGGCAGGTCCGGGTCCCGACCCAATATTTAGTGAGCTGCCTAAGGGCGTGGAAGCGGCATTCAAACAGAAGAACTATCGAACCGTCATGAAGCTATGCCGCCCGCTGGCGGAACAAGGGAATCCTGCAGCAGAAACCATGGTGGCTTGGCTTTATAGAGACGGTCTTGGCGTAAAACGAAACTACAAAGAGGCTGTAAAATGGTATCGCAAAGCAGCCGAACAAAATTATCCGCGCGCGCAGCAACTCCTTTCATACCTTTATTACGATGGCCTCGGCATCAAGCAAGACAGGCGAGATGCGTGTTTCTGGTGGATTCTGGGCATAGAGACAGACGGCACCCCAATGATGTGTATAACGCACCTCACGCGGGGAGAAATCAAGGAAGTCCACCAGCGTGTGGAAAAATGGAGAGCCGAACACCCCTCCCCGGCGCCGAAAAAGAAATAGCTACGGTATAAATTACAACCCCGGCGCTTTTGGTGAATCCTTCGGCGCGACTACTTTCGGCTTATCCTTCAGCGCCTCTTTCGGCTCATCCTTTGCCACAACCTTCGGCGCAGCTTTGGCTGCGGGCTGCGGGGCGCTGTCCATCTTTTCGAGGTCGGTGAGGTATTTGTCGATCAGCGACAGCCCGTGCTGCCAGAATTCCGGCGTTTCGGGGTCGAGATCGAAGGGCTGGAACATTTCGTAGAAATTGCGGGTGATGCCCGTCTCCAGTAGTCCGATATAGTTTTCGACGAATTCCTCTTTCGCCGCCTGGCCTTCCTTCTCCGCACCCTTGTAGACCTGGTAGAGGCCGCTGACCAGCATCTGCGCGAAGGAATAGGAATAGACGTAGAAGGGGCTGTCGAAGAAATGCGGCACGACCATCCAGTAATAACGGTCGTAGTCGTCGGTCTGCACGGCGGGGCCGAAATACTGCTTTTGGGTGTCGAGCCAGATATCGCAGATCTGGTCGACGGTCAGCTCGCCCTTCTTGCGTTCCTCATGCACTTTCATTTCGAAGTCGTAGTAGGACAGCTGCTGCAGACCGTTCAGTATCATGCCCTCGGTCTTGTCCATCAGCAGTTTTTTCTTGCGCGCGGGGTCTTTCTCGGAGCGCAGCAATTCTTCGAACACGACCATTTCGGCGAAGATGCTGGCGGTCTCCGACACTGTTGTCGACATTTCGGACAGGAACAGCCCGCGCGCCTTTTCGGCCAGCGTCTGGTGCACGCCGTGGCCGAGTTCGTGTCCCAGCGTGACGAGGTCGTCGATACCGCCCGTGTAGCTCATGAAAATATAGGGCAGGTTGCCCGGGCCGGCGGCCAGCGAAAACGCGCCGGTTTCCTTGTCGGGGCGCGGCTCGGCGTCGATATGCTTTTCCTCGAACAGCTTGCGCGCGGTGCGCTCGAACTTGGGCGAAAACTTCTTGAAGGCGCGCAGGATGATCCTGCGGGCGTCTTCGAATTCGTATGATTTTTCCGTTTCCGGCTCGTTCGGCAGGTCCATGCCCACCTGCGCGCGCTCCATCACCTCGACGCCGTGCTGTTTCGCCTTCCAGGCGTAATAGCGGTGCGAGATTTTCGCATAGGAGTCCTTCACCGTCTTGTGCATCGTATCCACGATGTCGCCGGTCACGGCATTGGCGGTGTTTTCGGCGTGGTCGGGACGGTCAAAGCCGCGCAGTTCCATTTCGATGAGATCGTCTTTCGCGATGGTGTTATAGATCAGCGCCATGCGCTTCGCGCCGACTTTGAGCGTATCGGCCATTTTCTGGCGCAGCTCGCGGCGCTCCTCGAGCGTTTTCGCGTCGCCGATGACCTCGTCCATTTCGTCGATGGAATACGATTTTTCTCCCACCCCGACGCGGAAGGAATGCAGCGTTTCGTAATAGAGCCGCCGCCAGGCCTCGCGGTTGGCGGTGCTGAAATCTCCCGCCATGGTCTCCACATCGTCATCGAGCTCGGTCGAATTGACGCGCACGCGGGCGAGCCAGGGCCCATAGGGCGCAAGCTCGGGCGCGGAGAGCTTGGTCATCAGGTCGCGCTCTTTCATGTTGCAGATCTCGGATTCGAAAAAGCCGATCCTGTCCGTCGCTTCTGAGTGCCAGCGCTTCAGCGCGTCGGTCTTGGCGAAATTGTTGAGGTTGTCCGATTCCATCAGGATCGTGTAGCAGTTGATGACGTTCAGCGTTTCGCAGATAGTTTCGTATTCCGCGATGGCCTCGCCGAGTTCCGGGCCGCTGAGGTAAGCGATGGTGTTTTCGTATTCGGTCTTGAACTTTTCCGCCTGTGTTTCGACCTCCTCCTTCGCCGCCGCAAGCTCCTGTGAATCAAGCCCGGGGTAAAGGTCTTTCAGGTTCCAGCGCGGCAGGTTCTTGTTGGCCGGCTTCGGCGCGCCCTCGCCTTCGGACGGTGATGCCTTGCGGGAAATCAGCGTGAATTCGCGGCGGAGCGGCCTGTGCTTCATGGTGAAGGCCCCCTTGCCGCCGGTTTTTTCGGCGTTACTTCAGGCTTGTCGTCATTCGCGGCATCCTTCGACGCCGCGCCGTTAAAGGTCTTGGCGTTCTTGCTGTCGACCTCGAGCTTGCTGTCCAGCGCCACCAGCTCGTCGATATAGCGCTCGATGACGGAGAGGCCCTTCTTCCAGAACAAGGGGTCATTAGTGTCGAGACCGAAGTCGGCGACGGCCGTGTCATGGCGCTTCGTGCCGCCCGCCTTCAAAAGGGTTGTGTATTTCTGCGCGAAGTCTTCCTTGTCGGGGGTTTTTTCATAGGCGTCGTACAACGCGTTTACGAGGCAATCGCCGAAAGCATAGGCATAGACGTAAAAGGGCGTATGGATGAAATGCGGCACATTCATCCACAGATTCTGCGCGCCCTCGACGTCAAGGTTGACGGCGGGGCCGAGGCTTTCCAGCTGCGTCTTCTGCCACAGGTCGGAGATGCGTTCCGACGAAAGCTCGCCCTTTTCGCGGCGCTCTTCATGCACCAGCTGCTCGAAGGTGAAAAAGGCCGTCTGGCGCACGACGGTGTTCAGCATATCCTCGACTTTTTGCGCAATCATGTTGCGGCGCACGGTGAGGTCGGTTTCGCGGGCCAGCAGCTCGCGGAAGGTGATCATTTCGCCGAAGACGCTGGCGGTTTCGGCGAGCGTGAGCGGCGTATCCGATTTCAGGTGGCCCTGCCCTGAGGCCAGCACCTGGTGGATGCCGTGGCCGAGCTCATGCGCGAGCGTCATGACATCGCCCGCGGAGCCGAAGAAATTGAGCAGGATATACGGATGCGTGTCGGGCGTCGCAGGATGCGAGAAGCCTCCGGAATCTTTCCCCGCACGGGGCGCGGCGTCGATCCAGCCCTCGTCGAAAAAGCGCTTGCCGATGGCGGCAAGTTCGGGGGAAAGCTTGGCATAGGCGGCGAGCACGATTTCCTTCGCCTCGTCCCAGGTATATTCGCGGCCCTTCTGCCCCGGCAGCGGCGCGTTGCGGTCGGCGGGGTGCAGGCGCGCGACGCCAACCTTCTTCGCCTTCCAGGCATAGTAACGATGCGAGGTTTTGGAATAATTGTCGCGCACGGTCTTGGCCAGCGCCTCGACCGTTTCGCGGTCGATCTGGTTATCCAGATGGCGGCTGTCGTCGGGCTTCTCGTAGTCGCGCCAGCGGTCGTCGAGGGATTTGAGGTCCGCCAGCGTATTGGTGACAAGGGCGAAGGTTTTCTTGTTCTCGCCCAGCACACGGGTGAATTCGGCGAAAGCCTCGCGGCGCTTTTTCGGGTCGGGGTCGTTGTCGATGATGTTGAGCGTTTCGCCCTCGGTCAGCTCCTTGCCGCCGACTTTGAAGCGCAGGTCGATCATCAGCTGGTCGTAAAGGCGGCCCCAGGCGTCTTCGGTGACCGGGTCCATCTGGCGGCGGTATTTTTCGACTTCTTCCGACAGCTGGTGCTCGCGCAGCAGCCGCGTCTTCGCAAGCCAGGGCCCGTAATGCGCGAGTTTCGGCGCGGAGATTTTTTCGAACAAATCGCCTTCGCGCATATTGTTGATTTCGATGGTGAAGAACAGCGTCTGCTCGGAGGCCTTGCGCAGCTTGTCGGCAACGTCGACCGCCCAGCCGCTTTTTTCGTTGTCGATGGCGCGGGTGAGATCGGCATAGGCGCGGACGCGCGCCTCGAGCTGGGAGATTTTTTCGTAAGCCTCGATCGCCTCGCCCAGCTGCTGTCCCGAGAGCTTGCCTACCTTGTCCTGGTATTTCGCCGCAAAGGTTTTGGATTCCGCCTCGATGCTGCTGAGGGCCGCCGCGAACTCCTTCGAATCCGGCGCCGGAAAAAGGTCGCGCAGATCCCACCGCGGGAGGCGGGTGCCTGCGTCGTTGGGGCTATGGTCATCAGCCATCACGAGTCCTTTTTAAGGCGCATGTGTTCGCGAAAAAGGGTTCAATCCCTCTTTGGCAAACACACCGCTCCTCACCCAAGGAATACCGTTTATGTCGAATGGCTGAATCCTAGCATGAAAAGCGATTATAACAACTTCTTTGACGGTATCTTTTTCATAAAAAACAAGGATTTGAAGGTTTTGGCTAAGGCTGGGGCGGTTTATTATTTGACATAATACTGCAGTTTATGATATGTTTTCTGAATTTGGTTTCAGGGGTTTTTCATCATGCTTTTCGCATCAGACAAGACGCTGGAAAAAATGGATAGCGCGACGCTCGACGAAAAGAGCGGATTTTACGCGAAGCTCAAGCGCTGGGGCGGAAAAATCGCATCGCCTCCCTCTTTCTTTTCCATGCTTGCCTTCGGCATCGCTGTCCCTCTCCTGGTACCCGCCGTGCCGGCCACACCGTTCCTCCTGCTGCTCCTGGGCGGCGCTGCTTTTGCAAGCGCCGGCCTGCAATTCATCGGCGGCTCCGTCCTGGGCCATATTAACGAGGTTAAAACAAAGCGGGGCCTGACCCTGCAGGCGACTGAAACCCCGCAGGACACCCCGTCGCCTGCCGTCGCCCTGCTTCCCGACCTGTCGGAAGATTTCCACCGCGGCGTCACGAATCCTTCAACCATGAAAACGCTGAGGCTCAAGACCGGCGCGACGCAATCCGCCTTCCTTAACTGAATTTTTTCTGAGTACCCTAGTTCCTGAAAACCGAAATCCGGTTGCGGCCGGCCTTTTTCGCGTCGTAAACGGCGCTGTCGGCACGGCCCAAGGGGCCGTCGAGGGCGGATTCGCCGTCCTTGAACTGCGCGATGCCGACGCTGACGGTAAAATTGATTTTGTGGTCGTGGAAGTTCAGCACGGTATCGGCCACCAGCTTGCGCAGCCGCTCGCCGATGACGGCCGCGCCGTCGATATCGGTTTCGGGCAGCAGCGCCACGAATTCCTCCCCGCCCCAGCGGCCGAAGATGTCGACGTTGCGCAGCGCGTTGACGCAAAGCGTCGTGAAGCGCTGCAGCACCTTGTCGCCCGCCGAATGGCTGTAGGTGTCGTTGAGGCGCTTGAAATGGTCAAAATCGAACATCAGCAGCGACAGGGCGTGGTGGTAGCGGTTGGAGCGCAGCGCCTCGCGCTCGGCCAGCAGCGTGAATTCGCGCCGGTTGAGGGCGCCGGTCAGGGGGTCGGTCGCGGCGAGGCGCAGCAATTCTTCCTCGGTCCTCTTGCTCTCGGAAATATCGCGCAGGATCGCGGCGTAGTAGCGGTGGTCCTTGTCGCCGAGTCGCATGATCTGGACCGAGGCGACGAATTCGTTGCCATCCTTGCGCCGCCCGAAGATCTGCCGGTTGCGCTTGCCCATCGGGCGCGTGTCGGTGCTGCCCGCCCCGAATTCGTCGATCATGACGTCGTGCTGCATCTGGAAGCGCTCGGGCAGCAGCATGTCGAGCCGTTCGCCCACGGCTTCCTTTTCCTCATAGCCGAACATGCGCTGCGCGCCTTCGTTGAAGGAGACGATGATGTGGGAAGAATCGATAACGATGACGGCGTCTTCCGCGAGCGTGACAATCCGGGAACAGATCTCCGCCAGCTTTGCCTTTTTTCCCGTTAAAAACATATGGTTACTTCACGGCCCCCTTGCGCTTTCGCAGGGTAGCAGCGTTTTCGCCCGATTCCAACTGGTCTATGAATCCTTCCACGACCGAGAGACCCTTCTTCCAGAAGCCGGGGTCGCGCGCGTCGAGGCCAAAGGGTTTCAGCAGCTCGTCATATCTTTTCGTGCCGCCGGCCGCGAGCAGACCGAGGAATTTATCCGCGAAGCCCTTTTCAGAATCTTGGTAAACCGCGTAGAGCGCGTTCACGAGGCAATCGGCGAAGGCATAGGCATAGACATAGAAGGGCACATGGTAGAAATGCGAGATATAGGCCCAGAAATGCCGGTAGCCCTTGTCGAAGGTGAAGGCGGGCCCGAGACTGCGCTTCATGATCTCCATCCAGATCTCGCCCAGGCGGTCGGGCGTCAGCTCGCCCTTCTTCCTCTCCTCATGCACGGCGCATTCGAATTCGTGGAAGGCCACCTGCCGCACGACCGTGTTCAGCATGTCCTCGACCTTCTTCGCGATCATCGCGCGGCGCGTGGCCGGATTTTTCTCCCCCGCCAGCAATGAACGAAACGTCAGCATTTCGCCGAAGACGCTGGCCGTTTCGGCGAGCGTCAGCGGCGTGTCGCACATGAGATACCCTTGCGGCCCCGAGAGCACCTGATGCACGCCATGCCCCAGTTCATGCGCGAGCGTCATGACGCTTTCGATGTCGCTCTTGTAGTTCATCAGGATATAGGGATGTGCGGAGGGCACGGTCGAGGCGCTGAAGGCCCCGGAATCCTTGCCGGGCAGCGGCTGCGCGTGGATCCAGTTCTCGCGAAAAAATCTTTTGCCGATATCCGCCATGCGCGGGTGAAATCCGGCATAGGCGGCCAGCACGTTTTCACGGGCTTCGTCCCAGGGCAGGCGGCGCTTGGCTGAAAAAGGCAAAGGCGCGTTGCGGTCCCAGTAGTTGAGCTTTTTCATGCCCATCCACTTCGCCTTCAGCCTGTAATAGCGGTGCGAGAGCTTCGGGTAATAATCGCGCACGGCCGTCACCAGCGCCTCGACGACTTCGTCTTCCACCTGGTTTTCCAGGTTCATGGAGGCGACGGGCGTCTTGAAACCGCGCTGGCGGTCGTTGATTTCCTTGTCCTTGATAAGCGTATTCAGGATAAAGCCGAAAGCCTGGATATTGTCGCCGAATGTTTTCTCGACGGCTTTCGCCGCTTTCCTGCGCGTCTTCGCGTCGCGCGAGATCATCAGCTGAAAGACTTCCGTTTCGGTCAGGTTTTTGCCGTTCACGTGGAAGCGCAGCTTCGCGACGGTTTCGTCGAACATGCGCACCCAGGCCGGCGAGGCGGTCACGCCGCGCTCGTGCAGGACCTTTTCCACCTCATCCGACAGCTGATAGGGACGGAAAGCGCGCAGGTGATCGAGGAAGGGCTTGTAACGCCTGACCGTCTTGTCCTTCATTTTTTCAGCAAGACTCTTGTCGGAGAGCTTGTTGATGCCGAGACGGAAGAACAACATCCCGGTCGTGATATCGTTGTAGCGCTCCAGCACGCCTTGATGCAGCTTGCCGGCCTCGGGGTCGTTGAGCTTCGTGGCGCGGTTCAGGTTAGTGTAGTTATAGACGCGCGACAGGCCTTCCAGCAGTTGTTCATATTCAATGATGGCGGCTCCGAAGGCCTCGGGCGAGAGCGATTCCAGCCTGCCCTCGTACTTCTTCTGAAAAGCCGAAGCCGCGCCCGCCGCCTGCATGAGCGCTTTTTGGATATTCTTTTCAACAGGTTCTTTGACCAGATGGGACAAATCCCAGACCGGCAGGCCCTTGTTTCGGGCGGATTGGGTTGTTTTTGCGGCGGTCATGACTAAACTCATTTATATTGAAAGGCGTTGAGATGGGCGGGAATGTCCTGTTATCAATAATTTATACCATCCGCCGCGAAAATAAAGGTGCCTAGATGGCGAAAAAGAATCCCCGTTCCGAAACACTCGAAGCCCGCCTGCTGGAGGCGGCGCTACCCGATGTCGCCTTCGACGGCTGGAGCGACGAGCTGATTGCCAAAGCCGCCGCGCGGAGCAGGATTTCCGAAGACGATGCGACCGAGGCCTTCCCTCAAGGACCTTTAAGCCTTGTCCGCTACTTTTCGGAGTGGGCGGACGATCAGACCCTGGCGAAGCTTCCGGCGCAGAAACTCGCGAAACTGAAAGTGAGGGAGAAAATCACGCTGGGCGTACGCACGCGGCTCGAGTGCCTGGCGCCGCACCGGCAGGCGGTATCCGCGGCGCTCGCCTTCCTGGCGTTGCCGCCGCGCAATATATACCTGCCGAAAATGGTCTGGGCGACCGCGGATAAAATCTGGCGCGCCGCCGGCGACACCGCGACCGATTACAATCATTACACCAAGCGCCTGCTGCTGTCCGGCGTGCTGACTTCCACCACCCTGTACTGGCTCAACGACAAGTCGGAAGGCAGCGAAAACACATGGAAGTTCCTCGACCGCCGGATCGAAGACGTCCTGAAGGTCGGCGGGAAAATCGCCGCCTTCAGGAAGAAGCGGCGGGAGAGCGCCTGATGTGGGCCTTAAGCCAGCTCACCCTGCCGGCCGCCTACATCCTCGCCGCGACGGGCGTCTGCGCCGCGCCGCCGCCGCCCGCCGTCGAAATGGAATTCGTCAATACGCCTCCCGTCGAGCGTAATGACCTGTCGGGGCGGCAGCTCGGCGGCTTTCACATCAGCACCACCTTTGCGAAAAGCCGCAATGAGATTTTTACGGTCGGCGGCCTGACCATCAGCGATTTTTCGCCGGCCTACCTCGTCGATTTCAGCATTCCCGCCGATACCGTCACCGGATGGCCCTGCCTGTCGGTCAAGGACGTCAAGATCAAGGTCAACTACGCGCCGACAATCTATGTCGCCAGCGAGTTCAGGGCGGGCGGCTGCCGTTACAAGACGACGCTCCAGCACGAGGTGCGGCACGTCAATACCGACATCATCACCTTCAACGAATTTCTTCCCGTGCTGCGGCAGGCCGTTCAGGACGCCGCGAACGGAATCGGCGCCGTGGGCCCCCTAAAGCCCGAGAACCTCATCCGCGAGCGCGACAAGATGGTCGACAGGCTGAAGGCCGCCCTGGAGGCCAAGGTCGACGAGATCGAAAAAATCCGCTTTAACCGCCAGCAGGTCATCGACACGCGGCAGGAATACTTGAGGCTTTCGGCGCTCTGCCGCGAAGAGCCGCTGGGCCAGCGATGATCGTTCCTTCGCTTCATGCCGCAACGGCGGTCGTGCTGGCGGGACTGTTGGCCTGCGACCCCCAGCCGGCCCCCGACATCCAGGTTAATTACACCGAAAAGAAGCCGGTTTTCTTCAACAGTCATTCCACCGCCCAGCTGCGCGCCATCGCGCCCTCGATGGGCACGGTCAACCTCGCCGATTTTCCCGTCACGACCGGCGTGACGCGAGGCAAGATCACCATGGAGACAAGCATCCTGTTCCGGTCGCTGGGAAACCTTCTGGGCCGGTACTGCCTGTGGCAGGCGGAAGTGACCATCAATGTCACCTATCGCCCCGAAGTCTACATCGCGAAGGAATACAGGCCCGGCACCTGCCGCTATACGCAGACAAAGCTGCATGAGCTTCGCCACGTCGAGATCGACAAGGGCGTGATGAAGGACCTGCTGCCGGAGCTGAAAAAAGTCGTCGCCGCACGCGCCGCAAAAATCGGCGTGAGGGGCCCCTTCGACGACACGCAGCGAGAGGCCGCAAAGAGCGTCCTTCTTCATTCCATGCAGGACGCGGTGTCTGCGGAACTGGACAGGATCGAAAGCGTCCGGGCGATGCGCCAGCAGATGGTCGACACCCCCGCGGAATACACGCGCCTGTCGCTCTCCTGCCCGGGAGAGCCGATACGCTAGGGGATATCGCCCCTAAGGGATATTGATCGGCTGCTGGCCGATCTTCCCGGCCTTGGTCACGGCGATCGCCTGGCGCACATATTCCTTCCAGTACGCCATCGTGGAGCCCTCGCTCAAAAGATCGTTCCAGTCTGCAATCGCGCCTTCCGTGTCGCCCCGTTGAGCCTTCGCCAGCGCCTGATAATAGCGCGCGATGGGATCGACGTCTTTCAGCGTGCGCACATAGGCGAAGGTGCCCAGCGCGTCCGGGCCGACCGTGCCGCCGTTGGCCAGCACCTGGAGCCTGCCTAGGTTTTCCGCGTAGATGCGGAGGTAGATATCGCCCTGCTCCTGCGCCAGCGTGACCGCGCGCTGCATGAACTTCGCGGCTTCCGCAAAGCGCCCGAGCCGCTGGTTGATATCGGCCAGCTTGACGACGGCGCCGATGCTGTCCGGATTGATCTTCACCAGCGTTTCAAACGGGCGCCGGGCGAGCAGCGCCTCCTGCCGCATCATCAGCGCGCCGGCCTCCAGAAATATGGCGGGCATTCCCGGCAGATCGGGCCGCCCGGTCGAAAGGTAGATGACCAGGGCGGCCGCAGGCACGAGGCACGAAAGCCCGAGCGCAAGCCGCCGGTCGGCGCGCGTAACCGCATGCGCCTCGCGCTTCAGGAGAGGGCCGGTCAGCTTGACGATGACGCCGGCGGTCAGCATGGCGATGACGACATACAAATGCCACATGCGGCGCTACCCCTCCCCTTTTTTCTGGCGCCGGACGAAAAGCGCAACGACGGCAAGCCCTCCCGCGAAAACAAGCGCCGGCGCGCCCCACAGCAGCAGCGTCTTCAGCGACACCGGCGGATTCATCAAAATATAGTCCCCATACCGGTCCTGCATGTACGCAAGCACCTCGGCATCGGAATCCCCTTTTGCGAGGCGCTCGCGCACGAGGCGGCGCAGGTCGGCGGCCAGCGGCGCCTCGGATTCGTCGATGTCCTCTCCCTGGCAGACGAGGCAGCGCAGTTCTTTCGTGAGAACGCGCGCGCGCGCTTCCAGCGCCGGATCCTTCAGAATCTCGTCCGGATGGACGGCGAAGGCCGGCGCCGCCGTGAAAAGAAAAACCGCGAGCAACAGCGCATGTTTCATTTGCGCAGCTCCGCCAGCAGGGGCTTGAGGATGTTCTCGTAGTCCTCCTCCGTGAGCGGCGTCGCGAACCGGTGGGCGATCGTGCCGTCACGCGCAATGACATAGGTCTCGGGCACTCCGTAGACGCCCCAGTCGATGCCGGTGCGCCCGTCGGCGTCCGCGCCGACCGCTTTGTACGGATTGCCGTGCCGGCCAAGCCATGCCGCTGCCGCTTCCTTCTTGTCCTTGTAGTCGACGCCGTAAATGGCGATATTTTCTTCCCGCGCGATGCGCGACAGAAGCTTGTGTTCCGCGCCGCAGGTCAGGCACCAGGACGCGAAGAAGTTGACAAGCACCGGTCCGCCTTTCCGGACGTCTTTGTCGGTGAATCCGGGCAGGTTTTCCAGCGCGGGGGCAAGGGCGAAAGCAGGCACCGGTTTGCCGATCATGGCCGAAGGCACCACGGACGGATCGGAGCCCTTCGCCAGCGGTAGAGCGAAAAGCGCCAGAAGCAGCGCAAAAATCGCAAGCGGGATGAAGGCAGTGCGGTTCTTTTTCATGCCGTCTCCTGCCGCCGCCGGCCCGGAATCGAGATCAGCCCTCCCGCGGCGATGAGGCAGGCGCCCAGCAGCAGGATGCCGATGAAGGGGTGATAATACATCCGCACCACCCAGCGAAAGGAGTTCTTCGGATCCTGGTCGCCCATGACGATATAAAGCATATCCAGGCCGAAGGCGCGGATGGCGGTTTCGCTGGTAAAGCGCTGCGTGCCGGGATACCAGCGCTTTTCCGGTTTCAGGAACGCGAATTCCCCGTCCGGCAGCGGTACCGAGAAATTGCCGCGGTCATAGTCGTAGTTGTCGCCGATGCCGGGTTCGACGCCCAGAAACAAGACTTCGCGCCCGCCGATGCCGACGTGGTCGCGCGGTTTCATCCAGAGCGTTTTCTCGGCGGCCCAGGAGGTCGAGGCGACAGCGCCCATCAGCAGCAGCGCAAAGCCGGAATGCGCAACGGTCATGCCATAGAAGGACTGCGGCAGGTGCCGCCAGGCCGTGAAATAACCGGTCTTGCGCACCAGCTCGTGCAGGGTCGAGAACAGCACCCAGCCGGCGACGAGGAAAATGCAGACGGTGAAAGGCCGCCCCGGCAGCGGCAGCAGCGCGATGAAACCGGCCGCCAGCACGGCCAGCGCGAAAGGCGCGCCGAGTCTCTTCAAAGCCGGCTTCAGCTGCGCTTCGCGCCAGTTCAGCACGGGACCCGCCCCCATCAGGAAAGCGAAAGGGATCAGCAGCGGCGTCAGCGCCGCCGTATAGTAAGGCGCGCCGACAGATACGCTGCCCGCATCAAGGGCGCTTAAGAATACGGGATAGAGCGTGCCCATGAAGACCGTCGCCGCGAAGGTGAACAGGAACACGTTGTTCAGCAGCAGCGCGGTTTCACGGCTCAAGGGGCGGAACGACGCTCCCATCGTGATATAAGGCGCGCGCAATCCGTAAAGCAGCAGCGCCCCGCCCGTCACGCTGCCCAGCAGCGCGAGGATGAAGATGCCGCGCGCGGGGTCGGTCGCGAAGGCGTGCACGGAGG
This sequence comes from Alphaproteobacteria bacterium, assembly GCA_004297545.1. GTDB lineage: Bacteria > Pseudomonadota > Alphaproteobacteria > Micavibrionales > UBA2020 > JAPWJZ01. The sequence goes on from SCTB01000192.1 coordinate 15,056, forward strand.
TCAGCACGCCAGAGCGCACCAGGAAGGTTCCGAGAAGGGAAAGGCTGAAGGCGAAGATGGCCAGGAAAATCGTCCAGCTTTTCAGCGTACCGCGCTTTTCGAGCACCGCCACGGAATGCAGCAGCGCGGTCCCGGCAAGCCAGGGCATCAGCGACGCGTTCTCGACCGGGTCCCAGAACCAGAATCCGCCCCAGCCAAGCTCATAGTAAGCCCAGGTGGCGCCCAGTGTGATGCCGCCGGTCAGGAAGGCCCAGGCCGCCAGCACCCAGGGGCGCAGGTACCCCGCCCATTCGGAATCGACTTTCTTTTCGAGGAGGGCCGCGATGGCGAAGCAGAAGGCAATCGAAAAGCCGACGTAGCCCATGTAAAGCACCGGCGGGTGGATGGCCAGCAGCGGGTCCTGCAGCACCGGGTTCATATCGAGCCCCTCGGCCGGCGGCGGATCGACGCGCCGGAACGGATTGGAGGTCGCCAGAATGAACAACAGGAAGCCGAAGGCGATCATGCCCTGCACGGAGATCACGCGCGCCTTGAAGGCCAGCGGCAGGTGCTTCGCGCTGCGCATCAGCGCCGTCCCCCACAGCGTCAGCATCCAGGCCCAGAGCAGCATAGAGCCCTCGTGGTTGCTCCACAGTCCCGCGAGCTTGTAGAGCGCGGGTTTCAGCGTATGGCTGTTTTCGTAGACGTTCAGCACCGAAAAGTCCGACAGCGCAAAGGCATGCACCAGGGAAAAGACGGCAATGGTGACAAGGCCCGAAAGCGAAATCGCGAGCTGCCGTCCCATGCGCATCCAGGCCTCGTTGCCCCTGTGCGCGCCCCACATCGGAACGAGCGCCTGCACCGCCGCGATAACAAGGGCGAGGACGAGCGCGAAATGACCAAGCTCGATAATCAAGGGGCCCTTCCTTTCATCTCGTCATGGGTTTTCTTCAGCCCCTTTGCGACTTCGGGCGGCATGTATTTTTCGTCGTGCTTGGCCAGCAGCTGCGCGGCGATGAACACGCCCGCGTCATCGAAATGCCCCGTCGCGACCACGCCCTGCCCCTCGCGGAACAAATCGGGCAGGATGCCGCTGTATTGCACGCGCAGCTCCGCCTGCGTATCGGTGATGGTGAAGGCGCGCATCATCTGCTCGTCCGGCGGGGTCAGCGTGCCCTTGACGACCAGCCCCCCGACGCGAAGGTTATGCGCGGGCGCCACCACCGCGCTCCGCTCTGCCTGAAGTTTTTTCACTTCGGACGGCATGTAAAAATACGATACGGCGTCGCGCAATGAATAGAGCGACAGCCCGGCCGCCAGCGCAACGCAGGTCATGACGAACAGGATGAACTGAAGTCTTTGTTTTTTACGCATCCGGGGGCGCGTCCCGCTCCGCCGCGCGCGCCCGCAGGAAGGACTGCAGCACAAGCGCGCCAAGCACGACGGCGGTCAGCATCCATGCGGCGGCGATATAAAAAGTGTAGTCCCTCATGCCGCCATCTCCTTCGTCCTGCGGCGGCGCAGCGTGATTTCGGTCTTCAGACGCAGGCAGGCGAGCGCCACGAACAAAAACTGGAAGCCCAGCGCCATCAGCGCCAGCGGCGCCAGCATGGAGCCGTCAATCGTGGGGGCGCCCAGGCGCATGATGCTGGCGGGCTGGTGCAGCGTGTTGAACCAGTCCACCGAAAATTTGATGATGGGGATATTCACCGCGCCGATGAGAAGCAGTCCCGCGCCCGCGTTCAGGCCGCGCTGTTCGTCGTCGAAAGCGTCGACGAGGGCGATATAGCCGATGTAGAGGAAGAATAAAATCAGCACCGAGGTCAGCCGCGCATCCCAGGCCCACCATGCGCCCCACATCGGGCGGCCCCAGAGCGAGCCCGTGACGAGGCAGAGGAACGTGAAGGCCGCTCCCACAGGCGCGACGGCCTTTGCGTACAACTCAGCGACGATATGCTTCCAGACGAGACCGGTCAGCGCGGCGACGGCCATCGTCGTATAGATGAACAGCGCCATCCAGGCGGCCGGCACATGGATGTACATGATGCGCACGGTTTCGCCCTGCTGGTAATCGGGCGGCGAGCCGAAAAAGGCGGCATAGGCGCCGCCCGCAAGGCATAAACCCGCGACGGTCCACGACAGCGGCAACAGCCATTTCACGAGCGACAGAAAACGGCGCGGATTGGCAAAACGGCTTAAGGATGCTGCGGCTGTCACGGCGACCTCAGGTGCATGTTCAGGAAGGCGGCGGATGCCGCGGGCGCTAGCCCCAGGCCCACGATAACCATCGCCAGTTGCAGCAGAAGATAGGGCTTATAAGGAAACCCCGCAAGGGCTGCTTCGGCGGCGAGAATGCCCAAAATCAGCATCGGCAGCAGCAGCGGCAGGATCAGCACGGCAAGCAAGAGGCCCGAGCGGCGCGCGCCCAGGGTCAGTGCCGCCCCCATGCCGCCCAGGAGGCTCATGTAAAGCGTGCCGAGCAGCAGCGAAAACGACAGCACGCCGATGAATTCGGTAGGCACCTTTATCATCGGCGCCACCACGAGGCTGGCGAGGACCAGCCCGAGGCCGGACAAAAGCCAGTGGGAGAGCATCTTGGCCCCCATGACGCCCGCGGGCATCAGCGGCGACATTAAAAGCAGGTCGAAGGTGCCGTCCTCGAAGTCGCGCACATAGACGGCGTCGAGCGCGAGCAACCCCGCAAGAAGCGCGGAAATCCACAGGATTCCGGGCGCGGCCGCGGCCATCAACCCCTCGTTCGAGGACATCGAAACGGCGAAAAGGCAGGCGACGGTCGCGAAAAAGAACAGCGTGGCAAGGGCTTCGGAACCCCGTGCCGCCATCAGCCGCACATCGCGGCGTATGATCGCGAAATAGCGCGCAGTCATGCGACAGCCCCCAGCTCGACATGGCGCAGAGCGCCGGATTTCGGGGGCTTCAGCGCATGATGGCTGGCGATAACGGCCATGCCGCCCTGAGCGACATGGGCATCGAGAATGTCGCGAAACAGCGTCATCGAGGCGGCATCAAGACCGTTAAAAGGCTCATCCAGCAGCCAGAGGGGGCGGTCATTCAGCAGTATCCGCGCGATGCTCAGGCGCCGCCGCTGGCCTGCAGAGAGGCGCTGGACCGGGGTATGAGCGAGCCTAGACAGGTTCATGCGGGACAGCACATCCGCGCAGCGCGTAGTATCCCCGCCGAGTTGCGCCCAGAAGCGGATATTCTCATTCGCCGTTTCCAGAATCTTTAAATTCCTGTCGTCCGAGGGCAGGAAAGCAATACGCCCCGCATGCTCCTCCGGCCCATTTTTCAGAAAATCAGAGCCGCCCCAGAGAATTTTCCCGGCGGCGGCCGGAAGCGCCCCCGCCATTATCCGTAACAGGCTGGTCTTGCCCGAGCCGTTGGGACCAGATAAATGCAGCACGTCCCCCGCGGCCAGACCGCAGGATAAATTTTGGAAAAGCATGCGCCCGCCGCGGATACAGGCGATATTTTCCAGCATAAAAAGCCGTTTTGAAGCGTTCACGGATTCGCCTATGATAATCTGGCTCAAAAGACCGGCAGACTATATAACAAGCCGACCGCGGTGACAATTGAAGTAACCGCCTGAAAAAACGAGGGAGTTTTAAGACGTGACTGTAACCGGACATGATACGCTGAAAACCAGGCAATCCCTGACCGTGGATGGCAAGGACTACGATTACTTCAGCCTGCCCGCCGCCGCCAAAACCATCGGCGATATTTCCAGGCTGCCCTATTCGCTGAAAGTCCTCCTTGAAAACCTGCTGCGGTTCGAAGACGGCCAGAGCGTCACGGTCGACGACATCAAAGCCATGGGCCAGTGGCTGAAAGACAAGAAGAGCACCCGCGAGATCGCCTACCGCCCCGCGCGCGTCCTGATGCAAGATTTCACCGGCGTGCCCGCCGTCGTCGACCTTGCCGCGATGCGCGATGCGATGGTCAGCCTTGGCGGCGACCCGAAAAAAATCAACCCGCTCACCAACGTCGACCTCGTCATCGACCATTCGGTCATGGTGGACGAATTCGGCTCCTCCCATGCCTTCGCGGACAACGTGAAGCGCGAGTTCGAGCGCAACCTCGAGCGCTACGTCTTCCTGCGCTGGGGATCGAAGGCCTTCAATAGATTCCGCGTCGTGCCGCCGGGCACCGGCATCTGTCACCAGGTAAATCTTGAATACCTCTCCCAGACCGTCTGGGTGGAAGACGATGAAAGCGGCCCGCAGTGCAAGGTCGCCTATCCCGACACGCTGGTCGGCACCGACAGCCACACAACGATGGTCAACGGCCTTGCCGTGCTCGGCTGGGGCGTCGGCGGCATCGAGGCGGAAGCCGCGATGCTGGGACAGCCTGTTTCCATGCTTATCCCCGAAGTCATCGGCTTCAAGTTCACGGGCCAGATGAAGGAGGGCACGACCGCGACCGATCTCGTCCTCACCGTCACGCAGATGCTGCGCAAGAAAGGCGTCGTCAACAAGTTCGTGGAATTCTACGGCCCCGGCCTCAACCACCTGGCGCTGGCCGACCGCGCGACGATCGCGAATATGGCGCCCGAATATGGCGCGACCTGCGGCTTCTTCCCCATCGACCAGGAAACGCTGAATTATCTGCGCTTCACGGGCCGCGAGGAACACCGCGTGAAGCTGACCGAGGCCTATGCGAAGGCGCAGGGGATGTGGCGCGATACGAATTCGCCCGACCCCGTCTTCACCGATGCGCTCGAGCTTGACCTGTCCACCGTCGAACCTTCGCTGGCGGGGCCGAAACGCCCGCAGGACCGCGTGGCGCTCTCCAAAGCCGCCGCGGGATTTGTCGAAGGCCTCACCAAGGAACTCGGCGTGGAAAAAGCAGCAGCAGCCGTTGCCGTCAAAGGCGCTAATTATTCCTTAAGCCAGGGCGATGTGGTGATTGCGGCGATCACCAGCTGCACGAATACCTCCAATCCTTCCGTCATGCTGGCGGCGGGACTTGTCGCGCGCAAGGCCCTCGAAAAAGGCCTGAAGGTGAAGCCCTGGGTCAAGACGTCGCTGGCGCCCGGCTCGCAGGTGGTCACCGACTATCTCGAGAAAGCGGGCGTGCAGGCGGACCTCGACGCGCTGGGGTTCAACCTGGTCGGCTATGGCTGCACGACCTGCATCGGCAACTCCGGCCCCTTGCCGGAACCCATTGAAAACGCGGTGAAGGAAGGCGACCTGACCGTGGCCGGCGTCTTGTCGGGCAACCGCAATTTCGAAGGGCGCATCCACGCCTTCGTCAAGGCGAATTACCTGGCCTCCCCGCCGCTCGTCGTCGCCTATGCCCTTGCGGGTTCGATGAAAATCGACATATCGAAGGACCCCATCGGGACTGGAAAAGACGGCCGCCCTGTCTACCTTAAAGACATATGGCCCTCGCAGAAGGAAGTGCGGGAGACGCTGGAGAAAGCGCTCACGCAGGACATGTTCAAGCGCCGCTACGCCAACGTGTTCTTAGGGCCCGCCGAGTGGCAGAACGTAAAGGTGGAAGGCGGCATGACTTATAAGTGGAACCCGTCATCGACCTACGTGCAGAACCCCCCTTATTTCACGGGTATGACGGAACAGCCCGAGCCCGTGACCGATATCAGGGACGCACGGGCGCTGGCCGTGTTCGGCGATTCCATCACGACCGACCATATCTCCCCCGCCGGCTCCATCAAAAAGGACAGCCCGGCCGGCAGTTACCTTATCAGCTATCAGGTGCGCCCGGTCGATTTCAACTCCTACGGCGCAAGGCGCGGCAACCACGAGGTCATGATGCGCGGCACCTTCGCCAATATCCGCATCAAGAACGAGATGCTGGGCGGGCGCGAAGGCGGCCTGACCCGCAATGCGCAGACCGGCGAGGAGATGCCGATATATGATGCCGCCATGAAATACATCGCGGCGAGCACCCCGCTCATCGTCATCGCCGGCAAGGAATACGGCACCGGGTCGTCGCGCGACTGGGCCGCCAAGGGGACCAAGCTTTTGGGCGTGCGCGCCGTGATTGCCGAGAGCTTCGAGCGCATCCACCGCTCCAACCTCGTCGGCATGGGCGTGCTGCCGCTGGCTTTCAAGGACGGCATGACGCGCGCCAACCTGAATTTGAAGGGCGACGAAACTTTCGACGTTAGCGGCATCGAAACGGGGTTAAAGCCCCGCATGGACCTGAAACTGACGATCCACCGCGCGGACGGCAAGAAAGAGGATATCAGCGTGAAGTGCCTGATCGACACGCTGGACGAAATCGAATACTTCAGGAACGGCGGCATCCTGCACTACGTGCTGCGGCAAATGGCGAAAGCAGCTTGAAGGCAAGCGCTTCAACCGGGAAAGGAAAGACACCCATGAAAAACCTCTGCCTCGCGGCTTCGGGCCTCGCCCTCCTTTGCATGGCGGGCGCGGCTTATGCGCAGACGGCCGCGCCGGCGCCTGCCCCCGCCATCGCACCGAAGCCAGCCGCAGCGGCTCCGGTCGCGGCTGCGCCGGCTGGAACGGCGGCAGCGCCCGCGCCCGCCGCGGGATCTCCCGACTGGCTGAGCTACAACCCCTACTCGGGCGAGGAGAGCGACCTCAAGAACCCGAACCGCACGCAGGAGGAGATCATCAGCTGGTCGCAACAGCGCTCCACGGAGGTCCTGTCCTTTTCCCCGAAGAACATCGACACCAAGCTGACCGCGTCGCAGAAGGTTTTCACGCAGCAGGGCTGGAACGATTACGCCACGTACCTGAAGGAATCAAAACTGACGGACATGGTCCGCGGGCAGGGCTATTCGGTCACCACGATCGTGAACGGCGACACCATGATCCTGAACAGCGGCAGCATGGCCGGCAGCTATCACTGGCTGGTCGAACTGCCGCTGATGGTCACCTTCCTGTATACCTCGGGCGTCGACGGCGAGGAACCGAAGGCGGTCGCGGGCGGCGACTTCAAGCTGATCCTTCAGCTGGGCCGCGTCGCCGCGAAGCAGGGCATCGACGGCA
>SCTB01000193.1 GCA_004297545.1 Alphaproteobacteria bacterium
CCATCGGCAAGGACTCGACGGCCCTGCTGTGGATGATCCGCAAGGCTTTCTTTGGCCGCGTGCCTTTCCCGATGATTCAGCTGGATACGGCCATGGAACTGCCGGAAGTATATGAATTCCGCGACATGCTGATCAAGGAGTGGGGCTTCGACTTCCATGCGGAAATGTGCCCGCCCGAAGAGAACATGGACCAGACCCTGCCGCCCGCCACGCGCGCGGCCTCGCGCAAGACGGAAGGCCTCAAGAACCTCATCACCCGCGACAAGTATAAAGGCATCATCGTGGGCATCCGCCGCGACGAGCAGTCGATGCGCGCGAAGGAACGCGTGTTCAGCCCGCGCTCCTTCGACGGCACTTGGGATTACAAGGACCAGCCGGCGGAATTCTGGGACCAGTACAAGACCGAATTCCCCGAAGGCACCCATGTGCGCATCCACCCCATTCTGCACTGGCGCGAGATCGACATCTGGCGCTATACGCTCCGGGAAAACATCCCCTATGTGCCGCTGTACCTGTCGCAGAACGGGATGCGTTACCGTTCCCTGGGCGAAAAAAACATCACCACGCCCATCAAGAGCGACGCGTCGACCCTTGAAGAAATCATTGCCGAGCTTGAAACCACCAAGGCTTCCGAACGCGCCGGCCGTACGATGGATCATGATTCCGAAGACAGCTTCGAGCGCCTGCGCCGCAGCGGATATATGTAAGGAGAGACGCCATGACTGAACAAGCCGCAAAACTCGGCGTCGTTATCGTTGGCCATGTGGACCACGGAAAATCGACCCTGATCGGCCGCCTGCTGCACGACACAGGCAGCTTCATGGAAGGCAAGCTCGAGGAGCTCAAAGCCGTCTGCGCCCGCCGTAACGTCGAATTCGAATGGTCGTTCCTGCTCGACGCCTTCCAGGCCGAACGCGACCAGGCCATCACCATTGACACGACGCAGATCTGGTTCAAGACGAAAAAACGCAACTGCGTCATCATCGACGCGCCCGGCCACCGCGAATTCCTGAAAAACATGATTTCAGGCGCAGCCTTCGCCGATGCCGCGATCCTTGTCATCGACGCCAAGGAAGGCGTGCGGGAGCAGACCAAGCGCCACGCCTATCTTCTGCACCTCCTGGGCCTGCAGCAGATCACCGTTGTCGTCAATAAAATGGACATGGTCGGCTACGCGCAGGACCGCTTCGACGAGCTGTCGAAAGAGATAACGGCTTATCTGAAGGGCATCAACGTCACGCCGCATTCCATCATCCCGATCGCGGCGCGCCACGGCGATAATATCGCGAAGAAATCCGATAATATGCCTTGGTTCAAAGGACTTACGCTGCTGGAAACGCTGGATGTATTCGAGCCGGTGGCGCCGCCCGTGGAGCGCCCCTTGCGCTTTCCCGTGCAGGACGTCTATCGCTACGACGAAATCCGCTATATCGCGGGACGTATCGAAGCGGGCAAGATCCGCAAGGGCGATACGCTCACCTTTTCTCCCTCGAACCGCCAGGCGAAAGTCGTCAGCATCGAGAAATGGGGCGCCAAACACGACATTCTTTCCGCGCAGGCGGGGGAAAGCATCGGCATCACGCTCGATCAGCCGATTTTCGTGGCGCGCGGCGATATCGCCAGCCACGACCGACAAGCGCCCTGGCTCACCAATGTTTTCCGCGCCAATGTATTCTGGCTGGGCAAGAAGCCGCTGAAGGTCGGCAGCCATTACAAAATCAAGCTGGCGACCTATGAAGCGACGGTGATCGTGCAATCCATCGACCGCGTCATCAATACCGACGACCTTTCCCGGGCCGAAAAGGACAGCGTCGCCATCAACGAAATGGCCGAAATCACCTTCCGCAGCCGCGAAATGCTGGCGCTCGATCCCTATCAGGACAATGTCAAGATGGGCCGCGTCGTCATCGTCGAGAATCATGACGTCGTGGGCGGGGGCATTATCAGCATGGAAGGCCTGCAGGACCTGCGCCACGTGCTGCACAAGACGGCCGAGAACCTGCACGCCGTCGACCACCTGCTGTCGGTCGGCGCGCGCGCCGTGCGTAACGGCCACAAAGGCGCGGTTATCTGGCTCACGGGACTTTCCGGCGCCGGAAAATCCACGCTGGCCATGCGCGTCGAGCACGCCCTGTTTAACCGCGGCCTGCAGACCTACGTTCTCGATGGGGACAACGTGCGCAAGGGCCTGTGCGCCGACCTCGGCTTTACGCCCGAGGCGCGCACGGAAAACATCCGCCGGGTGGGTGAAGTCGCGGCATTGATGGCAGATGCGGGACTGATCGCGATCACGGCGTTCATATCCCCCTTCCGGTCCGACCGCCGCAAGGCGCGCGATGCTTCCGGCGACGGCTTCCACGAGATTTACGTGAAGGCGGACCTCGCCACCTGCGAAAAGCGCGATCCCAAGGGGCTTTATAAAAAGGCGCGCAAGGGAGAGATTAAGGAATTCACCGGCATCTCCTCGCCGTATGAGCCGCCGGAAAACCCGGAGCTGATCGTCGACACGTCGACACACGGGATTGACGCCTGTGTCGAGATGATTACCGAATACATCCTGCGCCATGTGAGGTCGGAGCCGCAGCAGATTCCCTCCGCTGGCGCCAGGGCCGGCAAGGTGACGGCATGACCGATCCCGCGAAGCTTGTTCGCCAGCTGATCCCCGTCGTGCGTGAGGCGGGCGAAATCGAGCTGAAATACTATCGCAGCGGCACCGAAGTTATCGACAAGGCCGACGGCTCTCCCGTGACGCTGGCAGACCAGGAGGCGGAAAAACTGATTTTCCAGCGCCTGAAAGAGATCGCGCCCGGCATCCCCATCATCGGCGAAGAGGCTGTCGCGGCGGGTTCCATCCCCGATATTTCTTCCGGCACCTTCTTTCTCGTCGACCCGCTCGACGGCACCAAGGAATTTATCACGGGCGGCGGCGATTTCACCGTCAACATCGCGCTGATGGTTAACAACAAGCCGGTCATGGGCATCATCTACGCCCCTGTTTCCGACGAGCTTTACTTTGCGGGCGGCGGGGAAGCCTTTGCGATCATCCAGGGCGGACCGGAAAAGAAAATCAGCGTGCGTGAAGTTCCCAAAGACGGCCTGACCGTCGTGGCCAGCAAGCGCCACGGCGACCCCGAAAAAATCGCCGATTTCCTGAACGGCCGCAAGGTCGATGCGCTCATCAACCGCTCCAGTTCGCTCAAATTCTGCGTGATGGCGGCGGGGCAGGCCGACCTTTATCCGCGCCTCGGCCCCACCTGCGAATGGGACATCGCCGCGGGCGAGGCCATCCTGCGGGCGGCGGGCGGCCAGACGGTCATGCTCGACGGCGAACCGATGCAATACGGCAAGGCGGACAAAAAATTCCTCAATCCCGATTTCATCGCTTTCGCCTCCAACGATGCCTATCCGGCTGCAAAGCCCGGCGCCGCGGCAAAGCCGGCTCCCCCCAAGTAAGGAATATCGCCATGACGGATGCGGAAATCGTCGCGAAGCTGGGAAAACCGGGCGCGGGACTTCCTTTCCTGGAAGGGCTTGTCGTGCGCTGGTGGGTGGGGCCCGTTGTCTCGAAGAAGTCGGACTGGGAAGAAAACAAGCGTAAATTCGAGAAAACCACGCAGTCGCTCCTGAAGCTCGTCGAGGGGCTGGACGATAAAAAACTGGCGACCAAGGTGCTGGTGCCGCCGCAGCAGGGTCTGGAAGACAGTTCGCGCTACTGGTCCGCATCCATGTTGTTCGAACACCTCATCATCGTCGGAAAGAAGACCAAGGGCGGGATTATCGCGCTGTCACAGGGCGTCGTTCCGGACGTGAAAGTCGATACAGGCAAGGTCAAGCCTTCCGGCGACCCGTCGCCGGCCGGGATAATGGCGGCCTATCGCGCTTTCGCCGCTACGGTCATGGCGGATATCGACCGGGAAGTGAAAGACAAGAACAGCAAGGCCGTGCTGCATCATCCGTGGCTGGGTCCGCTCAATTGCCGCCAGTGGCATTGGCTTTTGGCGACGCACCAGGGGATTCACCTCCGCCAGCTGCGGGAGATCGTGAAAGGGCTGAGCGCCCCGACATAATCCCGTCCGTGTCGGGTCTTTTCTCTACCAGAATATCTGCTGTTTTTTCTTCGGCGACATTTCGATGAGGTCCTTTATGGACATGCCGTCCAGCACTTCAGATATCTTGTTGCGTACGTCCAGCATCGCGTGGCGGATGACGCAGGCTTTCTCATGCGTGCAGTCGCTGCACTTTTTGTAGTAATAGGTGCTTGCGCAGGGGATGGGGGCCAGCATGCCGTCGATGGCGCGGATGACCTCGCCGACCATGAGTTTCTCGGGCGGTTTTTTCAGGCGGTGGCCGCCGAAAGCCCCGCGCTCGCTTTTGATCGCGCCCGCCTTCTTGAGCTCGGTCAGGATGGCTTCGAGGAATTTTTCGGGAACACGGGCTTTTTTGGCAATCGCCTTCGACGGCATCTTGTCGTCTGCCGCTGCCAGAACCACCAGCGCCTTGAGCGCGTATTTGCATTTCATCGTCAGCATATTCCCATAGAAACTATAGGACTTGACGGGCAATGCAATAGGAATCAGGGAAAATATTCAAGAAACGATTTTGGCGGGGGCGCCGGCAACGGTAACGCCGGCCGGCACGTCGCTGACCACCACGCTGCCCGCCGCGACCTTGGAGCCCTTGCCTATTTCAATATTACCGATAATCGTGGCATGGGCGCCCAGAATCGCGCCGTTGCGGATTTTGGGATGCCGATCGCCGGGTACGAAGCTTCGGCCACCCAGCGTGACGTTATGCCAGAACAGGACGTTGTCTTCGACAACGGAGGTTTCGCCAATCACGATGCCCGTCGCATGGTCCATCATCACGCCGCGGCCGATGCGGGCGGCGGGGTGGATATCCACGGCGAAGAGGTCAGAAATGCGGTTCTGCAGGAACAGGGCCAGATGCTGGCGGTCCGCGCTCCACAGGTAATGGGCGAGGCGGTAGGATTGCAGCGCATGGAAGCCCTTGAAAAACAAAAACGGCGCGACCCAGTCCCGCGCCGCCGGATCGTGTTCGGCAACCGCGCGCATGTCGCGCTCGAGGATGTTTTCGATATCGGGGACGGCGGCGCTGAAATCGCCGAACAACTGCAGCAGCAGGCCTTCCGGCAGGTGTTTCGTGGCGAGCTTCTCCGACAGCAGGCGGCCGACGGCGTCCGCAAGGCTTTTGGCGGGCAGCAGCACCGAAGAAATGAGGGGGGCCAGCGCCGGGTCGCTTCCGGAGAGCTTTTCGGCCTCTTTCAGCAGGGCCGGGAATATCTCGGACTGGGCGCCGGTTTTCAATGTATGTACCTTGGTCATGTTTCATGTTTACCCAAACAAATGTCTGAAGTCACGCGATTTATGGATTATGGAAGGGGTTTACTTTTGGGCCAAAAGCCGTTAGCATCGGCCCGTTTTCATAGCTATTTTTCGAGAAGTTCCCATGAAGCAGCATGCACCCGGCGTATTACAGCTGATCGGCAATACGCCGATGATCGAAGTCACCCGCATTGATACCGGCCCCTGCCAGTTGTTCCTGAAACTCGAGTCGCAGAACCCCGGTGGCTCCATCAAGGACCGCATCGCCCGCACCATGATCGAGGCGGCGGAAAAAGACGGCCGCCTGAAGCCGGGCGGGACGATTGTCGAGGCGACGGCGGGGAACACGGGTCTTGGTCTCGCGCTGATCGGCGTGCTGAAAGGCTATAAAATCATCCTGATCGTGCCCGACAAGATGTCGCGCGAAAAAATCTTCCATTGCAAGGCGCTGGGCGCCGACGTGCGCGTCACGCGCTCCGACGTCAACAAGGGCCATCCGGAATACTACCAGGACATGGCACAGCGAATTGCGAATGAGGTGGGGGGCTTCTACGTCAACCAGTTCGGCAATCCCGCCAACCCGCTGGCGCATGAAATTTCGACCGCGCCGGAGATCTGGGAGCAGATGCAGCATGACGTCGACGCCATCGTCTGCGGCGTCGGCTCGGGCGGCACCATGGCAGGCATCGCCCGTTTCATGTCGCGCGTCAGCCCGAACACCGAGATGGTGCTGGCGGACCCTGTCGGTTCTATCCTCGCGCCGCTGGTCAATACCGGCAAGATGACTCCCCCCGGCTCCTGGCTGGTCGAAGGCATCGGCGAAGACTTCGTGCCCGGCATTCTTGACGTCAAGGTTATGAAGAAAGCCTATGCCATTCCTGATGAAGAAAGCCTTGCCACCGCGCGCCAGTTGCTGAAAAACGAGGGTATTCTGGCAGGCCCATCCTCCGGCACGCTGATTGCAGCCGCGCTGCGCTATTGCCGCGAACAGAAAACGCCCAAGCGCGTCGTCAGCTTCGTCTGTGATCGCGGCGACAAATACCTGTCCAAGACCTTCAGCGATTTCTGGATGACGGAGCAGGGCTTTACTCCGCGCAAGCCCACCGGCACCATCGAAGATCTCATCGTCCGCCGCCACGACAGCGGCGACACCGTCGTCGTACGCAAGTCAGATACGCTGCAGACGGCCTACAAGCGCATGCGTTTCGCCGATGTCTCGCAGCTTCCCGTGCTGGACGATGCGGGCAAGCTGGTCGGCCTCGTCGATGAAAAAATGCTGCTCGAGGGGCTGAGCGCCGACGGCAAGGTCATTTCGCTGGCGACGCCGGTTTCTGAAGTCATGCGCGAAGCCAAGCCGCAGCTGCCCAAACAGACGCCCATTGCGGACGCCTCCGCGCTCATGCGCCAGCACCCGCTGGTGATGGTGACGGACGACGGAAAGCTGCTGGGCCTGATTACCCGCGTCGACATGCTGAATCACCTCTATCTGAAGGGGCATGCTGCTTAAACAACATGAGTACAGGCAAGAAAAACCGCGCCTTTTCAACGCGCTGCATCCATGGTGGGCAGATGCACGACCCCACGACCGGCGCTGTGAACGTGCCCATCTACCAGACCTCAACCTATGCCCAGACCGCGCCTGGCGAGCACAAAGGCTTCGTCTATGCGCGCGGGCATAACCCGACGCGTCATGCGTTTGAGCGCGCGATTGCCGACCTTGAAGACGGTTCGGCAGGCTATGCCTTCGGCTCGGGCCTTGCCGCGATGTGCGCTATCCTCGACCTGCTGCCCGCCAATGCCCATATGATCGCCTCCGACGACCTTTACGGGGGCAGCTACCGCCTGTTCGAGAAGGTGCGCAAGCAGTCCTCGGGCCTGAATGTTTCCTATGTCGATATGTCGGACCTCGGCAATATCACCGCTGCCATCCGTCCCGAGACCAAAATGATCTGGATCGAGACGCCGACCAATCCGCTGCTGAAGCTGACGGATCTCGAAGCCGTGGCGGCGCTGGCGAAGAAGCATAACCTGACTTCGGTTGTCGACAATACCTTCGCGACGCCGTGGATCCAGCGGCCCATCAACCTCGGCGTCGACCTCGTCGTGCATTCGGCCACCAAATATATCGGCGGGCACAGCGATATTATCGGCGGCGTCGTCGTCGTGAATGATAATAAAGAAACCAGCGACCGCCTGAAATTCATCCAGAACGCAACGGGCGGTATCCTGGGGCCTTTCGACAGCTTCCTGGCGCTTCGCGGTGTCAAGACGCTGGATGTGCGCATGGAGCGTCATTGCGCCAGCGCGCATAAAATCGCGGATTGGATGGTTAAACACAAAAAGATTGAAAAGGTCTACTACCCGGGCCTCACCTCCCATCCGCAGCATGCGCTGGCCAAAAAGCAGATGGCGGGTTTCGGCGGCATGATTACTGCCATCGTGAAGGGAGACCTTGAAGCCTCGCGCCGCATGCTCTCGGCCTGCAAGGTCTTTACGCTGGCGGAAAGCCTGGGCGGCGTCGAAAGCCTCATCGAACATCCCGCCATCATGACCCATGCCTCGGTGCCGAAGGACCAGCGCGAGAAGCTCGGTATCAGCGATGGATTGATCCGCCTGTCGGTCGGCATCGAAAGCACGGACGACCTGATCGCCGACCTTGACGAGGCCTTGGCAAAGGCGTGACCTCATGACAAAGATCATCGCCGACATCGGCGGCACCAACGCGCGTTTCGCGCTTGTGAACGATAACAACGCCATCAGCAACGTCGAAGTGCTGCCCTGTGCGGATTTCAAATCGCCCTCGGAGGCCGCGCGCGACTATCTCAAGCGCGTGGGCGCGCAGCCGGAGGCGGGGGCTTTCGCCGTGGCAACCGCACTGGACGGCTCCGACAAGGTGGCGATGACGAACCACGTCTGGGCCTTTTCGATCAATGAAACCCGCGACCATATCGGCCTGAAGCGCCTGAAGGTCATCAACGATTTCGCGGCGCTGGCCAATGCCGTGCCGTATCTTACCGAAAAGGACCGCTACCAGCTGGGCGGCGGAGCCGCGCAAAAGAACATGCCCATCGCCATCATCGGCCCCGGCACCGGCCTCGGTGTCGCGGGCGTCGTTTTCGCCGACGGCAAACCCGTCCCGGTTCCGACCGAAGGCGGCCATGTCACCATGCCTGCCACGACCGCGCGCGAATTCGCGCTGTTCGAATGGCTTGTCGCCCATAAATATCACCATATTTCGGCCGAGCGCGTCGTTTCCGGCAAAGGCATCGTGAACCTGTACAACGCCATTTGCGGCCTCGACGGGCTGAGCCTGCCCGAACGCACGCCGGCGGAAATCACCAAGGCCGGCCTCGACAAGTCCTGCAAGGTCTGCGTCGAAGTCCTCGACCTGTTCTGCCACTTCCTCGGCGTCGCGGCGGGGAACCTCGCCCTGACCTGGGGCGCGGCGGGCGGCGTCTATATTGCAGGCGGCATCGTGCCGCAGCTCGGCGACTATTTTAAAAACTCCCGCTTCCGCGACAGCTATCTTGCCAAGGGGCGCTTCAAGGACTACGTCGAGCGAATCCCCACCTTTGTCATCACCCATCCCTATCCCGGCCTTGAGGGGCTGAAGAACATCGCGTGAATCTGCCCGTTGATCAGAAGTGATTGAATGAATTTATCAAAGCTTGAAGAGGATTTTATAGGAGACCTCTCCCAAGATTCTCACGAGTTATGGGAGTTGTACGAGTTTGTTCGCCATCACCATGCCAACGCGCCGGAAAATGAAGTTCTTATTCGGGGTAGGGAGCTTCTCGCTTCTTGGGTTGGAAGAGGTTGGTTAAAGGCTTCTAAATCCCGATGCGATGCCAGTGTTCTTGCAGGAGATCAGCTCCTCGCTGAAGTTGACAAACTAGGTCAGGCAGCTGCTGATCCAGAAACGGGAACAATATTGCTTGACCTTACAGACCGTGCCGCCATCGATGTCAAAGGGCTTGCGTAGCCCCATTGGTTTTCATAAGAGGAACTGAAATTTCCGGTTGACTTATACTCAAATTGAGAATAATGATGATGTCATACCAGAAAAGAGGCTCCTTATGAATGAACTCATCGGCATTCTCGGCACCGCATTCCTGATGGGCGGCTACCTGCCTTACCTCTACGCCCTCTGGCGCGGCACGGCGCGGCCGCATGCTTTTTCGTGGCTGTCCTGGGCGTTTATCAATGCGATCGTCTTCGTGGTGCAGGTGTCGGAGAATGCGGGGCCCGGCGCCTGGACCTCGGGCATCGCGGCATCCTTCAACCTCGGCATCGGTCTTTTCGCGCTGCGCGCCGGAGAGAAGAATATTACGAAAATAGACTGGGCCATCTTCCTGTCCGTGCTGGCGGCCATACCGCTCTGGGCCATCACGAAAGATCCCGTCTGGTCGGTCATCCTCGTCAGCATCATCGATACGCTGGCCTTTATCCCCACGATACGCAAGTCCTGGCACCGCCCGCATGAGGAAGTGATGACAACCTTCGTCATGGGTCTGTTCGGCTTCGGCTGCGGGTTGTTTGCGGTGCAGGAATACAGCTTCACGACCATCTGCTTCCCGGCGAAGGTCGTCATCGTCAACGCGATATTCATCGCAGGCCTGCTTTACCGGCGCAGGGCGGTTACGGTTGCCTGCGCGGCGGCTTCCTGAAGGTCTTTCATCATAGTTTTTAACTATCATAGTTATATAAAATATATATTTTATCTATCACACGGGTCGGCCTAAGGTTGGTTTATCAAGATCAACGAAAGGATCATTCATATGGCAAGTCCCCGGCTCAAAAACGCGTTCAACCCGCAACCCGATAATGAAGCGCTCCAGGCCTTCGTCGCCGCCGCGATAACGGGCGACAATGCAGGTATCGAGAAATTTCTTTCCCGGCATCCGGCCGCCATTGATACTCAAGTGTACTATCGCTCCTACGTGGCCCAGACCGCCCTTGAATGGGCGGCGGAAAATGGCCGCAAGGATACGGTTGCGCTTCTTATCAAGCGCGGTGCGGATGTAAATGCGGCAGACACCGTTGGTGGCAGCGCGCTGGGCCAGGCGGCGGGCAGAGGAGATAAGGAGATCGTCGAGATGCTCCTGAAAGCCGGCGCGGACGCCAATGGCGGAAGGCCGGACAGCTGGCGCGCACCGCTGACGAGGGCTGCAAGCGCGGGGAATGACGACATTCTGCAGATTCTGCTCGACAGCGGCGCCCGCATTGATTCAATCGCTCTTGAACACACGGCTGCCGGCGGTCATCTCTCGACCGTCCGCCTGCTGCTGGAAAACGGCGCGGTGGCCGAAAGCGGGGCGGTCCGCAGCGCGGCATGGCAAGGCAATATCGACATCGTAAAACTCCTGTTAAGCGAAGGCGCTCCGGCAGATATCGAAAGCCTGAAGGCGGCTGCAGGGCAGGGGCATACGGATATTGCAAAGCTGCTGATTGAAAAAGGCGCGCTGGCAAATGTGCTGGCGTCTGATGACCGCACGCCGCTGATGAATGCGGCAACCGGCGGGCATAAGGAGACGATCCGGCTTCTGCTCGACAACGGCGCCGACATCAACCAACAAAATAGCAGAGGCGAAACGGCGCTGATGTTCGCCGTTTCCAGCGGCCAGCGGGGCATCGCCAAATTCTTCCTGGATAACGGCGCCCACCCCAATATCGAAACAAGTGAAGGACTGACCGCGCTCGACATCACGCGCATGCACCTGAGGGTCTTTCCGGACTCAGGTCTGCTGAAGGAGCATGAGGCTGCGCTGGAGCAGGCGATCGAAGGCCCCGCGAGCAAACGCGGTCCCAAGCCGCCGCGTATTAACGGACCATAAATGAATCACCACCCCGGGCTTGTTTCAGGGTCCAAAAGGCCGATAGGCCGTCATATGACTCATAAGACGCGCTGACGCGCTATTGGACCCCGGAACAAGTCCGGGGTGCAAAATTATTTAAAGCGCGGGCAGCTTGCTTAAATGGTCATGCGCCCAGATCTTGGCATAGGTGTCGGAATCAAGATTGGCGCCGGAGAGGATGACGAGGATGCGCTTCTTCTTGTGGCCTTCCTGTATCCATTTGTGGGCTCCGGCCATGCCGAGCGCCGCAGTGGGCTCCACGGTGACTTTCAGCAGGTGCATGAGCCACTGGCTCCAGTATAAAATCTCCGTCTCCGAAATCTCATAAAAGCCATCGAGCTGGTCGATGTAATGAAAGGTGCGCTCGGAAATCCCCAGCGTGCGCGCGCCGTCGGCGATGGTTTTCGGCGTGTCGCGGAAGCGGTAGATTTTTCCTGTGTTGTAAGACCGCGCGGCGTCATTCGCGACGGCAGGCTCGGCGGCGTAGACAGCAGCTTCTTTCGAAAAAAGCCGCGTGGCCAGATAAGTGCCGGAAATCAGCCCGCCGCCACCGCAGGGCGCGAAGACGGCGTCGAATTTCTTTTCGTCATGCCAGGCCTCCAGCGCCGCCGTACCCTGTCCCGCGATGACGTCGTCGTGGTCGTAGGGCGGAAGCAAAAAGGAACCCGCAGTATGCGACCTTTCCTTTGCGATATCTTCCGCCGCCTGCCGCGTTTTGGCGATAACTACCTCGGCGCCATAGGCCTTTGTGGCGGCGATCTTGACTTTGGAGGAACCCGCCGGGATGACAATGGTGGACCCGAGGCCCATCTGCCGCGCCGCCCAGGCGACGGCCTGCGCGTGGTTCCCCGAACTATAGGCCACGACTTCCAGCGGCATCTTATGCCTCTCCTTCAGGTGCAGCAGCGTATTGAGAGCGCCGCGCGCCTTGAAAGCGCCCACCTTCTGCGCGCCCTCGTATTTGAAGAAGATATCCGCCCCTAAAAACCGATTGAGCAGCTGAGACTGCAAAATCGGCGTCCGGGTTATATGCGGCTTCAGCCGGTCATGGGCGGCCGCGACGACATCAGGTTTCATGCGATGTCTCCGACATCCGGTTTCATACGACGTCTCCGGCCAGCTTCAGCACAGCGGCGGTCCACAGGAAAGTGCCGTTTTCGCTGACATTGATGTTATAGCCGTTGATCACGCTCACCTCGGCATTGCCTTTTTCCACGTTATATTTCTCGAACAGCGCCCCTTTATCATGATAGACGCGGGCGGCCAGATCCATGTATTTTTTCGCAATGCGTTTTGCATCATCGGTAAAACCGCAGCGGCGCAGGCCTTCAAAGGCAAAATACTGCAGGGGCGGCCAGCCGTAGGGGTAATCCCACTGGCTGCCGCTGACCTGCGCCGAGGTCGCGATGCCGTAAGGCGTTTCCAGTGCGGATAGCATGGTGTCTGCAGCCTTGCGCGCCGTTGCCATGTCCCCGTCGTAAAGCCCCGCCCAGAGGGCATGGAAAAACGTCGCGAAAGGCGCGGTATTGCGGCGCTTCTTCCTGAAATCGTAATCGTGATAGAGTCCGGTTGCCGGATCGAACATGAGTTTTCGCATGGAGTCACGGCGCGCCGATTGTTCCTTGCGCCATGTGGCGGAGTCTTCGGGCCTGCCAAGGATTCCGGCGATTTCGGCCATGTCGCCTTCCATCCTGTAGAGGAGGGAGTTCAGGCATAGGGGCGCGTGGAACAGGCAGTCCAGCCCGCCGTATCCCCAGTGTCCCGTGGGATCGAAGCCGGAGGCGCGCATCGACCTGTCGGCGCGGTAGTAAAGCGGCGTCAGCGCGTCCGCCGTCGCGTCGTAAAACAGGGCGGTGTCCGCCGGGTCGGCGCGGTCGAGTCGGAAATACGCGCGGGCATGGTCGTAATGACCGGGCTCGCCCATCATTACTTCCACCGAAGGCACATCGCCCTCATCCCAATAGCGCGACAAAGGCCCGCCATCCGCAAGACGGTCGCCCGATGTCCAATAGGCGTGATAGCTCTGCAGGCTGTCATAGGCGCGCGCAAGCCATTGGCGGTCCGGCGCCGCCTGCCATATGCGCAGCACCATGGCCGCGATCATCGGCGGCTGCGAGCGCGAGAGGTAATAGGAGCGGTTGGCGTTCAGCACCTTGCCGTAGGCGTCGATCTGGTAGAGCTGGTTGTCCACCTGCTCGCGCATCAGCTGCAGATGGCTGCCGGCCCAGGCGAAGACGGGAAAAGCCGTATCCCATCCGTACATTTCATTGAACCTGCCGCCCGGCACAAGATAGGGATAGGGCAGGTAGAGCAGACCATGCGCGGCATCGGCGCGCATCAGGTCCTTGCCGTCCTTTACGGGGTCGAATACGCGCACGCGAGACGCATCTCCGCAGGCTTTTTCGGCGCGCGCGCGGTCGGCGGCGACGACATATATAAGAGGCGTCGAGCCGGGCAGCTTCGGGTCGGCGATATTCAGGCCGAGGTCAGGGCGCAGCAGCAGTTGCGGCGTACTGTCGATGATGGCCTGAAAAGTGCGCTCCATGCCCTAGGTTTTCTTCCTGCCGAAGAACCCGCCGAATCCGGCAAGCTCGACCGACTGCCCCTGCGCGCGCGAGGGAAGCCCGTGGCCCTCCACCGGCGCCCAGCCGCTTTCCAGCGGGATGGTCACGGGGGTGGGTTTCAGGTTGAAGGCGCAGAACAGCGTCTCCCCGTTGCCGGCGCGTGTGAAGGCCAGCACATTTTCATTGACGCTTTCGAAAGTCAGGTTGCCGCGCAGCAGGGCGGGGTGGCCCTTGCGCCATTTCAGGAAGCTGCGCGTGAAGGACAGCATCGAGTTTTTGTCTCTCTCTTGCGCTGTAACGGAGGCCTGCGCGTGCTCGGGCGGTACGGGCAGCCAGCATTCGTTCGCGGTCGTGAATCCGCCGTTTTTGCCCGCATCCCACGGCATGGGCGTGCGGCAGCCGTCACGCCCCGTGCCGGTCGAGCCGATGCCGGGGTCCTGCCGCTTTTCCGGCGGAATGACGGCTTCGGTCAGTCCCAGTTCCTCGCCCTGATAGACGAAGGAGGAACCGCGCAGCGAGGTGACCATCGCCAGCAGCATTTTCGCCTGCGCCGGGTCGCTTTTGCCGTTCACGGCCCAGCGGGAAGCGACGCGGATGCTGTCGTGGTTGGACAGCGCCCAGGACGGCCAGGAGTCATGCGGCGTCGCGAAGAATTCTTCCACCTTCTTGCGGATATAGGCAGCGGAATATTCATGCACCAGCAGCGAGAAGTCATAGGCCGTATGCAGCATCTCTGGCCCGTTGGTGTAGGAGATCGTCGTCTCGACGGTCTTGTCGTCGTTGACCTCGGCCACCATCATGCGGTCGGGGTATTTATCCGTCAGCGCGCGGAAACGCTTCAGGAACGGGATCATCTCCGGCTGGGTCTTGTCGTAGGTGTGCCACTGCATCGAATAGGGGTGGATGACGGTCTTGCCGTCGGGCGGCGGCAGCGGGCGCGGCGGGTTGTCGCGCAGCTGCGCGTCATGAATGCAGTGCGGCAGCGCGTCCATGCGAAAGCCGTCCACGCCCCGGTCCAGCCACCATTTCGCCGTATCCAGCAGTTCGTCCTGCACGGCCATGTTGCGGATATTCAGGTCGGGCTGCTGTTTGAGGAACTGGTGGTAATAGTATTGCCCGCGCGCCGGGTCGAATTCCCAGGCCGAACCGCCGAAGACGGAAATCCAGTTATTGGGCGGGGAACCGTCGGGCTTGGGGTCGGCCCAGACATACCAGTCGGTCTTTGCGTTGGTGCGGTTCCTGCGGCTTTCCTCGAACCACTTGTGTTTTTCCGACGAGTGGTTGAGCACGAGGTCGATGATGAGCTTGATGCCGCGCTTGTGCATCTCCGAAACCATTTCGTCGAAGTCGCGCAGGGTGCCGAAGATAGGGTCGATATTCCGGTAATCCGCCACGTCATAGCCGAAATCCGCCATGGGCGAGGTGAAGAAGGGGGAGAGCCAGACGCCGTCGACGCCGAGGCTCGCCACGTAGTCGAGCTTCCTGGTGATGCCCTTCAGGTCGCCAATTCCGTCGCCGTTTGTGTCCATGAAGCTGCGGGGATAGATCTGGTAGATCACTGCGCCGCGCCACCATTCCTGCCTGTTGTCCATTCGTTCCTCCCTGCTGCGACGCAATAAAATTACGGGAAAAACTTTATAATTTAATGGGTTGTCAGTCCAGAGTATAAAAGTGTTGTGATATGGTATATATTTAGTGTTATATTACCATAAGTTAAAAACTCGGGTAATAAAGTTGCCAGGTCAACGTATATATTATGTGCCGCCACGCCTGGTGGGCTCGATTGCAGACTGGTCAGGAAAAAATTCGCCGGATGGCCGTTCCTGGTTGCTCGACCATGCGCAGAGTCTGGGGTTCAACACCGTCTGGTTCTCGCCGTTCTTTGAAACCACGAACCTGAAAGCGGATACCGGGGCGGGGCAACCCTGCGAACACAGCCTCTATGCCATCCGCGGCCACGGCGTGCTCGATCCGGAATTCAGCTCGATGAAAATGTCGGGCTCGCGCGATGATTATTCTCCGGAGCAATTGTCCGCCATCGACAGGCAGGATCGTGAGCACTTGGAGCATTTCACAAAACAGGCCGCGAAACAAGGCATGCATGTGGTGGCCATGGCGGATCTCGTTTTCAACCATATCGCGGCGGACCACCCGCTGGTTCTTCAGGAACGCGCGGATATCAACGCGATCATCGCCGACCTTCCCGCCGGACAGAAGCCGCAGCTGATCATGAAAACCACGCGGGGTTATGACGGCGCCGACAGGGAGCGCGTCGCCGGCATTTCCTACGTGGACAAAGCCACCGGCGCGCAAAAGGAATATTATTTCAAGTTTGCCTATGACGAGAACCTGCAAGTGCTCGACTGGCAATATAAACCCAATGCGGAAACGGCGCAGCTCAATTACGCATCGCCCGCGGCGAAGGAATTCTTTGTTACCGGCAAGGACGGGAAAAATGGCTTCTGGAAGCAGTTGATGGACTGGTGCATGGACCGTGGATTGCAGGATTTCCGCTGCGACATCGCTTACCGCCTGCCGCCCGACTGGTGGCAGGAACTTATCACCTACGCGCGCAATCGCAACCCCGAGGCCATATTCATGGCTGAAACCCTGTGCAGCGGCGATGCCGTCGCATCGGTCCAGAGAATGGCAGAGATCAGGGTCACCGATGCGCAAGGCCGTGACCGTCCGGGCTTCGACCTTGGCATGGTCAGCAATTACTGGTGGAATTTCACCGATGACTGGCTGCCCGACCGGGAGCTGCCGCGGCTGAAGAAAATCGCGAAATACGGCGGCGCGTCATCCCCCGACAACCACGACACGCCCGAAACGCTGGCTGGCAAGTTCCAGCTGGCGCTGAGGTCCGATCCCGGGCACGACAAGATGGTGGCGGATATCTGCGCGCGCAACTATGCGATCTCCGCGCTGATGGCGAATTCCGGCTTCATGCAGATGGGCTATGAGTATTGCAAGGAGAAGCAGAACGGCGTTTTCAAGGAACAGGTCTCCACGGACGACTGGAAGACGCTGATCGCCGAGCGCGCGAAAAAAGACCATGTGCTCAACATTTCCGAACGCGTGAAGGCGATCAACGCGCTGAAGGAAAGCCTCCATGTCGAAAACTGCCGTGTCGACATCAAGGAACACCGCGAAGTGCAGGATGGAAAGCTCATCCGCATGACGTGCGAATACGTCGACGCCGATACGGAGAAGAAAATCGCCGATGTCGTGCTCGTCATCAACAAGAAGCCCGAGCAAGGCTCTGTCGTTGTAACGGACAATGATCTTCTTGCGCTTGAAAACAACGGCCTGAAGCGCATGGGCGCCGCGGGCGAGAACCGGCCCATCGTGCGTGACGTTCTGGTTTATCACACCCCGGTTGAGGATATCCTCAAGACGGACCTGACGCTCGCAGCGCGCGCCGTCAAGAAGGCTGCCAACAGCATGGCCGCCCCGGCCCAGCCTTAAAAATTTTCCATACATTTGACATTTCCGTTTTCGATTGTTTCAGTGTTTTGGAAAAAACAGATTCCAGAAAATACGTATGGAAATTCAAAGTAATTTTTGCGCAAATTAATATTGCCGGGGAAGGAAATCTTAGTACGATGTTTCATCATTTCCAAAACCCGAGTACGAAAATTGCCCGGCCATCGCATTTATTATGTTCCGCCCCGCCTTGTGGGCTCTATCAGCAACTGGTCAGGACTGGATGACCCCAAAGGTGAATCATGGCTGCTCGAGCATGCGGCGGATTTAAAATTCAATGCCATCTGGTTCAGTCCCATGACGCAGGCGACCGGCGTCACGAAGCAGATGCATGGC
>SCTB01000194.1 GCA_004297545.1 Alphaproteobacteria bacterium
TTTTCTTTTCGGGGTCGGTCGTGGTGCCGGCGATCTTCCAGCCGAATTTGCGCAGGCGCTCGGACAAAAAGCTCGCCGTATAGCCATAACCGAAACAGAACAGCTTTTTGTCTTTCAGGGACGGCTCTATCGTATGCTTATCTGTTGCCATGACCCGCCCGTCCATTTGATGTCAAAAATCCAGGTCCTGGTAATGGCTGGGCGGAGAGAAACCCGGAATGACGTCCTCCAGCAGCGGCTTGAAGGACGGGCGCGACTTGATGCGCGCGTACCAGTCCTTGGCGGCCTTGTGTTCGTCCCAAGGCACATCGCCGATATAGTCGATGGCGGAGAGATGCGCGGCTGCCGTGACGTCGGCGATGGAAATGTCGTCGCCCGCCAGCCAGCGCCGGCGCTCCGTCAGGAAGCCGATGTAATCAAGGTGGTAATGGATATTGGCGTGACCCGCGCGGATGGATGGGCCGTGCGGCTCGCCCATTTTCAGGAACCGCTTCATCATTTTCTCGCCGACCAGGTTCTCGGTCACTTCGGCGTTGAACTTCTGGTCGAACCAGGCGACCAGGCGCCGCGTCTCCGCCCGCTGCAGCGGGTCGCGGCCCATGAGGTCGATGGAATTGTAAACTTCGTTCAAATATTCCGAAATGACCTGGCTGTCGGTGAGAATGGTGCCGTCGGGCTCGATGAGGACGGGAACATCGCCGGCCGGGTTGATGGCCAGGAACTCCGTCCGCCGCTCCCAGACTTTCTCGATCTTGAGGTCGAAGTCGAGCTTCTTTTCCGCAAGCGCAATTCGCACCTTCCGGGAAGACGGATGCAGCCAGAGATGATACAAGGTTCTCATTACGTTGATGCTAACGTAAAAGGCCCAAAATCCCAAATTAAAATCAGGGGGTTGCGGTCTTGCCGGGCGATCCTTGAGCCTGCGGCGGCAGATCCGCGCCGGCCGCTGTCGCGGTGACTTTGACGTCTACCGGAACCTCATTTGCAATAACGCTGGGGTCGGCCCAATCCCCTTGGCCCAATTGGAATTTCGAGCGGTCGAGGGTGACAGACCCGGTCATAATCACGCGGTCCTGCCCGAAGCCGACCGCCTGGTATTCCAGCTTGAACGGCAGCTGGACGGGAATGGCGATTCCGTGAATTGTCAGATTAGCATCGGCGGTGAAAGCATGTTCGCCGGTTTTGGTGAATTTCGTGGTCTCGAATCGGGCGGTCGGGAATCGCCCGGTGTCGAACCAGTCCGCGCCCTTGATGCTCTTGTTGCGTTCCGGATCGTTGCCGTCGATGCTGTTCATGTCGATGTCGACGGTTACTTTCGACTGGTCGAGATGGCCTTCATCGAAGTAAATCTCCGGCGTGAACTTGCCGATCGAGCCCGTGAAATCCGCGCCCATCTGCTTGCCGTGAAAGACGATCGAGCTTTTGTCAGCCATCATGTCCCACTTCTTCGCGGGGGGCAGTGGAGCCGGCGCGGGAACGGCGGCGGGGGCCGCCGCCTTCTTTTCCGAAGGCGCTTGCGCCGCAAGGGCGGCCGAGGCGGCCAGCGCCGCCAGGGCGATAAAGGAAATGAATCTTTTTTTCATGGCGAATTCTCCCCCTGATCTTTCAGTCCAAATGGCAGCATGCGGCGCAAGGTGATGTCCTTGTCAATAAAATGATGCTTCAGGGCGCCGGCGGCATGAAGAGCGATCAGCGGGATCAGGCTCCAGCCGGCGATCCCGTGCACTTCCTCGAAGAACTCTTTCAACTCTTCGCTCTTCGCCACGAGATCGGGCAGCATGAACAGGCCGAAGAAGCTCACGGATTTTCCTGCGGCGGAGGACAGGAGCCAGCCCGAGAGGGGCATGACGAACATGGCGAGGTAGAGCAGGGCATGCGCGATGCGCGCGCCCCATGTCTCCCAGGCTTTCAGGCTCGCAAGGGATCCGGGCGGGCGCGAATACAGGTGCCACAGCACGCGGGCCGTGGCGAGCATCAGCACGCAGATGCCGAACTCCTTGTGCACGGGAAACAGCCTGATCTTTTCAGGGGTGGTTGCGTAATCCTCCAAGTATATGCCAAGGCAGATCAGGCAGGCGATGAAAAGCGCAATCGTCCAGTGGAACGTCTTGGTGACGGCGCCGAAGCGCTCTTTCGTGTTCCTGAACTGCATGGCCTATTTTTTTGAAAGCCCCTCGAAGTCCTGCCGGATGCCCTCGACCTGGATGTCGACGGTCACTTCTTCGCCGATGCCGGGCAGGCCCCACGTCATGCCGAAATCCGTGCGGTTGATTTTTGTCGTCGCGGAGAAACCCGCCACGTAATTCTTGTTATAGGGATGGATGCCGGATTTATTGTAGGTCACGTCCAGCGTCACGGGTTTCGTCACGCCCAGTATGGCCAGGTCGCCAATCACCTTGCCAGTGTTCTTTCCGGTTGTTTCGATCTTGGCGCTTTTGAAGGTCATCGCCGGGAATTTCTTCACATTGAAGAAATTGTCCCCTTTCATCATGCGGTTCCAGTCTTCGGAGGCCATGTCGATGCTGTTGGTATCCACCGTAATGTCGACCCTGGACTTCTCGGGATGCGCCAGGTCAAAGGTGAAGCCGCCGCTGAATTTGTTGAATCGTCCGTGAGGGTACGAAAAGCCGAGGTGGTTCACGGAGAACAAAATCTGGGTATGGGCGGGATCGAAAATGTATTTTTCGGATCCTTTTGCATAGGCGATAGACGAGAGCGAGAGTGCAGCGGCGACAAACAGGGAGGCGAAGCGTTTCATGAGGCTGCCTTCTTGGTTTCTTCCTTCTGGCGCGCCAGCATTTTCTCGAGCCAGTGGATGTTGAACTTTCCGGCGCGGAAGTCGGGCTCCTGAATGATGCGCTCATGCAGGGGGATGTTGGTCTGTATCCCCTCGATGATCGTTTCCTCGAGCGCGCGCTGCACCCGCATCAGGCCCTCTTCCCGCGTCTTGGCGTGGACAATGAGCTTGCCCACCAGGCTGTCGTAGGTGGACGGCACAGTATAACCCTCGTAAATGGCGCTGTCCATGCGGACGCCCAAGCCGCCGGGCGCGTGAAAGCGGGTGATCTTGCCGGGCGACGGCATGAAGGTAGCAGGATTCTCGGCGTTGATGCGGCATTCAAAGGCGTGGCCGCTGAATTTGATGTCTTCCTGGCGGAAGGGCAGCTTATTCCCCGCTGCGACCATGATCTGCTCCCGGACGAGGTCGACTCCCGTGATCATTTCGGTAATCGGATGCTCCACCTGCAAACGGGTGTTCATTTCCAGGAAGTAGAATTTTCCGTCCTCGAACAGGAATTCCATAGTGCCCACGCCGCGATAGCCCATCTTGCGCGCGCAGGAGGCGGCAAGATCGCCGACAAACTTGCGCTGTTCGGGCGTCAGGATGGGCGAGGGCCCCTCCTCAATGACTTTCTGGTGGCGGCGCTGGATGGAGCAGTCGCGCTCGCCCAGGTGCACCGCGTTGCCGTGCGTGTCGCCCAGCAGCTGGATCTCGATATGGCGCGGGTTGGAAAGGTATTTCTCCATGTAGACGTCGCCGTTGCCGAACGCCGCCTTGGCTTCGGACGACGCCATCGTGAAGCAGGAGCGGAACTCGTCTTCGGAGCGTGCTACCTTCATACCCTTGCCGCCGCCGCCCGCGACAGCCTTGATAAGAACCGGGAAGCCGATTTCCTTTGCGAGGCTCAGGCCTTCGTCGGCGTCCTTCACGATTCCGGGCGAACCGGGGATGAGGGGCAGACCCAGCGCCTTGACCGTGTCCTTCGCGACCGCCTTGTCGCCCATGCTGGCGATGTGCTCAGGGGTCGGGCCGATGAAGGTAAAGCCGTGCTCCTCCACCATCCGCGCGAATTCCTCGTTTTCGGAGAGGAAGCCGATGCCCGGATGGATCGCGTCCGCGCCAGTCAGCGATGCGGCGGTCAGGATGGCCGGGATATTCAGGTAGCTCTGGCGGGAGGGCGGCGGCCCGATGCAGACGCTTTCGTTGGCCATGCGCACGGCCATGCCGTTCGCATCTGCCGTGGAATGCACAACGACGGTCGCAATGCCCATTTCCTTGCAGGCGCGCACGACGCGCAGGGCGATTTCCCCGCGGTTGGCGATGAGGATTTTTTTGAACATGGTTTCCTATTCCTTCCGAAGTACCCTCACCCTAACCCTCTCCCAGAGGGAGAGGGGATTCCTGACTTTCGCTGCGCGAAAGAAATTATAAAACTATATTTTCGTCCGAAGGACGTCGTTAGTCCCCTCTCCTCTTGGGAGAGGGCTAGGGTGAGGGTACTACCCTCTTTACTCGATAATCGCGATCACCTGCCCGAATTCGACGGGCTGTGCGTCGTCGATCAGGACATCGGCGACCGTGCCGCCTTTCTCCGCCTTGATCGGGTTCATGACTTTCATGGCCTCGATGATGCAGAGCGTATCGCCCGGCTTCACCTTGGCGCCCTTGGTGATAAAGCGTGGCGCGCCGGGCTCGGACTGCAGATAAACCGTGCCGACCATCGGCGACTTCACCGCACCCGGATGGCTTTCCGGTGAAATGGCGGAAACGGTACCGCCCGGGGTTGGGGCTGCGGCAACCGGCGCATGGGCAATCATTCCGCCTGCGGGAGCCGCCGCGACATGCTGATACGTCACCGACTTGGAGACGCGCAGGCGCTTGTCGCCCTCCGTGATCTCGATCTCGGTCAGGCCCGTTTCGTTCAGCAGTCCTGCCAGCTTCTTGATGGCCTCATGGTCGATGGTCATCGGGGGCATGGGGGTATTCCTCTCCAGTTTTTTTGTATTTGTCATTTCTTATCCTTCAAGCAACGAGCGCAGCGCATTCAGCGCCAGAATATAGCCGTGACCGCCAAAGCCGCAGATCGTGCCCTTGGCGACAGGGGAAATATATGATGTATGCCGGAAAGCTTCCCGCGCCTGCGGGTTGCTGAGATGAACTTCGATGATGGGCACCTCGAGGATTTTCAGCGCGTCATGGATGGCGATGGAGGTATGCGTATAGGCGCCGGCATTGATCACGAGGCCCGAGCAGGCGCCGCGCGCCTGCTGGATAAGCGTCACCAGCTCGCCTTCCGAATTGGTCTGGCGAAAATCCACCGCGAAGCCCAGCTCCTCGGCGTATTCCTGGCAATCGGCCTCGATGTCGGCAAGGGTGTGGAATCCATAAACCTGCGGCTCCCGCACGCCCAGCATGTTCAGGTTGGGTCCGTTCAAAACCAGAATATTATGGCGCGGTGTGGCCAAGCCAATCCTCTTTAAAGTCGTTTCCTTTTATCGGGAAACCTTATACCACATCGGGATAGGGCAGCGAGGGGGAAAGTTATTTACATAATATGCAAAATTGGTTAACTCATCAATAAAAAAGACCGCCGTTACAACAAGGGGCGGTCTTCTTCATTTTTGGCGCCAATTTCAGTTGTTCGCCGGGCCGTCGTTTTTGGGCTCTTCCTTTTTCTTGCGGCGGGCGACGATTTTTTCTTCAACCTTGTTGACGAATTTCACGGTGCCTTCATGCATCTTGTCGTCCAGCGCCGTCAGCTTTTCATCCGCTTTGACGGCGATTTTCTTGCCCGTCTCGACGGCTTGTGTAAATGCGGCGCCTGCAGCGGCTTTGCCCTCTTTCAGCTTTTGTTTCCAGTCGAACGCCATTTTTTCCTCCACTATTACAATGTTTTAAGAAGAGAAGGGAGTAACAAGATTACTTCACGACGTCAAGCAACGAAAAGGCCGCCCCTTGCAGGGGGCGGCCTTTCCTTGAGAGTGTGTTAGAAACTG
>SCTB01000195.1 GCA_004297545.1 Alphaproteobacteria bacterium
GAATGAAGTCAACACCTCCGGCTACACGGCGCTGATCTGGGCGGGATATTGGGGCAAGGCCGATATCGCCAGAATGCTCATCCAGCATGGCGCGAAGACAGATGTTGAAGACCACCAGGGCTACACGGCGCTTAAATGGACGGAGCTGAACAAAAGTTTCAGCAATCCCGAAACGGGCGTCGCCATCAAAACAACCATCGAAGAACGCATCCGCTTCGAAGACTGGCGCGACCAGGGCATGCCGCTGGAAAAGCCCGTCACCGTCAAGCACCCCCTCACCCTGAAGCTGCGGACATCGGCGTCGTTCGTGAGGTAATCATCAAACTATCCCTACCCCATTAAAAAAAATTTCCCATTTTGAGAATTTATACTTGCATCGCTTTTCTCATTTTGGGAAAAATTATCTTTTATAATGAAGGCTAAAAACATTTGACGCTGTCAATCAACCGTAAATTTCTTGCGTTATGCATTCTCTCTAAAAATATTTTTGGACAATAGTTTAATCGGCGGAATGTTTACGCCCGTGTGCGGATTTCCGAAAATTTCCTTGAAAACCGCGGGTTCCGCGCTAGCTGAAGAATAACCGGTTAAATACCGGCTGCAGAAGCAGCTTGATTATGTGTGGCAAAGCAACAGATTTTGTGGATTAAGCATGTTTAAGTTGCTTGGCAGAATAGACATTGATGGAACGAAAGCCAGCATTGATAAATGTGCATTGATTGCATCGATTCCCAGTGGGACAATAAAGCAAATCGGACTGAAACGAAAAGTGCCTATTGTAGATGCATGGCTCTATGCGTCCCCGTGGTATCGCTTTCACCTTGACACAATGGATGATGAAATCCGTGATTTTCTTACCGCCCATTCACGAGTCGGGGATGCACTGGCGGCCCGTGATGCTGGAATCGCATACGCTTTTTTTACACTGTGCCCTGTTGAGACAAAGGATGAAGGGAGCTTTGCGGGTATCTTCAGCCTTGAAACATTGAAACTTCTTGCGAGCATGGGGCTTGAGCTCCAAATCTCACCGGCAACGGTCATGCCGGATTCGCCTTATTGGAAACGGTAATCGGAGTGCCTAACCCGATCCGCTTGCCTCTTAGTGCGCGGTTTTGTCGTACCAGAGCCGGTCGGGCTCGTCGGGATGGCCCATAATGTCGAACACCCGGCCATCGTGCAGCCGGAACCAGATGCCGTCGCCTTCACCCTGCTTGTGGACGTGGACTTCAGCCACATGGTTGTAGTGGAAGCCGTAGAATTCTTCTGGACTGTCGGTCTGCGTGAAACCCATAACGCGCCAGCGGCGGTAGTATTTCTCCATCAGGTCGCCGTAGAGAGTGGCTTCGATGTTCATGGCAGCCTCCGAAAAAGCGCAGGGACACACACCTAAATAAGCTCGTCGAAGCGCCTTCGGATATCTGGGGACACACACCTATTATATCATCAAGCGATTATCTTAACCAGACCTATTTCAGCGCGACGAGGCGGTCGAGCTCGTTCGCGAACAGGTTGCGCTCGCGCGGGCCGAAGCCGGCGGGGCCGCCGGTCTCGATGCCGCTGCCGCGCAATGAGTCCATGAAATCCCGCATGGATAATATCTGCTTGATATTCTCCGCATCGTATAGCTTGCCGCGCGGGTCGAGGGCCAGCGCGCCCTTTTCGACGACCCGCGCCGCAAGGGGAATGTCGGCCGTAATCACGAGGTCGCCCGGAGCGCAGCGCTCCACGATCTCGCCGTCGGCCACGTCCGGCCCCGCGGGCGTATGGATAAGCTGGATGAAGTCGGAGGGCGGCACATAAATGCGCCGGTTCGCGACAAACGTCACCAATATCTGCACCCTCTCCGCGACGCGGTAAAGGATCTCCTTGATCGCCTGCGGACAGGCATCGGCATCCACCCAGATTTTCATGATGCAAGGATAGCAGAAATCATGCGGCAGAAGCAGAAAGGTTACGTATTTTGCCCCTGGAATTCGCCACAAATTCCGCGTTTGCGGCCGCCAAAGCGGGTATTTTTATTTTACAAAAAAGCAATATTTTTTCAAATCCGCCCAGCACCTTCCGGCGTAAATGTTTTCAGGAGGGCGTTGTCTGTTGAGACTGTGACCTCCGTCAACAACTGTTGTTATCCATCTCGTGCCAGTGAAAGGAGCATAGCCATGAGACCGATCGCAGCAAACACCAACCAGTCCCAAAAGCCGCTGAAGACGATTGGCGACATCGTGTCGCGGCGGCACAGTCCTTCCTTCTTTGAAACCGATTACGTCAAGATCATCCTGCCGCTGCTGCAGGAAAGCGATATTGCCGCGGCGGCGGTCATCGACGAAGACGGAAGGCTGTCGGGATTATTGACCGAGCGTGCGATATTGCGCCACATCTTCGCGCGCACCAGCGGCAAGTCCATCCATGCCTCTAACGTGCGGAAATACATCGACGACATGCGGGTAGACGATGTCATGATCCGCCGGCCGGAAACGCTCGATGACGACATGCCCATCGAGGACGCCGCCGATCTGATGCTCCGCCGGGGCTACCGTTTCATGCCCGTCGTGAGCCGGCTCGACGGCCGCAAGCTCGTCGGCATCGTCAGCGAGCGCGAACTCGCCGTCCATCTGCAGCAAAGGCTGCGGGAAGCCACGACGAGCGAAAAAACCAGCAAGTCCATCCTGTCCTACATGCTGTCCGAGCCCTATGGCTGCGGATACCAAATGGAAACCGCGTGAGATGAGGAGGTATAAACCGCCTTCTTCCCCCTCCCCCAACGGGGAGGGGGCTAGCAGGCGGCTGAAAATCCAATCCTTTTGCCATTTAGGGTTTTTCAGCAGCCTGCTAGAAGTCCCACTGCGAGCGGAACATGAATATCTCCGGGTCGTCGTCTGCGGTAACGGCGTTATCATCCGTGTCCGCCCAGAGATAGTTCGCCATGAAGCGCACGTTGTCGATGGGATACCAGTTGAGGCCGACGGTGGTGTCCCTCTCCCTGCCTCCCGTGATACCGGCGGCCACATCGTTCAGGTCAAGCTCGTCGAAGCGCGCCAGCACCTCCCACGCGCCCCAGCCGCCGTTTTTCAGGCTGAAGGGATGCAGGGGCTTCAGGCGGTCGAAATTGCCGATCTTGCCTTTATAAGGGCGGGTTTCGCCGGTCAGGAAAAAGCCCGCCTGCGCGTACCAGCCGTCGAAAGACGC
Source organism: Alphaproteobacteria bacterium (assembly GCA_004297545.1). Classification (GTDB taxonomy): domain Bacteria; phylum Pseudomonadota; class Alphaproteobacteria; order Micavibrionales; family UBA2020; genus JAPWJZ01. The sequence goes on from SCTB01000195.1 coordinate 3,187, forward strand.
ATCCGGCGCCTCCGCGATGTCGAGGTGATTGCGGAAGTATTCCCCCTGCGCCCAGAACGGCCCGAAGACCGCCGCGGCTTCCGGCCCGTAGACATAGGAATTATCGACCCTTGCAATCGTGCCCGTCGAGACAAGGTTGTTGCCTGTGCCGGCCGGCTTCGTCTCCTCCTTGAAGGTCGTGGCCGCGCCGATCCGGCGCATGCTGCCGCCGATGCCAAGGTGGATGACATTCGGGTTATCACGCCACAAGTCGACGGAAGCGCGCGCATCGACGGAGATGCTTTCGTCCTGCGTGGTGTCGTTGTTGCCTGCGTCCTCGTTGAAGACGCCAGCCGCCAGGCTCCATTCCTTCCCTCCCGTTTTCAGCGCGCCGCCGACACTCTCGTCGCGCGTGAATACTTTCGAAGCAGGAGAAAGTTCCATGAAGGGCATGTAGTTGGTGCTCGTGTTCTGCTCGAGGCCCAGAGGCGGCTTGAAGTTACCCAGCCAGATTTCGGTCGGATCGAAGCCCGTATAGGCGAGGTAGACTTCCTTGAAGTTGACTTTTTCCTCAGCGAAATCCACCTCGGCCTTGTAGTTGAAATCCTCGCCGAGATTACCCCTGAAGCCAAGGCGCGAGCGGCGGAAGTTCACGTTATTGGGCTGGCTGCTCTTGTCCTCGTCGAAGGAGGTGATGTCCATATGAAACCGCCCGATCGGCTGGAACGAATATTTGCCGTCGGCGGATTCGAACTTCGGCATCGGGCTCATCGTGATTTTCACGGGGGGCTTTTCGTCCCCGCCTGCGGCCGGCTTGACGGCGGCCATCTTCGCCGCCGCCTTGTCGAGTTCCTGCGCGGTTTGCGCCACTTTCTCGCCCTGCGTCGCGAGCGCCGTCTTCTGCGCGTCGATCTGCGACTTCTGCGCCGCGATGACATCGCCCTGCTTTTCGACGAGGCCGGTCAGCTTTTCCACCTGCTGCGAAAGCTTCTCGACCTGGCTCTGCAGCTCCTCCAGCGAGACCGGCTTCGCCGCCAGCGCGCTCTGGGCGAAAAAAAAGACCGCCAATGCGGTCCCTGTCACGGAAATCTGCAATCCCTTGCGGGCGCTATGCTTCAGATTCATCTATCCCTCCTTTGTGCAATGCAACATCACCACGCCTTATGGATTTGCGCAAGAAATTTTCTGTGACCTGCGTCAAAATCCCAATAATGCATGTCAAATATGCACTTCCGGCGTTATTCATAACGGAATACAGCCGGGATCAGGCCCACTCTCTGAAAGGGAATTCAGAACGAGATAAACAGCCCGCCGTTGACGGAGATATTGGTGCCGGTGATGTAGCCGGCGCGGTCGTCGCAGAGGAAGCTGACCACATAGGCGATCTCGTCGGGCTGCGCCATGCGGTTGAGCGGGATTTGCGAGACGATCTGCTTGGAGATTTCCGGCGGGATGGCCTTGGTCATCGCGGTTTCGACGTAGCCGGGGGAGACGGAGTTGACCGTCACGCCCTTGCGCGCCACTTCCTGGGCCAGCGCCATGGTGAAGCCGTGGACGCCCGCCTTGGCCGCGGAATAGTTGGTCTGGCCGAACTGGCCTTTCTTGCCGTTGACGGAAGAAATGTTCACGATGCGGCCGAAACCGCGGTCGGACATGCCGTCGATGAATTGCTTGGTGACGTTGAAGAGGCTGTTAAGGTCGACGTTGAGAACGGACTGCCATTCGTCTTCCGACATCTTGCGCAGCGTCTTGTCGCGGGTGATGCCCGCGCAGTTGACCAGCACGTCCACATGGCCGTACTTGTCGAGGATCTTTTTTGCAGATTCCGCACAGGAGGAGAAGGATGAAACGTCGCCGGACGCGATGTCAGCATCGAGTCCTTCTCGTTTCCATTCCTTCAGCCTCTCCTGCGCGGTCTGTTCTTCCGCCGGATGGTAGCCCGCAATCACCTTGAAGCCCTTGGTGGCCAGTTCCTTGCATATCGCGGAACCGATGCCGCCCACGCCCCCGGTGACGAGAGCTACCCGTTTTGCAGTGTCTTTTTTAGTCATGTCTGCTTCCAGCGTTTTTAGATGTTCGACCTAACAATAATATTAGGCGGCTTTTTTGCCTTTGCCGGAAGCTTTGCCAGCGTATTCGCTGGTGGCTTTCAGGCTGGTTTCGAACAGCTGGTTGTACACTTTGCCGGCTTCGGCAATGATGTCAGCGGTCGAGCGCGCGCTTTCCATCAGCAGTTTGCCGGTTTCCTGGGCCAGTTCGGCCTGGAGGGCTGCGATTTCCTTGACGTCTTTCGTCTTGGAGGTTTCTTCAGCCGATTTCGTGGTGGCTTCGACGAGAGCGGTGGTCAGTTCGACCTGCTCGGACAGAAGGCTCTGGCCGATTTTCAGGTTGGTTTCGCCGAGTTTCTTCCAGTTTTCCAGGGTCTGCTGGGTCAGTTTGTTCAGGGTCTCGAATATTTCGGTCGTCATGGTCTTTCTCCTTATGGGTGGTGTGTTTAATAGTCACAAAAGAATCAGTAATGCTGCACTGCATCATTGCTGCACTGCAACATATAGCTATTCGACCATTTAAAGTCAAGACCCCAGTTCTAAATATTAACATAATCAATACGTTACCTGACTCTTTTGTCCGGCCGGATTAGGCGCTAATATTTGAAAAGGGGCGGTTTTTTCCCCGGAAAGGGCTTATCCGGCCTTGACCCGCCATACCAAAGAATCCTTACGCGAACTGGCCTATGCACGGCGGATAGCCCTGCCTGCCGAAGAGCGGGCGCAGAAGGCGCTGGCCATCCGCGACAACTTCCTGAAATCGGTCTACCTGCCCAGGGGCGCCGGGATTTCGGCCTATATCCCCTTCAATGCCGAAGTGGACCCCCTGCCCATCCTCGACGTGCTGATCGAGCGCGGATACACCGCACTGATGCCCTATACGGCGCCGAACCAGACGCTGATCACCTTCCGCGTCTGGACGCGCAGCACGCCGCTCCAGCGCACGATCCACGGCATCATGGAACCGGTGCCGGACGAGACGCCGCCGCATATCCCCGACGTCATCATCATGCCGCTGCTGGCCTTCGACGGAAAAGGGCATCGTCTGGGCTACGGCGCGGGGTACTTCGACCAAACCCTCGCCTACCTGAAGACAAAGACCAAATTCCGCACCATCGGCGTCGCCTTCCAGATTCAGTATTACGACCGCGTGCCCGTCGAAACGCACGACTACCCGCTCGACATGTGCGTGACGGAGGAGCGGGTTTATACGTTCCGCGAGAATTAAAGCCACCCATCTATTGACATAATATTTTACCCTGTGCTAGCCTGCCTTTCGTCCACGGCATCCAGCCGGCACAACAATTATAAAAACGAGGGTATTTCAATGAGCACCAGGACTTTTGAACCAGGCACCGTCCTTATCGCGCATCCCGAGCTACAAGATCCCTTTTTCGGCCAGTCGGTCATCCTGGTGCTGGCCCGCGGCGAAGACGGCGGCGTTATCGGCGCCAATATCTCTGGCGCGCCCCTGAAGGGCCCCCTGTTCGAAGGCGGCCCGATGCCCGCTCCTGCGCTCCTGATGCTCCATGCAGCCAAAGACAGCGTTGAATCATCGCGCCCCTTGAGCGCCACAGGCTACGCCGTGACCGCCCTTTATCCCACCGCCGAAGGCGGGATCGAACCCGCCGGCCTGCTCGCAAAGAAGCCCGCAAACGCCATGGTCTTTCTGGGTTATGCCGGGTGGGGCGCAGGCCAGCTTGAGGCTGAATCGCAGATGGGCATGTGGATGCCGGCCACGATGAGCCTGGATGATCTGATACAGGCGCCCTCTGCGGAAAGATGGACGCGCGCCGCAACCGCGGCCGGGCTGATCGAGCCTGCCGCAGCGGCCCCCGCCAAGCCGGATTCCAAACCGCCCACGCCCTGAAGACTTCAGGAAAGAAAACTAAAAATCACGCCCCGGCGCCGGGACGATGAAAGGCGTTGCTGACGCCGACCGCTGGCTGGGGATCGCCGGCTGCGGCAACCGCGGCCATCGCCCTCAGGCCGGTGAAGGGGTTTGACAGCTCCTCGGTGGTGTAGTGCGAGAGCTTCTCGGCGTAAAGCTTGATTTCCGGCGAGACATCGCCCTTCTTGAACTCCATCAGCTGCGCCGCGACATGCGTTTCCAGCAGGAATTGCCGCATCATATCCCTGATTTCCGGCTCTGCCGCGACTTCCTGCGCCAGAGCGGGCTCTCCGGCTTCCATCGCCAGAACGTAGTTGATCACCGGCAACGCCTTCTTGAGCAATTTCACCCCTTTGGTGAAGCCTGCCTCAAGGTCGCTAATCACATAGTCCTGCGCCTGGGGCGGCAGCGATGCGATCTTGCCGAAGGTGGCGGTGATCTCCGCCACGTCCGCGGGATTGGCCAGCGATTTGCGGATCGACTGGAATTCCTTGTCTGAAATCAGATTGAATGCGTCTGCGGTCATGGGTAACAACCTCCCTTAAAAAAATATCCTGAGGCTGTTTTGGGAGTGCAGATGATTTGGCAGGCGAGAAACAATCTCTTAAACGAGAAAACCGCGCTGCCCTGAAGTCACACTCGGCTTATCGAATACATTACTTTATTTTTCATAATGCGTCAAATTGATTAATAAAAACTGTGAATATACAGCAGTTTACGGCCACAGCTCCACGCCCAGCGTGGGGCGGCAGCGGGCGTAGCCGGAACGGGTGATGCCGACGGAGATCATGGCGGGTTTCAGCGCCGCCGCGTCGATGAGGACGTTGGAGAGTATTTCCTCCGCCAGGATTTCGAACGGCCCGTCGACCACCCTTCCCTGTGCAGCGTCGGCGACCTTGTAGGTCTTAATGTAGTTGTAAAGCCCGTCAAGGGAATCCGGCTTCAGCGGCTGCGCGGGCGTGATAGCGGAAAAGCTCATCTGCACTGTTTCGGGGAAGAGGTTGCGCTCCCGGCTGATATATTCGGTCTCGGCCGTCCACTCATGATCCACCCGCACCTGCAACGGCACGTCCGTGACGCCGGCGGAGCGGTAATTGCCGCGCGGCAGCGAGGGGCCGGCGTCATACATGCGGCGCTTCTGCAGTTCCGGCGCGCCGACAAGAAGGCCGAGGCGGTGCACCTTGACGGTCGTATTCAGCAGCGCGAGATTGTCCTTCTCCACCTGCACCTCGATGGCGTCCGCCACCTCGTCCAGGATGGTCTCCAGCGGCCCGTGCAGCGTGCGTACCGGCTGGAAGCAGAGGCGCTGGTACAGCCCCATATAGTCGAACACCCCGTCATGCGAGCCGCGGCGCAGCTCCGCGCCCCGATAGCGGACCTCGACGTCGAAAGCGAGCGTATCCACGCGCGACGGGTACTGGTCGATGACCCGCCCCTCCGCGCCGATATTCATGGCTGCATGCTCGACGTTCACCGGCATGTAAATTCCGTCAAGTCTCAGGCTGCGGATTTTGTCCATGGCTCCCCCCTTGAGCGTCATCCCCGCGCAAGCGGGGATCCAGTACCGTGGTCATAAAAACAGCTGACGAACAGCCTGATAGGCGGCTGTTCTTATTACTACGGTACTGGATTCCCGCTTGCGCGGGAATGACATTTTGGGGGAAGCTACTTCCGCTTCTTCTTCGATTTCGGCTCGGCGGCGGGCTTTTCGGCTTCATCGCCGGACGCGGCGGGGCGGATGCCCATGGTGGCGATATCGAAGAAGCGCTGCTGCATATCCTGCCACATGGTCAGGTTGCGCTCGGTCACGTCCTGCATCATGCGCGTGACGGGGCTGTCCATAAGCCCTTCCACCACCTGCTGCTGGAATTTCTTCTGCTGCTCAGTGAACATCGACATGTTCTTTTCGAGGAATTCGCCGAACAGGCTCTGCGCCGCGTCGTCGTAGAAGCGGATGAACTTGGTCAGCATGTCGGTCGTGAAGATGGGGTTTTCGGAGTTTTCCTGGTCGATGATGATCTGGATGAGGATGGAGCGCGTGATATCCTCCCCCGTTTCCGCGTCGACGACCTTGAAGTCCTCGTTCGAGCGGATGATGTCATGCACCTGGGAAAGGGTGATGTAAGAGCTTTTCTCCGTGTCGTAAAGACGCCGGTTCGGATATTTCTTGATAACTCTCACATCACACCCCTGAATTCCTGCTGGACGCCTAGTCCATAAAGTGCCCGCCGTTGGTCGCGATATTCGCGCCGGTGATGAAACCGGAATCGTCCTGCATCAGGAACGATACAACGTGCGCCACATCTTCCGGCTTGCCGAAGCGGCCGACCGGGATCTGCGCCATGATGCCCTGGCGGATATTTTCCGGCACCGCCTGGATCATGTCGGTGTCGATATAGCCGGGGGAAATCGTGTTGACGGTGATGCCCTTCTTGGCCACTTCCTGCGCGAGCGCCTTGGTGAAGCCGTGCATGCCGGCCTTGGCGGCCGCGTAGTTGGACTGCCCGAACTGGCCCTTCTGGCCGTTGATGGACGAAATGTTGATGATGCGGCCGAAGTTCTTCTCCAGCATGTAGTCCAGCACGGGCCTTGTCATGTTGAACACGCTGTCGAGGTCGTTCGCGATGACGTCGCGCCATTGCTCGAAGCTCATCTTGCGCAGGGTGGAATCCCGCGTGATGCCCGCGTTGTTCACCAGCACCGTAATGGGGCCCAGATCAGCCACGATCGACTTGACCACGCGCTGGGACTCTTCGAAGTTCGAGACGTCGCACTTGTAGATGTGGAAGGTATAGCCCTGCTTGGCCATTTCCGCTTTCCAGGCCTTGGCTTTTTCCTCGTTGCGGTAGGTGGTGGCGACCACATGGCCCGCTTTCGCGAGACGCTGGCAGATCGCGCTGCCGATGCCGCCGGTGCCGCCGGTGACGAGGCAGATGCGCGGAACGGCCTGTGCGACAGGCGGAATTTCAGTCTGGGTATTGGCGGCTAATTGAGGCGACTCTTTGGTCATGGCTAATACGGTCATTGTTAGGCTCCCTGAAATTAAGAAACTAATGGTCAAATAGCAACTGTTCTCTGCCTGGAAGCCGGGATAGCTCCAAAATATGCATCCCAATCATGTCTTCCGGCACGGGATAACATAACGCTTTTGCTGCACCCCTTGCAAGCGGTTTTCGCCGTAAAACCGCTGTTTTTGGCTATATGACGCCTGATTTATGTTGCGGCGCACCATGTTATGATATATTCACTGTGATTATCGACACATTTCTTTATTGTCAGACGGGACATCTACAGCAAGAGGTATCATCATGGCCGCCACGAAATCCGCCCAGGGCTCCGCCGACTGGCAGCAGTACTGGGACAACTGGTTCCAGGGACAGCGCACGCTGCTCGACCAGCAGCTGAAAAGCGCCGCGGATGTCCAGAACCAGTGGAGCGGTTTCTTCAAGGAATGGCAGAACAGCATGGGCCCCTCGCAGCCGCATGCCGGCGCCTACCAGCAGTTCTTCGTGCAGGCAGGCCAGCAATACCTCGACATGATGCAGCATTTCTACGAAGCCTCGGGCCAGAACAAGCCGGTCGGCGACATGGCCAACGAATGGCTGCATTCGCTGCAGCAGTTCTTCCTGCAGATGCTGCAAAGCAATACGCAGCCGATCGACCTCAACGAAGCCTACAAGAACATCACCGAAGCCGTGACGAAAGGCGCCAGCGCCTGGACGCAGGCTTTCCAGACCGGCGGCCCGTTTGCGCAAAGCTGGAACCCGCAGGGCTGGAACGCCTGGCAGGGCCAAACCAACCCCATGGGCGGCAACCCGATGGGCGGCTGGAACCCGCAAGGCTGGGGCGCGCCGGGGCTGAACACCTCCGCATGGAACCCGCAGGCCGCTTTCCAGGCCTTCGACCCCTTCGGCTTCTACGCCTCGCTGCCCGGCATCGGCTATACGCGCGAGAAGCAGGACGACTGGAGCCATCTCTACAAGCTCTGGACCCATTTCAACGCCGAAGTCCGCAAATACAACGCGGGCATGGCGCAGGTGGGTCTTGAGGCCATTCATGACTTCCAGGACTACGTCTCCAACCCGCCGCAGGGCGCCGAGCCGCTGAAGTCGCTGAAAGAAGTCTACGGCAAGTGGGTGGACATCTGCGAGGAAGTCTACGCGAAATACGCCGTGTCCGAGGAATACACCAAGCTTTACGGCGAAGTCGTGAACGCGCTGATGGCCTACAAGGGCCAGGCCAACAAGCTGATGGACGATCTGGCCGGCCAGTTCAACCTGCCGACCCGCACGGAAGTCGACAGCCTGCACCAGCGCCTGCATACCCTGCGCCGCGACAATATCGAGCTGCGCAAGGCGATTGATGAAATCCGCGGTACCAAGACGAAATCGAAGCCCGCGGGCGCCAAGCAGGCCCATCACAAATCTTCCAAAAAGGGAGACAAGAAATGATCGCAATCCAGCTCAGACCCGACCAGATTTTAAAGGAAGTCACGAACTTCAACGTGAAGCTCGCGGAAGGCATCAAGAACCTGCGCCAGGTGGGCGAGCTGCCCTCGGGCGTCACGGAACGCGAAGCCGTCTATACCGAAGACAAGCTGACGCTTTACCACTATAAGAACCCCACCGGCAAGGAGCCCACGAACAAGACCCCGCTCCTCATCTCCTACGCGCTGGTCAACCGCCCCTATATGACGGATTTGCAGGAAAACCGCTCCACCGTGCGCGGGCTGCTGGAGCAGGGCCTCGATGTCTATCTTATCGACTGGGGCTATCCCGACCGTTCCGACCGCTTCCTGACCATGGACGACTACATCAACGGCTATCTCGACCGCTGCATCGACGTCATTGCTGAGCGCTCAGGCGTGGACAAAGTAAACCTGCTCGGCATCTGCCAGGGCGGCGCTTTCAGCCTGTGCTATACGTCGTTACACCCTGAGAAGATCAAGAACCTCATCACCATGGTCACCCCGGTCGACTTCCAGACCGAAGACAACATGCTCGGCCACTGGATCCGCCATATCGACGTGGACCTGCTGGTCGACAGCCTCGGCAATATCCCGGGCGACCTGATGAACTGGACCTTCCTGAACCTCAAGCCCTATCGCCTGATCGCGCAGAAATACATCGACATGGTGGATATCCTCGATAACCCCAAGTCGGTCTGCAATTTCATGACGATGGAAAAATGGATTTTCGACAGCCCCGACCAGGCCGGCGAATGCTACCGCCAGTTCGTGAAGGACTTCTACCAGGACAACAAGCTGATGAAAGGCGAAGTCGAACTGAACGGCGAGACCGTCGACCTGAAAAACATCACCTGCCCCGTCCTGAACATCTACGCCCTCGACGACCACCTCGTCCCGCCCTCGGCCTCAAAGCCGCTCGGCGGCCTCGTCGGCACTACGGATTACCAGGAGGTCTCCTTCAAAGGCGGCCATATCGGGATCTATGTGTCGGGTTCGGCGCAGGCGCTTGTTCCGCCGTCTATTGGGAAGTGGCTGAACGAGAGGCAGTAATTTTTACGGATTTGATTTAAAAACGGCATCCTTTACCGGGTGCCGTTTTTGTTATTGGAGATGTTTGCCTACTGGTGATGTAGCTGCAGGAGCCGGACAAGGGAATGGGGACGGCTTCCATTCTACGGCCTGGCGCTTTGCTTCCGCGACCTGTTTCGGCGACATCTTCTTAGCAAGATCATCGAGAATTTCTATAGGGAGTTTTTCATTCTGTCGTGCCGCTAGGCTATTCCACATATAGGCTTGGACTGGGTCCTTCTTCACGCCCTGACCTATAGAATACATGATGCCGATAAAATTTTGTGCTGTAGAGCTCCCTTGCTCCGCCGCCTTGCGATGCCATTTTGCGGCCTCCGCGTAGTCCTGCTTCACGCCTAAGCCACGCCAATACATGTTGGCGACGAAGAACTGTCCTCTTTCATCTCCCTTATCAGCGGCCATCCGATAATACCGCATGGCCTCCGCAAAGTCCCGTTTCACGCCTTGGCCCGTTTGGTACATGAAACCAAGCTGGATCTGCGCGAATGTATCCCCCTGTTCTGCCGCCTTCCGGTACCATTCCGCTGCCTTCGCCTGATCTTTCGAAGAGTATCGCCAGGCGATAGCCCGGGCGCTCCCTTGGTCTGCGGCCTTACGCAGCCATTTAGAGGCTTCAGAAAAATCCATGCTATCATCGTCGATCTCTTCATACATCCAGCCGAGCCAAAATTGCGCGTCGACGTTTCCTTGCTCAGCAGCCTTGCGAAACCATTTCCGGGCTTCAGCATAGTCTGGTCGCACGTTCCACCATCCATCCAGATAAATTTCGCCAATTTTTTCTTGCGCGTCGGCATTGCCATGGTCCGCCGCTGGCTTCAAAAGCTTTAACGCTGTCTGGTAATCGCGGCAATGATAGGCCGCAATACCATCCGCGAACTCATCGGCGCAGGCGATGAACGGGAATAGGAAAAGAGCGAGGATAAGAAGGAACAGGGGGCGTTTGAATATATCCGTTCTAAATGTGTGACGGCGGTTTTTATAAAAATCCATCTTCTATCAACTCCTGCCCGCAAAAAACTTGCAGGCAATTGCGAGTCTGACTGACGAAAGCCTTTCCGGTCAACGTAATTTTGTGTAACGCGGTGAAACGCGGCCTGCACCCTGATCTGCTTTGCGAAAAAACGGCCGAAAACGGGAATGTGTTTCAGCCCGTTTCGTCAAAAACCGCGCGAATCGAAATTCCCCTCTCCCAAGGGGAGAGGGCCCGCATGAGCGAAAATATTGGCCTGCATGATTTATGCTGTGAACTTCGGGAATACATACCCAATTCAACCATCAATGTTGCCCCGGCGAAGGCCGGGGCCCACGGACAATGAATGTTCATTTAAAACCGTCTGCCGACAGTTGCGACTGGCATGAAAAGTCCGTGGCTCCCGGCTTTCGCCGGGATGACGTGCTTTTTAAGATTTCATCTGCAGCCTGAGCGGCCGCATGAGCGCGATCCCCTTGCGGTTCTTTTCTTCGGCGTAGCCGTGAATCATGTCCGCAAGGTCGGGGAAGAACCGCTCGCGCGCGATCGCTTCGGCGGTTTTGCCTTCGACGTTGCTGAGATCGGGGTTTGCGCCGCCTTCCATCAGAACGGCCGCCACCTGCGTGCATTTGTTGAAGGCCGCCCGCATCAAAGGCGTGAGGCCCCGCTCGTTCGGCTTGTCGATGTCGGCGCCGTATTCCAGCAGCAGT
>SCTB01000196.1 GCA_004297545.1 Alphaproteobacteria bacterium
CCCATCGCACCTGCAACTCATCCTCATCCCTCCGCGAATAACTCTCACCATCATATGAATCGGCTCGCGGGTTTTTTGTTGCGCGCGGTAGTGCGGAGCGGAATTTTAAATGCGTTCAACGACAAGCCCGCGCGCATTCGCCGGGCGCTTTGTTCCATGCTAGACTTGAGCTATACGGATGTTCGATTTAACCGCGACTGAGAATGATTGTTATGTTCCGGATACGCGGTTTTTTTGGGGGAGGGCATTCACATGGCAGCGGGAGTTATTTTCGGTTTAGCAGGGCTGGCGGCCTGGAGCTGGTTTGTCCGCGCTGAAATCAGGGCGATGAAATATTTTGAACGCACGGCCTGCGGCGTGAGAAATCACGGCGCGCCCCGGGGCGTCGGCGACAATGCCGCCGGATATCTGGACGGCAGCCTGGGATCGCATGGCGGTTTCGATACCGTTGCGGGGGACTGCGTCGCGGGCGGCTTTGGCGGAGATTGCGGCGGCGGGGGCGGCAGCGAATAAACATTTGGCATAATGGCGCGGCGCGGGAATGACGAAGGGGTGCTGCGACCCGGTCTTTCTCCAGAACCGGAAAAGCAACTATATTGCGTTTTCGATAATTATAATTGCGAAAAACGCAATTATGTTGTATGATGGGTTCAGGAAAGGAAACCAGAATGACCGCAGTCACAGACGCGGCCGCCCCTTCGCCTCTAGGCCGTTTTCATGCAGCAGCCCGCCCTTGCCATGGGCGAAAATGCCCTGACGCCCGCCCCGGTCCGCGGAAAAAATTTTCAAAAATCGAAAAACAATTCCCCCAGGGAAGGGGAGGCAGAAAAAATTTTCAAAAATCGAAAAACAATTCCGGTATTGCCCCGGCGCGACGTTCCTGTTATGTTCCTTTACAGGATGGAAAACCGCTCAGAAATCATTCTTTATCAGACAGAAGACGGCCGGACGCACATCCAGACGTTGCTGCAGGATGGCACGGTGTGGCTCAGTCAGGCGCAAATGGCAGAGTTGTACGATAAAACAATTCCAACCATTAACGAACACATCAAGAATATCTATGAAGAGGGGGAGTTATCCACAGGGGCAACTATTCGGAATTTCCTAATAGTTCAAACCGAAGGAAAAAGACAGGTTTCCCGGGAGGTTGCCTTCTACAATCTCGACATGGTTCTTGCCATCGGCTACCGCGTCCGCTCCCACCGCGGCACCCAGTTCCGCCAGTGGGCGACGACGGCGCTGAAGGAATATCTGGTCAAGGGCTTCGTCATGAACGACGAGCGCCTGAAGAACCCGGCCGGTGCGGATTATTTCGACGAGTTGCTCGAGCGCATCCGCGACATCCGCGCCAGTGAAAAGCTGTTTTACCAGAAGGTGAAAGATATTTATTCAAACAGCCTCGATTACGACCCTCAGTCGGATCAGGCGCAGGTGTTTTTCAAGACGGTGCAAAACAAAATGCTTTATGCCGTCACCGGCATGACGGCGGCGGAACTGGTCGCCCGCCGCGCCGACGGCGGAAGGCCGAACATGGGCCTCACCACCTGGCAGGGCGCGCAGAAGGGCAAAGCCTTACGAAAATCCGACGTCATCACCGCCAAGAATTACCTGGCCGAAAAGGAAATCGCGGACCTGAACCGCATCGTGACCATGTTCCTCGACACGGCGGAAGATACCGCGCAACGCCGTCAGGTCATGCGCATGAAGGACTGGGAACAGCGCCTGGATGAATTCCTGCGCTTCAACGAACGCGACGTGCTGAAAACCGCCGGCAAGGTCAGCCATGACGCGGCGGAACAAATCGCCCATCAGCACTATGAAGCCTTTGACCTGAAGCGCCGCGAGAGCGAAACCATCGCGGCGGAGCGCGCGGCGGCGAAGGAACTGACCGATTTAGCCAAGCAGATCGAGGCGAAGAAGCCGGCGAAGAAGAAAGACGGCACGTGAAATGGCGTCAGATCACCCCGGTTTGATGCGCAAAATCATCCACATCGATATGGACGCCTTCTTCGCTTCGGTGGAGCAGCGGGATAATCCGGCGCTGAAGGGCAAGCCGGTCGCGGTGGGTCATGGCGCGGCGCGGGGGGTGGTGGCGGCGGCGAGTTATGAGGCGCGGCGTTTCGGCGTGCGCTCGGCCATGCCCTCCACGACGGCGCTGCGCAAATGTCCGGAGCTGATTTTTGCGCCGCCGCGCTTTGATGTCTATAAAGACGTCTCCCGGCAGATCCGCGAGATTTTTCTCGATTACACGCCGCTGGTCGAGCCTTTGTCGCTGGATGAAGCCTATCTCGACGTGACCGAAAACCTGCGCGGCATCGCCACGGCTTACCTGACCGCGAAGGAAATCCGCGCGCGCATCTTCGAGGTGACGGGCCTTACCGCCTCGGCCGGAATCTCCTACAACAAATTCCTGGCCAAGCAGGCCTCCGACCAGCGCAAGCCCAACGGCCAGTTCGCGATATTGCCGGAGGAGGGGGCCGCTTTCGTCGCGGCGCTGCCGGTCGCGAAGTTCCACGGCATCGGCCCCAAGACGGCGGAGCGCATGAAGGCCCTGAACATCCATACCGGCGCGGACCTGCGCGCCTGCGACATGGCGTTTTTGCAGCGGCACTTCGGCAAAAGCGGCGCATGGTATTATCACATCTCCCGCGGTGAAGACGACCGCCCCGTCGAGCCGGAGCGCGAGCGCAAATCCTCCGGCGCCGAAACGACCTTCCGCGAGGACCTTGTCAACCCCGCCGATATCGAGGCCGGCGTAGCGGACATGGCGGACGATGTCTGGCGCTGGTGCGACAAGGCCGGCGTCTACGGGCGCACGGTCACGGTCAAAATCAAGTTCGCCGATTTCAAACAGATCACCCGCAGCCGCAGCTTCACCGCGCCCGTCGCCACGCAGAGCGCGCTGCACGACGCCGCCATCGGCCTTGTGCGCGCCGTCTTTCCGCTGGTGAACGGTGTGCGCTTGGTGGGGGTCACGGTGTCGAATTTCGATGAGGTTGAGGAGCAGACGCCGCAGCTGGCCCTTGCGCTGAATTGAGGCTTTGCCCCGTCGGATTAAAAAAAATGCTGTCTTTTCAATCGGCTGAAGCGTATAGCGCTTTCCTGGCGCGACGTTAACCAAATATTTTCCATACCGGGCGTAAAATGGATTCATTCCACCTGCGGTATTTTTGGAGAGGCATCATGAGCAAATTCACAGACTGGGTCATGGGTAAAAAAGACGATCCGAAGCCCGAAAAGCCAAAAGCAGAAGGCGAAGGCCTGAAAGACGCGCAGCAAAAAGCCGATGCCGCCGGAAGCGTACTGGGCGGCATGTCAGGCGGCGCCGTGGAAATCCTGAAGAAAAACCGGACCAAGGGGCTCGACATATAATTCACTAATTCAGCCGCCTACTTCGGCGCCGGCGCGGCCGCCGTCTTCAGCGGCTTTTTCTGCACGAAGGCGATTTCCTGCAGGTCGTCGGCATTCAGCTTCGCGCCGCGTTTCGCGTTGGCAGCCGTATAATCGGTTCCCTGCACCATTTTCATGTAGGCGGTCTCGACATAGGCCGCCAGGAACATGCCCGCCATGTCGTTGGGGTTTTTCTCGTGCCCGTCGGCGTATTCCTTCTGCAGCGCGTTGTTGGCCTGCATCAGCGTCCTGGGCGTTATCTTGCCGCCGAGCGCGAAGGCCTTGTCCTCGAGGATCTGGACCGGGTTCTTCTTGAACGGCAGGTCCTGCCATTTGAACGAGGGGGTCTGGGTCTTGGCCGCCGCCGCGGAAATATCCGGCATCGCCGCCACCAGGTTTTGCATTCTGGATATCCAGGTCATGGAGGAACCGTCTTCCGTCGCCTTGTAGCACAGGTCGAGCACTTCCTTCGTCGTCATCTTGCGCACGCCCTCCGCGCCGCCGTGGTCCTTCACGTATTTCTTCAGCGCCAGCAGCGCGGGCACGGTCGCATGGGTGTCGTCCTTGCCTTTCATGCGCCAGACGATCATCTGGTCGATGATCTCGGGGCCCTTGCCGCGGCGCATCATCTCGAGCATCGCGCCCGCGTCGGCGAACATCTCGCGCTTTTGCGGCGTGTTCTCGAAGGGGTGGGCCTTCGCGTATTTATCGTGCAGGCAGTGGAAAAATTCGTGGTAGTTGACCAGCGCCGTGATCTCGGAGGGCTTGAGGCCCGGGATATCCAGGTTCACCTGCCGCATATGCGACTTGGGGACGACGACCTCCGCCGCATTGTGCCTGAAGGCGTCAACCACCGGCATGGCGGAAGGGGCGGTGCCCGTCACGCTGGCCGCATTATTAAACAGCGTGGCAAGCTGGAACGGGTTTGCCTGCAGGTTTTTTTCGCGCAGCGCGAAGCTTAAAAAATCGGTGGGCCGGATGCCGTAGGCCTGCGCGCTCTGAACCTTCAGCGGGTCGATGAACAGAATGGTGCGTTTGTCGCCGTGATCGAGGTATTCAAGGTGCGGCGCAAAGACGCCCTGCAGCCGGTCGAACTCCGTATCGTACATCGTCTTCGTCGCGAGTATCTCGCGCATGATTTTTTCCTGGGCGGGGTCGAATTTCGACGGCGCGGGCCCAAAGCCAAGCATGGTCATGATTTTGTTGATGGACTCTTGCGGATCCTGTGGTTCCTGCGGTCCTGTACCCATCCGTTTAACCCCTATCCCAAATGCAGCCTTAGTAACATTATACAGCATTATGCAAATTAAGGGAGGTACACTGTTCTAACTATCTGATATTGTGTATATTTTTATCGCTGGTTTGCCTTCCAGTACTCCTGAACGGCGTGGCCGTTGGCGTTCAGTACCAGGTCTTCGCGGCTCCCGAGCGCGGCGGACTCCGCATAATGGGCGGCAAGGTGGAGCAGCAGCAGGAAGAATATCATCGCGGCCGAGAGCGTGATCCGCGCGCGGGGAGTGAACTTCGGCGAGAGGATGAAGTAAATCCCGTAGCCATAGGGCAGGGCCAGGCAGATGAGCGTCTTCCAGTTCAGCAGGTTCGGCAAAAGCTGTTCGCGGATAAAGAAGTCCCGCTCCGCCGGACCAACGGTGGAAAGCGCGACGGGAAGCCATGCCAGCGCCAGCATCGCCGGTATGGTGAAGAGGAAGGAAAGCCCTTTAATTTCTTTCCGGGCCTCCGAGTGCCAGAGAATGCCAAGGCCATGGCCCACCGATACCGTCAGCCCGAGCGCGACGGCCGCCGCCAGCATGGTTTCGCCGGTCGACCCCGCCGCGAGGCAGGCAATCAGAACAAGGAACAGCGTCAGCAGCACGAACATCGCCAGCGACACCTGCCCGCGCACGGATTCAGGCAGCCGGCTGACCAGCCAGTAGGCGCCGTAATAGGCCAGCGAGGGCAGGGCCAGCAGCACCGACGACACCCACCAGGCCAGCGTCGTAAAATTCGACTTCATCACGATAAAATCGAGCACGATCATGAAGCAAATCAGCGCATATATTTTGAGCCGGATAACCGTATCCGGCTCGGTCGGGCGCGGCATGCGCAGGCCGGCGAGGCGGAAGACCGCGCGCGCGGCAAAGACGTTCATCGTCAGCAGCAATATCGGGCCAATGGCGGGCCCCATCTCGCGCCCCAGCGCCTGGAACTGCTCCAGCGATGATCCGATGCGGGATCCGTATCCCGTCGCGATCAGCGTGACGACGAGGGAGAAGAAGAAAAACGACCAGAAAACCAGCGCCTTTTCCCAGGTGCGTCCCTGCACGCCGAAGCGCAATAATACGAACCAGCCGACGATGCAGGCGATAGCCGTGACGCAAAACAGGAACCCGCCCAGCGCCGACGACAGAAAGGGGAAAAACCCGACGAGCCACACCGCCGACAGGGATATCGCGGTGCGTATGAAATTCGGCTGATTACGCGCCGCCTGCGGCTCCAGCATCTTCAGGAAATAATAGGCGCCCATGGTCATGAGAACGATCAGGCCCGGATAGAAGACGGACAGCGCCATTGCCGTGCTCATCCCGCTGACCGGATGGGCGATATCGGCGGGCGTGTAGGGCGCGTAAAGGGTGGGGGCGTTGCCATGCGGGGCGCTGTGACCGCTGCCGCCGCTTCCCGCGCGGCAATAGCCGCAGGACCACGCGCTTTGCGCGAGAGCCGGAAACGCCGATGAATAAAGGAAAATGGTGCTGAGAATGAACCTCAACATGCGTGCCTCACTGTGCCATATTTTTATGCCGCTCCCTTTTGGAAGTCGGCTTTTTGTTATATACCCCCGATTATAACAAAGGCACGGTTAAGGCGTGGTTAATCAACGCCAACAAGCAATAACAAGCATGCTCAAGGGGCCGGTCGTGTCAGATTATTTCTCAATCCATGATCAGCGTGCCGCTGTTGAACAGGGCCAGCTCGTCGGTCAGGCCTGTCGTGGCGTTCAGCACGGCAATCTGGACGAAGGCCGCACCCGTGCCGTTGCCGTCCACGCTGAGGACGCTGGTGGTGCCGACCTGCGTGATCTGCACGAAGTCTGTGACGACGCTGGTCAGGGCGTCAAACCCCGTCAGCAGGTCGTGAATATCCAGCTTGTCGAATTGCGACAGCCTGAAATCGGTAATGATGTCGGAACTGCCGTCCATCGTCGCCGCCGTGAAGACGAAGACGTCTATGTTGGAGCCGCCGATCAGGGTATCCGCACCCATGCCGCCGTCCAGCGTGTCGTTGCCGTTGCCGCCGCTCAGGGTATTCACGCTGCTGTTGCCGGTGATGATATTGGCAAGGCCGTTGCCGGTGCCTTTCAGCGCCGTGCCTTCGAGGATCAGGTTTTCGACATTGCTGCCGAGCGTCCAGTTGACGGTGCTGTGGACCGTGTCGGTTCCGCCGCCGACGGAAAGGCTTTCCGTCACCCCGTCGGCCGTCGCATCGACAAAGTAGACGTCGTTTCCGGCATTGCCGAACATCTTGTCCGAGCCCAGGCCCCCGATCAACGTGTCGTCGCCGCTGGAGCCGGTGAGGGAGTTGTTGAGCCCGTTGCCGGTGCCGGTATGTCCGCCGGAGGTCAGGACGAGCTTTTCAAGATATTGTCCCAGCGTGTAATCGACAGAGCTTTTAACAGTGTCGATTTCGCTTGTCAGGGCTGATGTTTCCTGCACCACCGTCGTAACGCTGTCGACGACATACGTGTCGCCGCCCAGCCCGCCGATCAGCGTATCAGTGCCGCCCACGCCGCCGCTCAAGGTGTTTGCGCTGTTATTGCCCGTCAGAGTGTCGTCATAGGCCGAGCCCGTCAGGTTCTCGAAGTTCGAGACCGTATCGGTGCCCGCTCCGCCGGTAACCTGCGCGGCGGTCAGGCTGATGTTCATCGTCACGCCTGCGGTTGCGTTGGCATAGCTCAGGGTATCGATGCCGCCGTTGCCGTTAAGGATGTTGTTGCCGTCGTTGCCCGTGATGATATTATTGGAACTGTTGCCCGTCGCATTCAGGTTGCCGGCGCCGTTCAGCAGCGACAGATTCTCGATGCCAGAAACCAGTGTATAATTGAACGCGGCAACCACGGCGTCGATGCCGCCGCCATCCGAAATAACATCAAAAGCGCTGTCGATGTAATAGGTATCGTTGCCGGCGCCGCCGAGCATCTTGTCGTTGCCCGCGCCGCCATCCAGCGTATCGTTGCCGCTGGACCCGGTCAGCGTATTGGCCAGCCCGTTGCCGGTGCCGCTGTGGCCGCCCGTTGTCATGATGAGGTTCTCGACATTTGCGCCGAGTATCACATCGGCGGAGCTTCTGACCGTGTCGATTTCCGTGACAATGGAAGATGTCTCCTGCACGACATCGTTGGCATTGTCGACGATATAAATATCATTGCCCGCGCCGCCAATGAGGGTATCCGCGCCCGCGCCGCCATCCAGGGAGTTGGCCAGGCTGGTGCCGGTGATAATATTGACAAGCCCGTTCCCGGTCCCGTTCGCCGCCGTGCCGTTCAGGATCAGGTTGTCCAGCTCGCCTGTGAGAATCCAGGTAACGCTCGAGCTAACGGTGTCAATGCCTCCCCCTGCGAGTTCGGTTATCACGTCGCCCGTCGCGGTTACGATATAGGTGTCGTCGCCAAGGCCGCCGATCATTGTGTCGTTGCCTGCGCCGCCGTCGAAGGTATTATTGCCGCTGTTTCCCGTCAGAATGTTTACGAAACCGTTGCCTGTAGCGTCGATATCGGCGCTGCCCGTCAGTGTCAGGCGCTCAAGAGTGGCGCCAAGGATATAGTCTATGGATGACTGTACTGTGTCCGCAGCGCCTCCGCTGTCGGTGATCACATCGCCGATGTTGTCGACGATATAGATATCGTCGCCCGAGCCGCCGCTCATGGCATCCGCGCCGATACCGCCGTCGAGGGTATTCGCGTTGCCGTTTCCGGTCAGGTTGTTGTTCAGGTCATTCCCGATGCCGAAGACGGCCGCCGAGAAGATCATCAGCGTCAGGTTCTCGATGTTTGCGCCATTGAGGGAGAGGTCGAAGGATGCCGTGGACCTGATCGTATCCGTGCCTTCGTTGAGGTTCTCGATGACGAGATCAGAGGCGCTGTCGACGGCATAGGTATCGTTGCCCGTGCTTCCGGTCATCGTGTCCGTGCCCGAGCCGCCGTCGAGGGATTCATTCCCCGTGCCGCCGGTGATTGTATCCGCGCCGGCATTGCCGAGCAGGATGTTGTTGCCCGTGCCGCCGGTGATCGTATCTGCGCCCACGCCGCCGTCGATCGTATCCGCTCCGCCGCCGCCGTTCAGGATATTGTCGGCGGCGTTCCCGGTGATCGTATCGTTGAAAGCGGTGCCGGTGATATTTTCGATGGTGACGTTGTAGGCGATGGCTGTGGCGGAATACAGCCCATACTTCATGAGTCCGCCTTCAACAATCGTCAGTTTCAGCCCGGCCGAAAGGCTGCTTGCGTCGAGGGTGTCGATGCCTCCTGCATCCCAGATCGTACTGACGATGCCATTATTTGTGAGCGTGTAGGTGTCATTGCCGGTGTGATAGCTCATATTCGCGCCGTAAATGTGCTGGATGGCGAGAATATCCAGCGGCATGGGCGTTGCCTGAAAGCCTTGGGAGTAGGTATATATAAAGTTGTAATCTACATATTGCGGATCGTTATAGCTCATCACCGTGTCATAGCCGCTGTCGTATTCGTTGTGGATCGGGCGGCCATTGCCCCCGTTGTCGAACGGATGCTTCAGGCCCAGCGTATGCCCGATTTCATGCAGCAGCGTCCCGAAACCTGCGCCGCCGGGAGACATATTGGCGGTGCTGAAGTATGAGGTGCCGCCTTCAAATATAAAGATATCGCCCTCCGGGTTCGGATAGGTCGCGCGCGTTTCCCCCTCGAACAGCAGCTCCTGGTCGCCGAAGTCCGTATCGGGAAAGATGCCATAGGCGAGGATGTCGGGATCATATCCTGCCCAGGTCAGCGTGATCTGCGCCGTGCTCTGCTTGTAGTCGCCGGGGGAAGATGTATCTTCCGTGAAGGTCAAGTCCGCCACGGCCGACCAGGCCGCGAAGATCTGCGCGACGTCGTTCTTTAAGGCCGTGGTCCAGGAGGTGCCAGATTCAGAATAGAACGCATAGGTCAGCGTATGCGCGCCGCCCCCGAAGTCCCACTGGCTGCCCTGCGTAACGGCATCGATGAGCGGATTGCCGGTGAGGGTGACGCTGTCGCCGTCCGGTGTTGCTGTCATATTATACCCACCCCGTACTTCCCCATTCCCCTGAAAATGTAACATTCTCCCGTGTAATGATTGGTTAATGCGGGCAAAATTCCCTCTTGCAAAGGGCTTTGATTATGTTAATCTATGCCGGCATATCCGCGCATTTCCATGAGGTAATCTTGCTCACAGATAAATTCAACAAAACCGGCGAACCGCCTCATAAAATTGTGATTGCTGTCGACGGCCCGGCCGCGAGCGGCAAGGGCACGCTGGCGAAGAAACTCGCAGCGGAACTAGGCTATGCCTATCTCGACACCGGCGCCGTCTACCGCACCGTGGCGCTGCTGACGCTGCAGGGCGGCGGCGATGTCGCGAAGCCCGAGGATGTCGAAAAGGCGCTCGAGACGATCCGGAAGGGCATCACGCCCGCCATGCTGGCCGACCCGGCGCTGCGCACGGGGGAAGTGGCCGAGGCCGCCGCCGTGGTCGCGCAGATGCCCGAAGTGCGCAAGGCCGTGCGCGACTTCCAGAATGATTTCGCCAAAAACCCGCCCAATAACGCCCCCGGTGCCGTGCTGGACGGCCGCGACATCGGCACCGTCGTCTGCCCGGACGCGGATATCAAGTTTTACGTGACGGCGGAGCCCGAAGAACGCGCGCGCCGCCGCTTCCTCGAGCTCAAGGACCGCACGCCGGGGTTGACGCTGGAAGAGGTGCAAAAGGACATCAACGACCGCGACCACCACGACATGAGCCGCACCATATCGCCGCTGAAAGCCGCCGACGACGCCATCATCCTCGACAACACCCACCTGAACGCCAAACAGGCCCTCGACGCGGCGCTTGAGATCGTGAAGAATAAATTCTCCGGCGGCGGCGGGCCCAGCCCGGCGGGTGGGGCGAAGGGGCCGAGGATTTGAATGCTGAACTCTCCGCTGTCATTCCCGCGAAAGCGGGAATCCAGTACCGTGGTTATAAAAACGCGGCTTGCGCAGATATAAGCAGCGTGATTTTGATAATTTTTGATTAGGTGCGTGATCCCGGATTTTCAATATCGATTAGGGTTTAAACCCAATTTAACTTTTTGATTGTACTGTCCGCACCGTTGTGATTCAACCTTATAAGAGGTGCATCATGACCGTGAAGTTATTCTGGCTGGACGATTTGCAATGGGCGTCG
>SCTB01000014.1 GCA_004297545.1 Alphaproteobacteria bacterium
CTCCCTCGCTATCATTTCAAATTATTCCGGCCCCTTTGATTAGGGGGTGAGGGGGCTATCGGGGGTTAAGTATTGGGTTTTAGGATTTGCAGATTTCACTGCTAGTTATGTTTCGTAGGGGTCGTAATCCATTTTCGCACGTCTAGGTTTCGACGATGCCCTATATTGTTCAGTTGCAACAGATGGCCATGCCACCGGAACTGCAAAACTGATTCTGCTCACTGCAGTGTTTGTTGCAATTTTTCCATCTGCTGATGCTCGCCCGCCCAAGACTCTTATGTGACCTGGGGCTTTGACGTCACCGGTTTCTTCAATTGTAACTGCGATATCAAAATTTACTGGTTCCGCATTTGAATGGCTGGTGTGGCCAAGAGCGGGGTTTACAACTCCACGATGATTTTGGCCTTGCGTCTCGTTGATAGCCTCAGCAACACCCTTAATAATTTCCACGAGACTTGACTTTACGAAGTCGGATAAGTCCATTGTTTGTCATCCTTTGTAAACGAGATTAAAGTCGATTTCGATACCTTCCTTGTCTATTTCCCGGGCGAGATCTCCCTTCCAATCACCCGTCATTGGAATATAGATAACGCCATCATAATCACTGGGTACTTGGACATTGTCCTTCTTCAACGCGCGGACTTTCTTACGGCCTAACTTCCCCATAAAAAAGCCTAACTCCAATATCACATTTTGGCGCGCGCGTGGTTCTAAGGTATCTTTCGTCTTCCCTCCGACGTCATCCGGGGTAAGAAGCACGACAGCAAAATCGACATCGCTATGCGCCTCGAATTTCTCGATTACCGTTTTTCCCTCACTAGGTTGTTCATGGAGAATTATCGGTTGTAGGTTTAGCTTCTGGAGATAACGCGCTACCGTTTCCTTTGCCCCATCATCATGGCCGTGGACAATAAATACCTTGCGTGTATTTTCTTTTGGCTTAGAAGCGGTAGTTGCGGGACGCACATCGGAATCAATGTCTTCTTTGAATCCCTTGATCACGTTATCAAGTAGCACTATAGCCCGTTCTTTGCCCTCTTTTAACGCGGTAATTGTTTCATGCAGAGGGGTTCCTCCCATCATAATTGGGGAGTCATCCAGTCGTTCTGCGCCCCGTAAACGATCTCGCTGGACTGTATCACTGTCAAAGATTTCGTCCAGCGTACTCGCAATTGAATGTTCAAGTGCTTCAATTTTTGGATCATCGCCTCTGGTGATCTTCGCGGGATCAAAAGCATTGAGATCCGCTATTCGTTTTTGCAATTTTGGAATTGCTGCCATTTTTTCGTCGATTGAAAGTTGCGCACGTCTTGGTTCATTCCGCGCAGACTGCCTTGCCATATGTTTTAATCCTTATAAACAAATCCTTATGAATATATAAAAGATACTACAGCGATGATTGTTGACAAACTACTCTGATGGTACATGCATGCAAGAATGCTTATCCCTATGATAAACAGTTGCTGCTGCATCGATTTTGGAAGAAGAATGGTAGCGAGGGAGGGATTTGAACCCCCGACACAAGGATTATGATTCCTCTGCTCTAGCCAACTGAGCTACCCCGCCATACCGTAGTTTTTGGGTGCTATTTATATGCCTTTCGGGGGCTTTTCTGTCAAGTATATCTTTTTTCAGGGTTTTTCAGGGTGTTGGGCCCTCAGTGAGGGCCGTCACCCCCGCGCAGGCGGGGGTCTGGCCCGCGCGGCGTCTGCCGCGCATGAGTCATGTGACGCGCGGACGCGCTTCCGGATGCCCGCCTGCGCGGGCATGACGGGGGAGGTGGTGGCGCGTTTTAAAGCCCCGGCTTCGGCCCATCCGGGCGGCGGTTGGTGGGGGAGGGTTTCTGGGCGTTGTCCTGCTCGGCGACGATTTTGCCAAGCGCTGCCGCGAATTTCTCGCGCAGGCGCGGCACGCGCTGGAGGACATCGTCAAAACCTTTCGAGGCGGCGATGCCGCGGGCGTTATCGTTCACGGCGGCGTCCTGCGCTTCCAGCGCCTGGGCCTGCTGGCCCTTCAGCGCGTCGATGAAGGGCTTTTCCTTCTCGAGGTTCTTGCGCTCCGCCATTTCGCTGAGCTTCTTGCCAAGCTTTTTGCCGCCGTAGACGCTTGCGGCCATGCCGGCCAGGCCGATCAGGGCCGGGGGATAGACGGCCGAGGCCACGATGGCGGTCGGCGTGGCGGTCCAGATGAATATCTTGCGTTTCTTCTCCGCGTCCTTCGCGGCGACGCCGGACAGCTCGTCGAGCACCGCCTCGACGTCATTGGCGATGTCCTGCAGCTTCAGGATTTTTTCCGCCGGATCGGGGAGCTTGCCCGCGGCCTCGAACCGCTCCTGGAATTCGTCGATGATGTTCTGCCGCAGCTCGGCTGCCGCTGCCTTTTTGGCCTCGCGGCGCTTCTTGAAAAACATGGGGTCGCTCCATTGAATGATAGGCCATGCTACGGCGCGGGGCTGGCAAGTCAAGGGGGGATTTCGAAGTCCCCGTCATGCCCGCCTTGCGCGGGGGTCCGGAGGCCGGTCATGCACCGCATGCATTTGCATGGCCGTCATATGAGTCATGTGACGCGCAGACGCGCTCCGGATGCCCGCGCAAGGCGGGCATGACGAGGAGGGAGGGGGTGACGAGGAAGGGGAAGCCTACTTGCCCCACCTGCGCTTGATCAGGTTCCGCACACCGCGGTTGCCGAGCTGTTTTTCGGCGTCGGCAAGGCGCTGCAGGACCTTGCTGTAGTCGACCGACGGTTTGTCGTTCGTGGGGCCGATGTCAGAGGCACGCGCGGCGAGGGCTTCATTCCCGCCCTTGCGCATGCCGTCGAGGTGCTGCTGCGCGTGTTCCGACGGGGTGCGTCCCTGCGCGTTTTTCAGCAGCAGCGGCGCGCCCTTGCGGATGAGCAGGTCGACGATTTCGTGCAAGCCGCGCTCGGCCGCCAGATGTAGCGGCGAGCCGTCGGTGCGGCTGACGTGTTTCAGGTTCGCACCCTGGTCGATGAGCTTTTCGGCCACTTTCGCATCCGGGCTGTGCGCGATCAGGCAGAGCAGGGGCGTATGCTCCCACTTGTCCTCCATATCGATCTTCGCGCCCGCTTTCAGCAGCAGGTCGATGACGGGCGTGCGGTCGGCGGTCTGGCCATCGCGGGATTTTTTCGGGTGGGCGGAAGCCGCCATGTGCAGCGGCGTCTGGCCGAAAAAGCCCTTGGCGTTCGGGTTGGCGCGGTTATTCAGCAGTTCCTTCACGATCTCGGGGTTCTGGCTGTGGCCGCAGGCGAAATGCAGCGGCTTGGCGGCGCCGAACTGGTCGATATTCACGTCGGCGTTCACATCCGCGCCGCGCTCGATCATGTGGCGCAGCACCGTCACGTCGTCCGACTGGCAGATGATGCCGAAGGGCGAGGCCTCGCGCCCCTGCGGCTGGTTCACCTTGCCGCCCGCGTCGATCAGCGCGTCGATGATGCCGACATCGATGGTGCCGTGATAGACCAGCGCGCAGGCCTTGCGCAGCTCGGTCGTCAGGAAATCCGCCTTCTGCTCCTTCGGCATTTTCAGCGCGGCGATAAGCTCCTGCAGCCGGTCCACGTCCTGGTTGAAAATCGCGCGGTCGAATTCAGATGCGGAAACCGGGTTTTTACCCGCGTTGAAATCCCGCGACAGCTTGTCGTCAGCCATGGTTGCACACTCCTTTAAAGATACCGTGGCCGGGATATTACTTTTTTCAGGCGGGGAGGGATAGGGGGAATGGGTTTGACATATAGAAATTTAGGCGGGTGTTCACAATTCTCTTCCACTAAAGAGAAACCGCCGGGCGGCTTTCATACCACCCGGCGGCATAAAGACAGAACAGCCAGTTATTTCAGTTTTGCAACGATGGCCTTCGCGATCTTCTCCTCGCGGCGCTGCTTGCGCACGAGGTCAAAGAATTCTTTCTGGGACAGCACTTCAACGCCCTGTTCCTGCGCCTTCAGCAGTTTCTTGCCGGGGGCGGCGCCTGCAACGATGAAATCGGTCGCTGCCGAAACGCTTTTGCTCACCGTTGCGCCCAGCTCATAGGCGACAGCCGTCGCCTGGCGGCGCTTGACGCCGTCCAGCTTGCCCGTGAAGGCGATGGTCTTGCCGTGGAGCGGCAGTTTGGACGAGACGTTAAATTCTTTTTTTGCTTTTGCCATGGTATGGATCCCTCTTGGTTAAAATTGAGGCAAAACATAGCGGATTTATTGCGGAGGTCAATACGGAAAATATGAACTTGAATCTGCTGGTGTTTCAGGCGCCGGGCGGGGAAGGCGGTTTCGGCGCCGGCGATGCGGGCAGGGGGGATGCTTCCGGTTCGGCGGGTTTTTGGGCGTTTGTGAAGGCTTCGCTCAAGTTCAGGTCTTTCCAGGCATAACGCACCGGCGTTTCTGCGGGCGGAGGGGTGACAGGTTCCGTTTTGCGTGCTTCCTCTGCTTCATGCAGGTTGGTGTAATGCTTGTAACGCGCCTCGTACCATTCCGGCGAGGATTTCTCGACCACATGCCTGAAGAACGTGCCGATGAAGCCGAAGGTCTTATGGCGGAGGACCTTCACGGCTTTTTTGCCTTTCTGGACGATGGGCGTATCGTCTTTTGCCGCGGCTTCGGCGCGGGCCTTTTTGTCGGCGGCTTTCTGGATTTTGCGTTCCTGCCCGGCGCGCAGCTTGACATTGTACTGATAGGCGACGCCTTGCGTGAAAGGCGTCGACTTCAGCTGCCGGCGCGCGGCCGCGATGACGGGCAGAGTCACGAATTTCAGCGATGCGAGGCCGACCGTGATCGCGGGCTGCAGCACCGCCTGCTTGATAAAGCGCGTGTGCAGGGGGCTGGTATCGGTAAAGAAAGAATGCGCCAGCTTGATATGGAGTATCTTGCCCAGCACCAGCAGCTTCGAAAACTGGAAGCAAAGATAAGTAAAGATCGCGGCCGCTGCTATGAAACCGACAGCCTTGTTCAGCTTTTCATGGCCGAACAGGGGTTTTCCTGACGGCAGGCGCGGGTCGAGAATCCACTTGGCGCCGCGATACAGCCCGATGGCGCCGTAATACTCGAGGAACTGGCCGGTCTTGCTGAGCGCGCCGCCCACCTTGCTTTTGACCTTGCCCCATGTCTCCTGCGCGTTTTTCTTGCGGTCGGCGCGGCGCGCGGCGAGCGTGGCCTGCTTTATCGTGAGGCGGTCCTGCGCGGCCCTGATTTTTGCGAGGGAACGGTCTTTCGTTTCATCGGTAATGAAGGTTCCGTTGTTCAGGGCCTTGACGATGCCGCCGTACCATCCCAGCCCGCGCCTGGCGAGGCCGAGCGCGCCTCCCGCCGTATTCGCCGGCAGGTTCGCGCCGATGTCGACGGCTTTATCCGCCGTGCGCACGACTGCGCGCTGCGCAATCTTCAGGGGGAGGCGGACTGTCGCGTTCCAGGCCGTTTCGCAGAGGCCGATGACAAAATTTCCGGAGGTGACGATTGCGGAACGGCAGGCGAAGGCGCCCGTCGCAAGCCGCGTCGCGTAAACCTGCTGCTTCGGCGGCAGGTTGTCGAAAGCTTTATGATCGCTTTCGAACGAGGCCTCTTTCTCCGTTGCGACAGCCGCGATGGTCATTCAGGCCCTTCCTGAAAATTTATGCTGCAAGCGAAATCTTGCTGTTTTCCGATCCGGTGATCCAGCCGCCGCCCAGAACGCGGTTGCCGATATAGGCGACGCAGGCCTGTCCCGCCGCGACGCCGAAAGCGGGCGTCTTCAGTACAACCCTGTCTGCATACAGACGCGCGGGCAGGGGAGACTGGGCGGAACGCAGCTTGACCTCGACATCCAGCCCGTCTTCGGGGATGGAGGGCATCAGCCAGTTGCATTCTTTCATGAACACCGTGTCGCGCGCCAAGGCGTCATAGGGGCCGACGATGACCTGGTTGCGGTCGGGCTTCAGGCTGACGACGAACAGGGGCGTGTTGTTCTCCGTATGGCCGCCGCCGATGCCAAGGCCGCGGCGCTGGCCGACCGTATAATTGATGATGCCGTCATGCTGTCCCAAAATGCGACCGTCGACATGGACGATCTCGCCTGGGCTCAGGGCGCCGGGGCGAAACTTCTCGACAACTTTTGCATAACTTCCACCCGGCACGAAGCAGATGTCCATGCTGTCCGGTTTGTCCGCTACAACAAGGCCGAAGCGTTCGGCATGCTTTCTTGTGATGTCCTTCGTCCATCCGCCGAGGGGAAAGCGCAGGAAGTCGAGCTGTTCTTGTGTGGTGGCGAACAGGAAGTAGCTCTGGTCCTTGCCGGGGTCGATGGCGCGGTGCAGCTCTGCTCCATGCGCGCCTGTTATGCGCTGGATATAGTGTCCGGTCGCCATGCAATCCGCACCTAAATCCTTAGCAGTTTCCAGTAAGTCCTTGAATTTGACGTTCTGATTGCATTTCACACAGGGGATCGGTGTCTCACCTTTAAGATAAGAATCAACAAAATCTTCTATCACATTGTTTTGAAAGCGGCTTTGATAATTCAGCACATAGTGTTCGAACCCCATGCTTTCGGCCACTTTCTTGGCGTCATAGATATCTTGTCCGGCACAGCAAGCGCCTTTCTTTTGAAGAGCTTCGCCGTGATCGTAAAGCTGTAATGTTATCCCGACAACTTGATAGCCTTCCTCATGCAGCAACGCAGCCGTCACCGAACTGTCAACGCCGCCGGACATGGCGACGACAACGCGTGTATCTTTCGGTTCTTTGTTAATGCCGAGGCTGTTCATCATTTTACCTTTGGGGGTGAGAATATACTGGTTTTGAGGTGAAAGACAAGTATTTTTCATATTTATATGGTTATTGCCTCGACTCTCCAGTTATGGTTAGATGCTTCAAATCACAGCCAAATCTTCAGGAATGAGGCCCGGAATGCCCGGTGACGTTTTTGACCATAACGACGACGAAATTATCGAGTTCACGCCTGAGCCCGGCGCGAAGATCGAGGAGATTGCGCCCATCATCGCCAAAATGACCAAAAAGCTTGAAATGGACGCTGAAATCCACTTCCCCAATTTCACGCTGAACGTGCCGCAGGCGGCGACGGAGAGGGATATTGTGAAGGCTTATTACTCGGTGGCCGTCGAATACCTGCCGGAGGTGCGGCCTGGCTTCAAGCCGCCTGACCGCGGTCCCAAGCTCCATTAATATTTTCCGGATATCCAAGAGCTTAGGGTGCTTTTTAACCGTTCGTTCAGCCCAACCTGCTATACTAAAATCGCGGGAACAGGTTCTCCTGACCCCCGTTATCAAGTGATGGTCATGGCAGGCAAAGGCAAAAAGGGCGGCAAGTCGAACGGGAATGGCAACAACGGCCATCACGACCACATCATCGAATTCACGCCAGAAGGGGGCTTCAACATCCGCACTGCCGCCCGTCATTTCTCGCAGCTGATGGAGCATTCGGGCCAGGCGCTTATCATTCACCTGCCGCATGTGTCGGTGGAATTTGAATCTGGCTGCACGCCCAAAGAAATCATCGAAGGCTACAATCAGGCGATGCGCGCGCAGTTCGTCGTCAAGCCGTCGAACGCGAATGTCAAGGGCGGCAAGTAACCTTTAAGGCGCCGGGTTCCCCGGTTTTCCCTTCAGCAATCCGAATTTCCTGTCGAGGTTCTCGATCGAGTCCGCGATGATGCCGGCATTGGAAGGCTGGTAGCCGCCGCCGAAGAGCATGGCGATCGGAATCTTGTTCTTCAGCGCATAGTCGAAAACCATTTCATCGCGGCTGACGACGCCGGCGGCGCTGACGTTGAAGCTTCCCAGCGGGTCGCCTGTGAGGATATCGGAGCCCGCGACATAAAAGATAACGTCAGGCTTGAAATCCTCCGCCGCCTTGTCGAGGCCGGCTTTCAGTTTTTCAAGATATTCCTTGTCCGCCGTGCCGTTCGGCATGCCGCCGTTGAAATTGGCGCGCCTGCGCCCGTCCATGTCGCCGGGGAATACGTCCTGGTTGTACAGGTCGACAATATAAGTATCGGTATCATTCCTGAAATCGCGCTCATGACCGTCGCCCTGATGGACGTCGAGGTCGATGATCATGACTTTTTTGATTTCCGGATGCGCCTCGCGCAGCTTCTTGACGGCGAGAGTGATGTCGGCGATGGCGCAAAACCCGTGGCCCTTGTCGGCCGAGGCATGGTGAAACCCGCCGCCGAGATTGATCGCCCAGCCGTTTTCCAGCGCGGCTTCCCCGGCCGTCACCGAACCGCCGGCCTGCGCGATCATGGGGTCCAGTATCAGCTTGCGGGTGAGAAAGACGGGCATCTTTTCAACGAGGGGCACTTCGAAAATGCGCGCCAGTTCATGCTTGTCGTTCAGTTTTTCCAGGTAACCTTCCGTATGGACGGAGGCGATATCCTCGCGCGAAAGTTTCGCCGGCGCCATTTCCTGCCCGCGCTCGATCAACCCGCGCTGCACAAGCTCGTTGAAGACATGGCTGTACTTGCGCAGGTCGAAGGGATGCAGCTTCTCCATGCCCTTGACGCCGATGTCATAGGCGGGGCTGTAGATGATAGGCTTCTGCGGGGCGGGGCCTTTTTTCTTGACCGTCATGACATGCTCCTGTTCAACGACGAGAAGCTAGGCCTGCTAAAACGCGAAGTCAATATGTAAACAATTTTTTGTTTCCACAGCAACCGGGGTCACTGAAGCGGAATCAGCCCTTTGAAAAGCATGACAATCTTATCCGTCGCCAGCGGCGGATCGTTATGAATGACAAGATCCCACGGAAGGTCAATTTTCATCGCGATGTCGTTCACTTCCATGACGTGCTCATCGGTGACGGGGATATGGCGTGACAGATCACGCGTTTTGACGCGCTGCAGGCAGGTATCCGGCTTTGCCAGCACGCGGATGAGTTTGACATCGTATTTGCTGCGCAGGTTTTTCAGCAGCGTGGGAAAATACTCCGCGGCGGCCGTTGTGTCATAGGAAGCCTCGCCGCGCTGCTGCATCAGTTCATCAAGCGCGCTTTCGACCACCGCGAAGCCTTCCTTCTGCCGTTCATAGCCTGTCGTGGTCGCCGTCTTCGCGTGGGAAAGAAAAATCGGTTCCGCATTCAGGTAGGGGATACCAAGGCGTTGCTCGATCACGCCGCCGATATATGTCTTCCCTGCGCCCGTGGGGCCGATCAGCAGATAGACTACTTTTCCCATGGAATAGGCGCGCCGGGCAGGGCGACGACAAGGCCGTCGAGGTCGTTGCTCATCAAAATCTGGCAGCCGAGGCGCGAGGTCTTTTTGAGGTCGAAGGCGAGGTCGAGCATGTCTTCCTCGTCTTCCCGCTTGCTGGCCAGCTTTTCATACCAGTCCGGCCGCACGACGACATGGCAGGTCGCGCAGGCCAGGCATCCGCCGCAGGCGCCTTCGATATCGACGCCGTGCTTGTGCGAGATTTCCATCACGGACAGGCCCAAGGGAGCCTCCACTTCGAGCGCGTTGCCGTTTTTTTCGATGAAAGTCATTTTGGGCATTTATTAACTCACTACCTCTTCGTCATTCCCGCGAAGGCGGGAATCCATCTTACTGCGCTATCTGTTCGTACAGGTCTTCCCATTTTGGATTAAAGGCATGGATGCGCTTCAGTTTCCATGCCCGGTTCCACTTCTTGATACATTTTTCCCGATGAATGGCATCGGGTGCGGTATTGAAGCATTCATAATACACAAGCATGGTAAGGTCATGTTTTTTTGAAAAGCCATCTACCAGCTTGTTTTTATGTTCATACCCCCTCCGGACAAGGTCGTTGGTGACGCCCACATAAAGCGTCCCGTTTATCTTGTTCGTCAGGATATAAACATAGAATTGTTTCTGCATGTTCGACCGATTGGATTCCCGCCTTCGCGGGAATGACGGAAAACTTAAATGAATTCCCATATCAGGTCAAGGCGGGGCTATCAGGCAGCGGTGACGCGGGATTTGATGCGGTTGTACATTTCGGTCCATTTCGAGAGGAAGAAATCGATATCCTTCGTCGTCGTATTCCAGCCCAGACTGACCCTGAGGGAGGCATTGGCTTCCGCTTCCGGCACGCCCATCGCCTTCAGCACATGGGAAGGTTTCACCGTACCGCTGGAGCAGGCGGAGCCGTTACTGACACAGATGCCGGCAAGGTCGAGCGCGATCAGCTGCGCTTCCGACGAGGCGCCGGGCAGGGCGAACATGCTGGTATTGTGCACGCGGGGCGCTTCGAACCCGAAAATGCGCAGGGCAGGGGCCAGCGCCTTAAGTTCCGCTTCAAGTTTGTCGCGCAATACCCCGAGTTTCCTGTATTCCTTGAAGTCGATAAGTTCAACAGCCTTCGCGAAGCCGCAAATGCCCGCAAGGTTCTCTGTCCCCGCTCGCAGGCTTTTTTCCTGGTTGCCGCCGCGCAGCAGTGGCGCGACAACAGCGCAGTTGGCGATGACGAGGCAGCCGACGCCCTGCGGTCCGCCCAGTTTATGCGCGGACAATGTGAGAAAATCGACGCCAAGTTTTTGAATATCAATCGGCATGCGGCCCGCCGCCTGCACGGCATCGGTATGGACGATGGCACCGCGTTTTCTGGCAATTCGGGTGACTTCCTCGATGGGCTGGATGACGCCGGTTTCGTTATTGACCAGCATGACGGAAATCAGCGTCTGGCGCGTATTGCCTTCCAGCATGCGGTCCAGCGCCGCAACATCGATGATGCCGCTGGGGAGCACCGGGATGATCTCGGGGCGGGGCAGGGCCTGCAGAACCGAAGGGTGTTCGATACCCGAGACGATCACGCGCTCTACGCCCGCGCCGAGCAGCGCCATGTTGTTGGCTTCCGTCGCGCCGGAGGTGAAAACGATAATGTCCTTCGGACCGGCGTTAAGATGCTTTACGAGAATTTGGCGCGAGCCCTCGATTCTCCGCCGCGCCTCGCGGCCGGCCTTGTGCACGGAGGACGCATTGCCCGGAAAGCCAAGCAATTCCAGCATCGACTCGCGCACCGTCGGCTTCAGCGGCGATGTGGCGTTGTGGTCGAGATAAGTACCTGTAAAAAGCTCCACCTGAGCACATCCATTTTACGTAACGTCGTTTAACTTTCTAGTGCAAGCATTTGATATTAATAATTAAACTCACTATTCTCTTGCCTAAAAAATTGCATAATGTATAGTCCCGTCCTTAGTAGAGGTGTTGTATCGCAAAAGAACAAGAAAAAAAAGTGCAACAACAACCAAAAGCCACGGAGGCTTAGAACTGCATGCCAGAAGTGATGATTACCGGTCCTGCCGGTAGACTCGAAGGGCGCTATAAACACGCGAAGATCCCCGGATCTCCCATAGCGCTCATACTGCACCCGAACCCTCAGCGGGGCGGGACGATGAACAACAAAATCTCCTATGCGCTGTTCCAGACATTCGCGGACCGCGGGTTTTCGACCCTCCGGTTCAACTTCCGCGGCGTCGGGCGTTCGCAGGGCGAATTCTCGCACGGGGAGGGTGAACTCTCCGATGCGGCCTCGTCGCTGGACTGGCTCCAGAGCGTGAACCCCGGTGCGTCCTCGGTCTGGGTCGCGGGCTTCTCCTTCGGTGCGTGGATCGGCATGCAACTGCTGATGCGCAGACCGGAGATTGACGGCTACGTTTCCATCGCGCCGCCGGCCAACATTTACGACTTCAACTTCCTGGCGCCATGCCCGAACGAAGGGCTTATCGTCCAGGGCGACAACGACCAGGTTGTTGCGATTGAGTCGGTCAACAAGCTCTGCGACAAGCTGCGCGACCAGCGCGGCCCGAACGGCGTCGACTACAAAGTCATCACCGGCGCAGGCCACTTCTTCAACAACCCGGGCGAAAGCGAACTGATGCTCCGGTACGTGAACGAGTACCTGAACCAGGCCCTGACCGCACAGGAAGCCGCCGCTTAAACAGAACAAGACTGTAGCCACAGTAAAGAGCCGCCCCGTAACACGGGCGGCTTTTTCTTGTCCCAGCTGTCATCCCGGCGCCATGCATTGCATGCGGTGCATGACAGCCGGGATCTCCCTTTTATCGTCATCCCCGCGGAGGCGGGGATCCAATGCCTGCGGGGCAGGCATGCGTTCGCGATGCGAACGCTGGATTCCCGCCTTCGCGGGAATGACGGCGTGGGATGACAGAAGGGTATTGACCACCATCCCATCTCCTTCCATAGTCCCCCCATATTCACCATTCAGAAGGAATTCATTTCATGGGCCTCGGCAAAAGAACGACATTCACAGGCGTCATCAAAAACGAAAAGGGCGCCATCGTGCTGGATACCGGCTCCGGCCCGGCGCTGGAAATCAACATGAACGGTTTTAACCCTGAGGCAGACAAGGCGGCGCTCGCCCCCTTTGTCGGCAAGCGCGTGAAGGTCGAAGGCATCGCAGGATCAGGCCGGGCAATGCTGCTGGTGAATGGCGTTTCCGATATTACCGTCCTCGGTCCGCGGGGCCGCCCCATGCGCCCGCCGCAGCCCTGAGATACCTGAACGGACAGGGACGTTTTCACCTTTCTCGGGATAACCGTCGCTGAAGATTGAAAATGCCGGGCGGGTGGGGGCCTTGGCTGTTGCGGTCAACTGCATTTTCTTAGGTGGAACAAGATAAATTTTGTTGGTAATCTTGGTCCTGACGTTATGGTCGATATGTAGACAATGAGACACATGAAAGTAAACTCTGGTAAACAGTTGCGAGAAGAGCGAGAGAAAATCGGTCTCTCACAAGCAAAGCTGGCTGAAATATCTAATATTCCTCAACACCTGTTATCGGCGTATGAGCTGGGCAAAGAAGAACTTTCAGAAGGTTACCTAAAAAGATTGTTGTCGGCTATTCAGGACAATGACCGCCTTGAAGAGGTTCTTACTCGAAAAAAGAGATACAAAAACCATACCTATAAAGAGGTCGAACACAACCAAACCCGTGTTAATAAACACGCGCTCACGAAAGAAAACGAGGAATACACTAAGTTAATCAATTCTCTCAGAACGAATACGGTAAAAAAGCATAAGGCAATAAGTCTATTTTCAGGATGTGGCGGCCTAAGCCTCGGCTTCTCTTGGGCTGGATTTGATATAAAAGGCTTTGTTGAAATAGACGACGGGTTGCGAGAAGTCTATACAGATAACTTCCCTACAGCCTCATTAATTGGGACAGATATTACTAAAATTTCTCAGGAACAAATCCTAACCATTAAGAAAAAAGTCGGAGACTTGGATGTCATTATTGGCGGCCCGCCTTGCCAAGGGTTTAGCCTATCTGGGAAAAGAGATGTTAACGACCCCAGAAACAGCCTGT
>SCTB01000015.1 GCA_004297545.1 Alphaproteobacteria bacterium
CAAGCGCAACTGCGTTTCCAAAAAACAGGTGAAGAACCTTGTCGCCTCGGTGCGCGAATGCGTGGGCTGGGCGGACCTGCCCGTTCTTATCGACCAGGAAGGCGGCACGGTCGCGCGGCTGAAATCGCCCGAGTGGCACGAATACCCGGCCGCCAAGGTTTTCGGCGAGCTGACCAAGGCCTCCGAGCAGGAGGGCAGGGAAGCGACGCGGATCAATTCCTACCTCATGGCGCTCGACCTTATCGAAATGGGCATCACCGTTAATTGTGCTCCCGTCGTCGATGTGCCTGCGCCGGATTGCCACCAATTTCTTGCCGGTAGCCGCACCTATAGCGACAGCCCCGAAACGGTGGGCAAGCTGGGCGAGGCCGTTTGCCTTGGTTTGCTGGATGGCGGCGTGACGCCGGTTATTAAACATATTCCGGGCCATGGGCGGGCAAAAGTCGACAGCCACCATATGCTGCCCTCCACCGACGCCAGCTTATCCGATCTGTCAAAAACAGACTTTAAGCCCTTCAATTATCTGGCTCATTCTGATATGAAAACGGCCGTTTGGGCGATGGCCGCGCATGTGGTATTCTCCCAGATAGATCCTGATTCTGCCGCCTCTGTCTCCCGCCGGGTTGTTGAGAATATCATCCGCGGAACGATTGAGTTCAACGGCGTCCTCCTGGCCGACGATGTGTCGATGAAGGCTTTGGGAGGAACGCTCGAGAGCCGCATCAAGGGCACCATGGCGGCGGGGATGGATCTGACGATGCTGTGCAACGCCTCGTTCGACGACCGCGCCGCCGCGCTGGCTTTCACGCCAAAGGTGACGGCAATCGCGGCCGGGCGGATCGAGGCGGCGGAAAAGGAACGCAAGGCGCGGCAGAAAAAAGGCAACGACAACCGAAAAGAACTCCAGCAAAAACTGGAGCAAATGATCAAGAAGCGAAGCATAGGATGAACGAGACACCCCAGTTCGAAGAAGACCTGCTGAAAGAGCGCAGCGAGAGCGAGAAGCTGAACCTGTACCTCGGCAGCTTCGACGGTCCCATCGACATGCTGCTGACGCTGGCGCGCGACCAGAAGGTCGATCTCGCCAAAATTTCCATCCTCGCGCTCGCCACCCAGTTCCTCGAATTCATCGAAAAGGCGCAGAAGCTGCGCCTTGAGATTGCGGCCGATTATCTTGTCATGGCCGCTTGGCTCGCCTACCTGAAATCGCGCCTGCTCATCCCGCAGGAAGAACAAAAGCAGGCCGAGCCGACCGCGCAGGAAATGGCTGACGCGCTGCAATTCCAGCTGCGCCGCCTCGAGGCGATGCGCAAGACGGCCGACCTCTTGTTCCGCCTGCCGCGCCTCGGCTACAACATTTTCGCGCGCGGCGAGCCGGACGGTTTGCCCACGTCGTATATTTCCAAATATGACATGACCTATTACGACCTGCTGAAAGCCTATGGCGATATCAAGCAGCGTCAGCAGAATTCGATCTACAAGCTGAACCCGGTGAAACTGTTCTCGCTGGAAGAAGCGATCTCCCGCCTTGAAAGCATGCTGGGCAAGATTCCCCAGAAATGGGTTTCGCTGTTCATGTTCCTGCCCGCGGGCCTGAAAGACAGGATCGTGAAACGCTCCGCCGTTGCCTCCACTTTCGGCGGCGCGCTCGAGCTCGTGAAGCGCGGGGCGCTGCAGCTGCAGCAGGAAAAGAATTACGCGCCGATTTATATTCGCCGCCCGCAGGAAAAACCCGCCGTGAATGAAAACACGGTGCCGGAAACGGAAACTGCGGCGGAAACGACGACGACCGGAGAAGGGACCTGACCATGGCCAGAGCAAAGAAAAAACAGAAACAGGAAGATGCGGTCGAAATCCCCGCTGAGGAAATTCCCGCCGAAGAAATGATCGTCGTGGAAGAAGAAGTTTCCACCGACGTCGTCCAGGTTGTGGTGACCGAAACCACGGCCCCGGCCGAAGAACAGCCCGCCGAGCAGATTCCGATGACGCAGGAAGACATCCGTCTTGTCGAGGCGATTTTGTTCGCGACCTCCTCGGCGCTGACCGTCGGCCAGATTTCCGAACGCTTCCCCGCGGACCGCGTGTCGCTGATCCCCGATGTCCTCGAGCACATCAAGGAACAATACGCCAACCGCGGCGTGAACCTCGTGCAGCGCGACAGCCGCTGGGCCTTCCGCACGGCGACCGACCTCGGCGACCAGCTGCGCCTTGAAAAAGAGCAGCCCAAAAAATTCACCCGCTCGGCGATGGAGACGATGGCGGTCATCGCCTATCACCAGCCCGTCACCCGCGCGGAAATCGAAAATATCCGCGGCGTGCAAACCTCGCCCGGCGCGCTCGACGCGCTGATGGAAGCCGGCTGGATCAAGCCCGGCAAGCGCCGCGAAGTTCCCGGCCGCCCGGTGACCTGGCTGTCGACCCAGGCGTTTCTCGATCATTTTGGTCTGGAACGTCTCGAAGACCTGCCCGGCATGGATGAGCTGAAAGCCGCCGGCCTTCTCGACAAGCGCCCGGCCATCGAGGCGATGCCGACCTCCGATATGTTCGGCGAAGACGAAAACAAGCAGGAAACCGATCCGCAGGAAGTCACCGACGAAGACCTTATCGGCAAATCCGGCGAGAGAGATTCCGATGAAGTCACCGCCAGCGACGACGAAGCGGATGAAGACGAGGTTTCGGAAGACGAAGACTTCGATGATGACGATGAAAACTCTGATGATGATTCAGAGGAGGCTTCGGACGAAGAAGACTCGGATGAAGAAGATTCCGACGACGAAGACGACGGCGATGAAGATGATGACGACGACTTCGACGATGAAGACGAAGAGTCCGACGAGGACGAGGAGAAGAAGGAATGAGCATAGCGCACTGGCTTGTCGTTCTTCTTGTCATTCTCGTCGTTTTCGGCGCAGCGGGCAGGGGAAAGATCCCGCAAATCATGGAAGACCTCGGCAAGGGCATCCGGGGATTCAAGGACGGCCTCAAGGGCGACGAGTCCAAGAACAAGCAGGAAATCCTGCCGCCGTCCGATAAAAAAGGCGAATAAATTTGTTTGATGTCGGCTGGTCTGAAATGCTGCTCATCGTGGCGGTGGCCATCGTCGTGATCGGCCCGAAAGACCTGCCGCGTGCGCTTTACGCCGCCGGAAAATTCACCCGCAAGATAAAAATCTTCACCGGCGACATCCAGCGTTCGCTCGACAAAATCATGCACGAGGCCGAACTCGACGAGATCACGCGCGAAGCCAACAAAATCGGCGGCCCGAACCTGCAGTTCGAAATCGAACGGCAGCTTCAGGAGGAAGAGAAGAAGAAACTTTCTTCGACTTCCGAGGGGGGCGCGACGTGATTTCCATTTTCAGAACCCCACAGATGGACACAGATGAACACGGATGCGCGCTTCGCGCCACCCCGACGAAAGTCGGGGTCCAGTCAATAATTTTTCTACCTCAAATTATGCGCGCTTCGCGCGCCATTGATGAGATAGAAGTTAAATCAACTGGACCCCGATTTTCATCGGGGTGGCGACAACCGCAACATCTGTGTTTATCCGTGTCCATCTGTGGGAAGAATTCTTCGGAGACCCCGGCTTTCGCCGGGGTGGGGGGTAATTGACCCCATGACTCAGAAAGACGACACCATCAACGAAAAGACCATGCCGCTGATAGCCCACCTGCTGGAACTGCGGCGGCGGCTGATGGTGTCGATGGCGATTTTCGTGGTGGCCAGCATCGGCAGTTATTTTTTCGCGAAGGATATTTACGCCTTCCTCGTCCAGCCGCTCGCCAATGCGGTGGGGGAGTCGAGTCACCGGCTGATTTACACGGGCCTCGGCGAGGCGTTTCTGACGTACATAAAACTCGCCTGCTTTGCGGGCGGGTTTATTTCGTTCCCGTTGATCGCGGCGCAGCTGTGGTATTTCGTGGCGCCGGGGCTTTACAAGACCGAGAAAAAAGTCGTGCTGCCGTTCCTGATCGCGAGCCCCGTTCTGTTCGTGGCGGGCGCGGCTTTCGTATATTACCTCGTTATCCCGGGCGCATGGAAATTTTTCGCGAGCTTCGAGGACTTAAGCCCGACGTATGGGTTACCGATACAACTGGAAGCGCGGGTCAGCGAATATTTAAGCCTGATCATGACGATGATTTTCGCTTTCGGCATCTGTTTCCAGCTGCCCGTGCTGCTGACGCTGCTGGGCCGCGTGGGACTTGTCACGGCGCAGACGCTGGTGGACAAGCGGCGCTATA
Source organism: Alphaproteobacteria bacterium (assembly GCA_004297545.1). Classification (GTDB taxonomy): domain Bacteria; phylum Pseudomonadota; class Alphaproteobacteria; order Micavibrionales; family UBA2020; genus JAPWJZ01. The sequence continues at coordinate 4,244 of SCTB01000015.1, forward strand.
TGATTGTTCTGATTTTCATCGTCGCCGCCGTGCTGACGCCGCCGGATATTCTCAGCCAGTGTCTGCTGGCTTTCCCGCTGCTGCTGCTCTATGAAATTTCGATCTGGCTCGTGCGTCTGGGCGAGAAAAAAGAAACCCTCCAGCACAGCAAGCAACAGGAAGCCCCGCCGGCGCCGTGACGCTTTCGTCATGCCCGCCTCCGCGCGGGCATCCGTAAGCGCGTCCGCGCGTCTTATGATGCAAAAGAGAGACTTACAAGACGGCCTGACGGCCTTACAGACCCCCGCGCAAGGCGGGGGTGACGGGGAAGGGCCGATTCGCCCGAAACGCCCTGAAACACCCACCCCACATTTCCAAAAAACTTCCCCCACCTCCACTCGCCCATACCCCCGCAAAATCAGACCCCTTAGGCCGCGCGTTACAGCGCGTTACACAGAATTACATTGCCGCGCAGGAAAATCTTTGTCAGGCTGAATTTGAGGCTTTGGAAAGGGAGCCGATGACGTGAAGATAGACTCGAAAATAAAAAAGCTTCTATTACTATCAATAGTAATTCTTCTGGTGTTTTGGTTCGTTCCTTTTAAGGCCTATTTCATTGAATTAGCGCAACCGGGGTTGATGAAGGCGGCAGAGAGCGGAGATGCTCTTGCTCAGCATAAGCTTTCGGAGATGTATCTTGGTACTCTAACGGTAACACCAGATTACGCGGAAGCTTATTTTTGGCAATTAATAGCAAAAAGAGAGACGCACAATTATTGGCTTTTTGTCGGTGACTCATCGTGCAGAGTCCCAGTTTTTAAAACTTTCATCCCGCGGCCCAAGCCGGAAGATCAACTCTCATCATTCCAAAAATCCCAGATTGAAACGCGTGCGAGGAATTGGAAGGAGAAGCATCCCGATTTACCGGATGCGCCAACGCCAAAAGACCTTAAAGATTACCAAGGCTGGGCTGATAGCGGGTATTGTGGTCTTCATTGCTATGTTGTTCTTGGCAACATATATAGAAATGGAGGGCTCGATATACCGCAAGATAATACTTTGGCCTATTTCTGGTACAGTCTGGCAGCACGCGATAAACCAGAAAAATGTGACACACCTTACGTCAAACAGGAACGTGAGGCAGCGGCGAAAAAGCTATCACCAGAAAAGATCATTGAAATGGACAAGCGCGTAACGGAATGGAAGCCCCAACCTAAGTCGCCATAATCCATTATGAACCCTTCCTCCTCTTCAACGCCTTAACCAGAAACTGCGCACCTTCGTGGATGCTGTCCTGGGTTACTGCGTGGGTCAGGTCGGGGAAGAGTTTTTCGGTAAAGTTGATATGCCGTTTGCGCAACCGGCGCAGGGTGTGGTTGTGCTGGACGCTGAAGCGCCGGGCGATGGCGTTGAAAATCTTCTTCAGGCCCTTGGGTTTCGCCTCCGGCTTGTGGAAGACTTCGTCTTTCTGGCCCATGATCAGCAGGATATCCGGCTTACTTTTTACTTTAGTAAAGGGCAATAACGCACTGGAATGCGACACGACGCCGGCGACCGGCTTGCGCCGGTTCAGGGCCGTCTGAAGAACGACAATCCCGCCCATCGAGTTGCCGAACAACCCGAGGTCGTCTTCGGTCAGGCCCCGTTTCGCCAGCTGCTTGTCGATGAAAGAATCCAGTTTATCAACGACCGGCAAGTGATTGAAAACAAGGCGCAGGGACTGTTTGAATACGCTGAAGACGGAGCCCTGGTAGGCGGTCCAGGTATAGCCCTCCGAACCGTCGGGGTTGTCGGGCAGACGGCGCGGGCCCTGCAGGTTGATGATGTCGCAATCCGGCATTTCGTCCTGCAACTGGCGCGCGTGGACGTCCCAGTTCTGCGTATTGCTGCCGTGGCCGTGCAGGACAATGACAAGGCTTTTCGCCTTCCCGCTTTTTGCAGGATAGAGGGCGAATTCAAAGCCGTCTTCGTTATGCCAGTTCGGCGGTTTTTTCATGGATTAGACAGACTACGAAAGTTTGAGCCTAAGTCAACCGCTTACCCATATCGCCATTCCCGCGAAGGCGGGAATCCAGCGCGCATGGCGCGCATTTTTATAAACGTGCGGGCCGAAGGCCCGCTGGATCCCCGCCTTCGCGGGGATGACGAAGGGGAGTGGAGGGGACTGGAGGGGACTGGAGGGGACTGGAGGGGACTGGACCGGATTCCAAAAAAGCTTTATAGTTGAAATCATTGGGGTTTGGGGAAATTCCAAAACACTGAGAAGAAATTATGTTCGATTTAAAACTCATTCGGGAAAACCCCGAGTATTTTGATTCCGGCTGGAAACGCCGCGGCATGGAGCCGCAGACGCCGAAGATCATCGCCATGGACGAAAAGCGCCGCGCGCTGATGACAGAGTCGCAGGACCTGCAGGCCAAGCGGAACGAGGCTTCCAAGCAGATCGGCGCGCTGAAATCCAAGGGCGAAGACGCCTCCAAAATCATGGCCGAAGTCGCAGGCTATAAAGAACGCATCGCGCAGCTGGAAGAAGACGAAAAACGCTATGGCGAAGACCTGAACAAGTTCCTGGCCATTTTGCCAAATATCCCTGATGCCAGCGTGCCCGACGGCGCCAGCGAAAAGGACAACAAGGAAGTCCGCCGCATCGGCGAGCCACGCCGCCTCAATAGCGCGCGCGACCATGTCGCTATCGGCGAAGGCCTCGACGGCATGGATTTTGAAACAGCCGCGAAGATGTCCGGCTCGCGCTTCGTGCTGCTGAAAAAGGGCGTGGCGCGGCTGGAGAGGGCGCTCGCGCAATTCATGCTCGACCTGCACACGCAGGAACACGGCTATACCGAACTGGGCGTGCCGCTGCTGGTGAAGGACGAGGCGCTGTTCGGCACCGGCCAGTTGCCCAAATTCGCCGACGACCTGTTCAAGACAGGTAACGGGTTGTGGATGATACCGACCTCGGAAGTCTCGCTGACGAATACCGTGCTGAATTCCATTTTGAATACCGATGAACTTCCGCTGCGCCTCACCGCGATGACGCCCTGTTTCCGCTCCGAAGCGGGCGCGGCCGGCAAGGATACGCGCGGCATGATCCGCCAGCACCAGTTCTACAAGGTGGAACTCGTCAGCATCACCGCCGAAGACAAGTCGATGGAAGAGCTGGACCGCATGGTCGGCTGCGCCGAAGCGGTTCTGAAGAAGCTGGACCTTGCTTTCCGCACTATCACGCTCTGCACCGGCGACATGGGTTTTTCGGCGCGCAAGACCTATGACATCGAAGTGTTTTTGCCGGGCCAGAACGCCTATCGCGAAATCTCCAGCTGTTCCAACTGCTGGGATTTCCAGGCGCGGCGCATGATGGCGCGCTACAAGAAAGAGGGCGACAAGCACACGAAATACGTGCATACGCTCAACGGCTCCGGCGTAGCCGTGGGCCGCTGCCTCATCGCCGTGCTCGAAAACTACC
>SCTB01000016.1 GCA_004297545.1 Alphaproteobacteria bacterium
CACCACCTTCCACCTCCGCATGGTGATATCGCCGATGGTGGCTTTGCGCTTCTGCAAAGCGGAATACTCCAGGGCCACCTCGGCGAAGGGCTTGTCGAAGACAGGCACTTGATTCTCGATCTTGATGTCGATGGCGACCTCATGGCGCTCAGCCATCTTCCTGGCTTCCCTCTCATCGGGGGTCTTGAGGGAAATTGTCTTATAGCGGCTGGTCTTGGGTACTTTGATGCGGCAATACCAGTTATTATGCTGTACATCGCTCCTGCGGAAGATTATGAGGCCGAGACTCAGCTTCTGAATGTCGGTGAGGAAGTGCTTTTCCATGGTGGACACCTGTGTACGACCTGTGTAACTTTTAATGACTAACCCCTTGATTCTGTGTGGGCTGAGCAGGGGTTGTATACAGGTATTATAACACAAATATCGTTAAATATCAGTAAATTAAGCAAAGCCCTACATCCCGGCGAAAGCCGGGGGGTGAATTTACTCTGAAAGCTTGGCTCATTTGACAGAATCTATCCCCTCCTTTATAACAATGTCATCTTTTAACACGAGGACGTCATCTCAATGGCATTGGGAATCCGGAAGCTGTTGAAACGCGCGATGCTGACCGCCGCCTTTTCGGCTGCGACGCTGGGCATTTACAGCTATGAGGTGGAACCCAACTGGGTCAAAACCCAAAACTACGACATCACCACCCCGAAATGGCCCGCGGACATGCCGCCGCTGCGCGTGGCCGCGGTGAGCGACCTGCATGTGGGATCGCCCAATGCGACGCTGCCCAAGATTGAAAAGATCGTCGAGCGCATCAATGCATTGAACCCCGATGTCATCTTGCTGGCGGGCGACTTCGGGACCATGAAGGGCGAAGGCCTTGTTCTCGGCGGCGCCTATGTGCCGCCCGAAGACATTGCGAAGATGCTGAAGAACCTGAAAGCCCCATTGGGCGTCTATGCCGTGCTGGGCAACCACGAAACCTATAACGGCGCGAAGGAAATGACAGAGGCGCTGGAGAAAGTCGGCATCCGGGTGCTCGACAATGAATCTGTTTTATTGGAGAAAGACGGGCGAAAGTTTTTCATCGCAGGGCTGGAAGATGAAACCTCGCAGCGGCCAGACTGGAACAAGGCGCTGAAAGGCATCGACGAAAAATCGCCGGTGATCGCCTTCATGCACGACCCTTCGACCTTCGTCGACATGAACGACAAGCCCGCGCTGGCCATCGCGGGCCATACGCACGGCGGGCAGTTCATCCCGTTCCTTGTGGAATATTTCCGCGACCCCGTCACGCGCGCGCCCGGCAAATACCTGTATGGGCATTTCAATGAAAACGGGCGCGAGCTGATCGTGACCAGCGGCATCGGCACCTGCCATCTCCCCTTACGCCTCGGCGCGCGGCCCGAGATCGTGAGCGTCACGGTGCGCCCACCCGGAAAGCCGTGACCTTTGCCGTTCGTCAAATAAGCATCTTTAGAAAATTCACTTAGTTGAAGCGATTTATCCGCGGCGTGATCTTTCAAATATTTTTCTATGAAACCGATTAAGGCTTTTGTGCTTGTATCGTATTGCTTGCTTGCAGGCTGCTCGTGAGAACTACTGATGCTGCTTTTTGCATTTACTGAGCCCGAGATAAAAAAGGAAATTGAAGCGAAAAAAACTATGCCGCAAAGAACAAAGAACCTAGTGACAAAAAATTTTCTTATACGCCTATGTCAGATGAAATTCGAACTCAGGCTTCCAGCATATAAGACAACCGGAAACCATTCCTTCGATTTCGCAGTCTCAATTTGAGAATTTTTCCGGCGGAGGGGTCAACTTCCTGAACTCCACGCCAAGCCTTCTCGCCTCGCCCCATATTTTTTAAATTTTATGGAAAATGAAATACGACTGTGAGCCTCTTCAACCCAACCTGCTGTTTCTTCCAGTTACAGGCCTGCGGCGTGTGTGCGGAGTATGTGCTCCCGAGGCGCTCTTTTCGTGCTCCCGGTGTGCTGAAAACCCGCTGTTTACAGGCTTTTTCATGCGCTCAACGCCCTGAAAACACCCCTTTGCGGAAAGGCGCATTTGGGGGTTCCGGCCCCGCTTTGTGCCGCGTTCCGCCTTGTCAGGGATTGATCAGAACCAGCAGACTGGTGCTGTCGAGCTTTATCTTGCCCTCCACGACGCGGCCGCTGAAGCTGTAGACGCGCAGCTCTGCGGGAAGGGTTGCGGCGGCGTCATGCAGTATGGCGCGGGCGTGCTGGTCTTCGGGAAGGCTGGTGATGTGTTCCTTGTGAAGGGCCGTGGCCAGCGCCTGCAGGTCGAAGGAGGCCTTGCGCCCGTCCGCCATCTCGACCGAGAACACGCCGGCCGGAGTCATGCGGAATGTCGCCTTGAAATTCTCCTGCCCGTCTTCGCGATAGACACGGTCCGCCGTCCAGTCGCCCGAGTAGGCCGAGGGCGTCAGGCGGATGACATAGGCATAGGGAAATACTTTCTGGATGCTTTCATCGTTCCAGTAGTTGCCCTGCAGGTTGATGCTCACATATTCGCCGCTGGCTTCGTTCTGGTATTGCGATACATACTGCATGCCCCAGACGTCCATCGTCCAGCGCGCCATGTTGTAGCCGGACCAGCAGCGCGTAAAGCTGCGGGTTTCGCAGTCATATGTCGGCGATCCTTCTTTTTTGCGCAGCTTCTCCATCTCGGCCTGGAAGGGCGATGTCCATTGCTCGATGGCGCTCTTCCTTCCGTCATACATGTAATCGAGGATGCCGCTGATATCCTTGCGCAGCTCGAAGGGAACTTCCTGCGTAGCCTTCGCGATTTTTCCGTCCGCCGCGATCACGCCCGCTTTTTGCAGCAGGCTTTCCAGCCGCGCGGTCTGGCTGCTGACGGAAACAGAAATCGCGCCCCAGGGGCCGATCGCGCCGAACAGGAACAGGCAGGCCAGCACCATCGGCACATGTTTTATATGCGCAAATTTCGGCTTGGCGATGTTCCAGGCCGTGAGGCCCGCGAGCCAGGCAAGGCAGATTCCAATCGCATACCTGTCTTCCGTCACGCCGTATTGCGAGAGGCGCGTGTAAAGCCCGATGGCGAGCAGGATAGATT
>SCTB01000017.1 GCA_004297545.1 Alphaproteobacteria bacterium
GTTCGAAAAAGCCGACCATGTGACGGTCCAGACCGGCGACGACGACACGCCGCATCTCGTGGGCAAGGACCTTAAATCGCATATCGCGCATCTGGAAAAAAAGATGAAACAGGCGGCCGCCGACCTCGAATTTGAGGAAGCCGCCCGGCTGCGCGACGATATCCGGAGACTCGAGGCGGCCGAGCTGAAATATACCGGCGCCGCCATTGTGGCCGACGACGACGCGGCGCATTGATACCGCGCATTGCCCTCTTTCCTTTCCCTGAAATCGGTGTACGCTGGGTGCCGGATAACCAGACAGGCGTGCCTTGATCTCTTACCACGAATTTTTCGGACTTGCGTCTTTCGGCATCAGCCTGTGGGGCTCGACCGTCTATATTGCGTCGATCTTTAAAGGGCAGACGAAGCCGCATGTCTATACGCATCTTGTCTGGGGCATCGTCACCGCCATCGCGTTCTTCGCTCAAGTGTTCGACAAGGCAGGTCCGGGCGCCTGGGCGACGGGGCTCACCGCCGCCACCTGCCTGCTCCAGTCCGGTCTGGCCCTCAAATACGGGGAAAAGAGTATCACGCTGACAGACAAGATCGCGCTGCTGACGGCAGGCGTCGCCATCATCGCATGGGTCGTGACGAAGGACTCGCTTCTCTCGGTTATCCTGTCGTCGCTTATCAACCTCGCCGCATTCTATCCGACCTGCCGGAAATCATGGCTGAAGCCCTGGGAAGAAAACCTCACGGCCTATAATATCGCCAATATCAAGATCTTGCTATCGATCATGGCGATTACGCATGTCACGCTCGTCACGACCATCTATCCGGTCGCCTGCATCGTCGTGAATATGCTGTTCGTGGCCCTGTGCATGTGGCGGCGGCAGGCGCTTAACAGTTCTGTTGCCGCCTGATCCCTAGCGGATCAATCCCATTCTCTTGGCGTGCTGGCGCAGCACTTCGGTCGCTTCCTCGAGATCAGCGACGGAATCGAGATTGCCGTGGTTGAGGATGGCGGCTGTTTCCGCCAGCTGCATCTTCAGGTACTTGTTCTCGTCGTCATTGAACCGCGGAATGGCGGCAAGGCCCGTGCTGGCGGTGAAGAGGTCTTCCGCGAAGGTGAGCGGGTTACCGTCCTTCGAGTTCATGCGCGCGGAAAGGTTGAAGCAATGGGCAAGCCTCCGCGCCTCGGGGCCGACGTTTTCCTCATTAAAAAAACCTGTGATTTTCGACATTGAATGTTTCCTCCTGTTACCAGCCTGCGCCGGGGTCATAGGGTTGTTTCTTGACGGGCGGCGGGCAGCGGTGGCGCAGGTCAAGCGTTTTGCAGTCCTTGTCGGCCAGCGCGATTTCGTCGGCAAGGTCGATGGCCGAGCGCAGGGCGTTGCCCGGCGTCGCGCTGAGGCGAAACTGGTTCTGCAGGCGCGACGGCCCCATATCCGCGTACTGGCGAACGTAAGTGCCTTTGTGAACGGTCACAACGCATGCGTCCTGCGCCGGCGTAATGCTGGAGATGTTCGTGCTGTTGCAGAGGAAGTCTTCGCCATCCTCGTCGCGCAGAAGAACGAAAGCCATATGCTTAGACTTTAGGCGCGTCTGGCTTCGGGGCTTGCGGCTTGGGCGGCTCGGGCGGCGTGGCGTCCTTCACCTGCGGCTCCGCCTTGGGTTCGTCTTTGGGCGCGGGCGGCGCTGCATTCTGCTTGTCCTGCACTTCCTTCGCGCGCTTGAGGAATTCGTTGAGGCGCGTCAGTTCGTCCTGTGAGCGGCTGGTGAGCTGGGAAAAGAATTTCGTTAGGCTCTTGATGCTGACGCCTGCGGGCTTCTCGACTTCCGTCATTTCCATCTTCAGGACATCCTGAATTTCAGGGTTCGAGAAGAGCTTGCGCGTCCATTCGAGAGAATCTTTTATCTCTTTCGTGTACTTGCCGCTGTTGCGTTCGTCGGATTTCCGGACGATCTCGTCGAGAATGGCGATGGTGGATTTACCCTTGGTGTCGATCTCCAGCTTGCTGGCGACCCAAGACGACAGGATCTTCACTTCCATGATAACGGGAAGCACGTCATAAGACGTCATGATCATGCCCTTCTTCGGGTCGGACAAAATGTCTTTCTGCTTTTTCATCGCGTTGCCGAGATCTTTGGTCAGCAGGTCCACGTTGTTGGAATGCATCAGGATCGGGCCGTAGTTTTTGGCGACCTGCGCGAAAACAAGGGCAAGCTTGAGCTGAGGCGGAAGGAAAGCCATGGATTCGAAATCCTTTCGAAGAGTGTATTTGTGAAACTGCTCATTTGTTAACATAAGAGCATGGGGGCGTCAATGCGCGACAGCCGTAAAAAACCCGCGCTTTATTTCACATAATAAAACATGCCGATTCACCTTCAAAAACTGCTTTTTTCCTGAAAACTGAACCGGATGAAATCTGTGGATAACTCCAGCGGCATAACCTGCTTTGCTGTACAGACTCCCTGATTTGAATTATGTTTAGGTAGAGGGTGGATTTTGAGGCAGGGAGTTGACGTTCGATGCCGGACAGGCGCCGATCTGCACAGCCGTTGACTGACCAGGACATGATGCGCTGCGTCGTGGACGCCAAGGGCGACCTGGTGTTCATCAGCCCTGCCTTGGGCTGGGCGCTGGGGCAGGGGTCCTCCGTGCTGCTGAACCGCCCGCTGTCGTCGATGATTCGCGTCGTGGCGTCCCTCGACAGCCATCACCAGAGCCTTGATCTCACCGAAATCCGCTCCGGCTTTTACGAAGTCGCCCTGCTGCGGCAGGACCGCGACCCCCTGGCCATCCAGGCGCGCATCGACCGCGTCGAGGCCCCCGGCGGCAAGAAATTCACCGTCATCTGGCTCGACCCCGACGACAAGATGAAGCGCCACAAGCAGGGCGACTTCAACGCGGTTGCGCGCGAATTCGCGACTTTCATCAGCGACAACCAGCAAAAGCAGGAAGTCGCGGCGACCGAGAAAAAACCCGACCTCGGGCATATCTCGAAGTCCGATGGGGAGCTGCGGCACTTCCTGAACCTCTCCAACGACCTTCTGGGCGTCTACCGGCGCGATATGTCTTTCGTGCGCGTGAACTTCGCGTTCAACCGCGTGCTGGGATACACCGACCCGGAACTCAAAATGTTCCCGTTCATCGACCTGATCCATCCGGAAGAGCGCGACCATATCCTGCAGCTCATGCAGAAGGTCATCCACGCGCCGATGGACGCCGAGACACGCATCGATTTTGAATGCCGCGCACGCTGCAAGGACGGAGGCTTCCGCTGGATCGAATGGATACACAAGGCGGCGGGCGAGCATATCTATATCGTCGGCCGCGACGTCACCGAAATCAAGCAGCACGAAATCGAGCTCCAGCGGCGCGAACAACAATTATCGGAAGCGCAGAAGATCGGCCGCATGGGCCACTGGTACTGGGAAGCCGGGCAGAACGGCCTCGAATGGTCGGACCAGATTTACGCGATCTTCGGCGTCGAGAAGGAAAAATTCACGCCGACCATCGACACGGTCAGCGCGATGCTGCTCAAGCGCGACGTCGGCCGTATTTTCCGCGTGTTCCAGCGCGCGCTGGTGCGCCGCAAGGACTACGCGCTGGAATTCAGCGTGAGGCGCCCGACCGGGGGCATCCGCTATGTGCGCTGCGAGGGGCGCTCCAAGCTCGACCCGAAGACGGGCGAGGTCGTCGCGCTCTTCGGCATCATGCAGGACATCACCGAGCGCACACTGCACGAACGCGCCCTGCGCGAGGCGAAGGAGGCCGCGGAAAGCGCGTATGCTTCCAAGACGCGCTTCCTCGCCAACATGAGCCACGAGTTGCGCACGCCGCTGAACGCCATCATCGGCTTTTCGGAAGTGATCCAGCGTCAGCTGTTCGGCCCCATTCAGGGGCATCCGAAATACTTAAGCTACGTGGGCGATATCCACCGCGCAGGCGAGCATCTGCTGGACCTCATCAACGATATTCTCGACATGTCGAAAATCGAGGTCGGCAAGTATGAGCTTTACGTCGAGGAACTGAACCTCGGAAAAATCATCCGCCTGGCCATCCATATGGTCGAGGGCCGCGCGCATGAGGCGCAGGTGAAGCTGGTCGCGGACGAGATTCCCGACGACATCCAGATCATGGCCGACCGCCGCGCCATCATGCAGATACTGCTGAACATCATGTCGAACGCGGTCAAGTTCACGAAGCCGGGCGGCGCGGTAGATATCCGCTGCTTCCGGGAGCTGGGCGGTGTCGCCATCGTGGTGTCGGATACGGGCATCGGCATCCCGAAGGAAAAGCTCGAGGTGGTCACGCTGCCCTTCGAGCAGGTGTCTTCCGAATTCACGCGCAATCACGAAGGTTCGGGCCTCGGCCTTGCCATCACCAAGGACCTTATCGAGCTGCACGGCGGCACGCTCGACATTGACAGCGAAGTCGGCGTCGGCACCATCGTGACCGTGCTGCTGCCCGACAAGGTGCCGGATGCCAAAAATCCCCAGCATTCCAGTGACGCGCCGGCAAAAAAGGAGCTGGAGCCCGCTGGATAAAGGGAACTCAAACCCCTGGCGGGCGTTTTCTTTCTGGGTAAGTCCCGAAATTTCAAAAAGAAGGAGCATCATCATGACGACGAATGCAATTCTGAAGGGCGCTTTCGCGGCCTTTATCGCCGGCGCGCTGGCCGTGAGCAGCCCGGCCTTCGCCAAGGGCGGAAACGGCCACGGCAACAGCGGCGGTCACGGCAATCCGCATGCCGCCAGCAGCGACCAGGAGGAGGATGAAGACGGCGATTCCAAAGGCGGGCATTCAAAGGCGAAGAAAATTACCCTCCGCGAGCATGACCGGATCGTGATTCGCGAGTACATCGGCGACCATCATAGAAAATGGTGCCCGCCTGGCCTTGCCAAAAAGCATAACGGCTGCATGCCGCCGGGCCAGCTGAAGTATCGCGTGGGCGGCCGCCTTCCCACCGAGGTGCGTTACGAAACCCTGCCGCGCAGCATCCTGCGGTCGCTGACGCCGCTGCCGCCGGATGAGATTTACATTCGCACCGGCCGCGATGTCTATGTCATGGACAAGACGACGCGCATCATCCTCGATGCGGTGACGCTGATGAACGACCTTAATTAAGGCGGGTTCAGTCCGCGTCCTTTTACCCGATTCCTGCCAAATGCAGCCGCCCGGTCTTCGATTGACCGGACGGCTTTTGCGTAGTCATATGGTTGCATGACCCTTTCCCCCACCCATTACGAGACGCTGAAAGTATATCCCGACGCGACGGCGGAGCAGATACAGGCGTCGTACCGGAATCTCTGCCGTCTCCATCATCCGGACCTGTCGACAAAAGACCCCGCCGCCGCGCATGAGATGATGGCGAAAATCAACGCGTCATACGAAGTCCTGTCGCACCCGGAGCGCCGTGCGGAATACGACGGCGAGCTTGCGCGGGAGAAATCCGCAACGGAGCCGCTGCCGGCAGAGTCGCCGGAAGCGGAGCCGGAGCCGTCCCGGTATTTTATCCCGCCCGAAGGAGATGAAGAAACGCCGGAGCTTGCCAGAAAACCTTTTCAGCGCCAGAGAGTTCATCATGAAGCGGATCACCGCGAGGCGACACAGGAATTTCTCGCCCATTTCCTAAAGCGGGTGCTGCTGATCGTTGTTGTTGCCGGGCTTGCAATTTATCTTGTCGTCGCAAGCGGGGCGGAGGACAAAGATTCAGGCGGCTGGCTTATTATTCGCGCGTTGCGGCGGGTGTTCACGAGCTGGTAGAAGAGGCGGCGCGCCTACTTCAGTTGGAGCTTACCCCGTCGACGCATCCGTCTGCTCGAATCGGAGCAGCGCCGCGGTTTTTTCCTCGACCTCGACGCAGGCCTGCAGTCCGGAATGGTAGTCGGGATAAAGAAGATCGACGCCCAGCTCGTTCTTGATGCGCTCGTTCTTCACCCGCTTGTTGTCCTTGTAGAAGGAGCGCACGATAGGCGCCATTTCGGCCTGGTCGAAGGAGGTGAGTGGCGGCGGCTCCATGCCGATCAGGTTGCAGGCGAAGGAAACGACCTCGTGGCTGGGGGAAGGCTCGTCGTCGGAAACATTGTAAATCGCGCCCGGGTTGGGCTTGTTCATGGATGCGATGAGTACCTGCACGATGTCCTCGACATGCACGCGGTTGAAGACGTGGCCGGGCTTGTCGATGCGCCGCGCCGTGCCCGTGCGCACGCTGTCGATGGCGCTGCGGCCCGGGCCATAAATGCCGGACAGGCGGAAGATATGCAGCGGCAATCCTTCGTTCAGGTGCAGGAACTGCCATTGCTGCTCCGCGCGCAGCCGCAGGGCGCCCCTGCGGCTTTCGGGCGCGGGCTGGGTGGTTTCGTCCACCCAGTTGCCGTCCTGGTTGCCGTAGATCGCGGTGGTCGAAAGATATCCCACCCATTCGATATTGGGCATTTTCGCGAGGTCGGTGCCGTGCACGTCCACAACCGGGTCGCCGTCCGCGCCGGGGGGGATGCACAGCAGCACATGGGTGACGTCGCTGAACGTCTGGTAGGGGTCCATGATGGTGCGGTTCTGGTCGTAGAGCATGGCCTCGATGCCGGCCTGCTTCAGGAACATTTTCTTTTCGGGGTCGGTCGTGGTGCC
>SCTB01000018.1 GCA_004297545.1 Alphaproteobacteria bacterium
CCCGCCGGAACGAGTTTATTTTTATCATCCCTGTGCAGGTATCCCAGCTTGACCAAGATGCGTATAGTGTCCTGGCTGGGTGCTTCGACCCCGAACTGTGAAGCCAGCGGAAAGGCAAACCGCTCCGCCCATAGCTTGACGGCTGCTGCGCCAATGCCCTGCCTGCGAAACTCTTTCTTCACAAATAACTGCCGAAGAACCGGCTCCTTCTTGCCTGTGCCGTCCCGCACCTCAGACCAAAACAAGTAACCTAGAAAGCCGCTATCGTTGAAAAACACCATCGTCCGGCGCTTGGCGTCGTCGCCATAGATGAAACTCCCTTCTTCTTCCTTCGCCTGCCGCCACAGCATCCGCGCCACAAGGTTGTCTTTCTTTGTAGAGCATCCGGCCCATCGGAAAACACCGAGTCCTTCCCCCCGAGCGATCAGCGGCGGGCTCCAGTCCAAGCGCAGAATCGTATCCGGGCGTACCAGACGCCGCCCGTAGTGAACAGCAACGATGTTGCTGCACTCGCAAACGTAGTGTTGCCCGCTAGAAGACTGATTCAGGGAGAGGAGGTAATGGCGCTCTCCACATTCCGCGCAAATAGCTACTGAGCGATTTACTTTGCCAGTTCCAAAATCTTCGATTGGCACTTCCCGCTTGCAACCGTAGCAAGTTGCAAGCCTGTCCTCTCCATAGCCGATGGTTTCCTGTAGGTGCTGGCATCTTGGGCATCGGTAGAAATCTTCTTCCACCCGTTCAATGGCGCGCCATCCCGACAACTTCATATATAACCGCTCTCTTTAGCTGCTAAGGCTCTGCCATCCCGCTCTCCGGCAAGACCGGGCGGGGCAAGGTGCAAAAATTTTATCCCCGTCAGCCGTACTTTAACAGCAGGCCGTCGATCACGTCCGTCAGCATACGCTGCTGCGGCTTCGGCAGCTTGCTGATCTGCTCAATCTGCTGCTGGTACTTCGGCGCGGGGCCGCGCTTCGAGTTCTTCGGGGCCATGCCGAGCAATACCTCAACATCCATTGACAGGACTTCGGCAAGCGGCGGCAGCAGAGAAACCGGCAGCCGGTGGCGGCCAATCTCATAAGCCGCATAGGTTTGTTGCGTCAGGTGCAAGGCGTCGGCGACCTGTTGCTGTGTCAGGTCGAGTTCTTCGCGGCGCTGCGCGATACGCGCGCCGAGCGCCTTAAAATAAATCTTCTCATCCTGAGAAAGAGACTGGCCCATGGTGACAACCCGTTGCTGGTTCTCAAATACGGCCATGATATTAACCTCCGATTCTGGATAAGCGTTCTGAAACCCCGTTCATCCTTGTTGACTTTACAAGCATATGACGTAAAACTCAATCAGGTTAATTTTTAGCCGCTTTACCCGGCCCACCCCTTGACAGCTTTTAGAAGGAACCCCGAAAAATGGCCAGAATCCCGGATGCAGAGATAGAGCGGCTAAAAAGCGAAACCTCTCTCCTGCGGCTGGTCGAATCCTCGGGCCTCATCCTCACCAAGCAGGGCAAAGACCATGTGGGCCTCTGCCCGTTCCACGAGGAAGACACCCCATCCTTCCGCGTCAGCGAGGACAAGAACCTGTTTAACTGCTTCGGCTGCGGCGCTGGCGGCGGCGTGATCGACTGGGTGATGAAAAAGAACGGCGTCAGCTTCCGTCATGCGGTCGAGCTGCTGCGCGAGGGCGTCTCGGACGTGGCCGAGACGCCTGTGAAGCGTACCACCGTGCGGGCCTTGCCGCCGCCTGTGACGCTGGACGCCGAGGACAACAAGCTGTTGGGCCAGGTCGTGGATTATTACCACAGCCGCCTGAAGCAATCGCCCGAGGCGCTAGAGTACCTGAAGGCGCGCGGGCTTCACAATGCGGAGCTGATCGACACCTTCAAACTTGGCCTTGCCGACCGCAGCTTGGGCCTTCGACTCCCTGAAAAAAACCGCAAGGAGGGCGCAGCCATCCGCGCGCGGCTGGAAAAAATAGGCATCTACCGCGAAAGCGGCCATGAACACTTTAACGGCTCTCTGGTCGTTCCCGTTCTCGGCCCGCATGGCGAGGTGCAGGAAATCTATGGCCGGAAGCTGCTCAACAACTTGCGGAAAGGAACGCCGCTGCACCTCTATCTGCCCGGCCCGCACAAGGGCCTGTGGAACGTGCAGGCATTGACCGCCAGCAAGGAGATTATCCTGTGCGAGGCGCTGCTGGACGCCGCGACATTCTGGTGCGCGGGCTTCCGCAACGTGACCGCCGCCTATGGCGTCGAAGGCTTCACCGAGGAAATGCTGTCCGAGTTCAAAAAGCACGGAATCGAGCGCGTGTTAATCGCCTTCGACCGCGACGAAGCGGGCGACCGGGGCGCGGCCAAGGTGGCCGCGCAGTTGATGGAGGCCGGAATCGAGTGCTGGCGCATCCTGTTCCCGCAAGGTGTTGACGCGAACGAATACGCGCTGAAAGTGCAGCCCGCCAATAAAAGCCTTGGCGCTCTTATCCGCAAGGCTGAGTGGCTCGGCAAGGGCGCGGCTCCCGCGCGCGCCGTGCAGGAGCCAGAATTAACAATGGTGGAGGCTGCACCGCCGCCACCGGAGGCGACTAAAGAAGAAAGCGAAAAGCCGCTTTCTTCTTTAGCAGCTACGAATCCGGCGCCGTCTGTCATGCCGGCGCCCATGCAGGCAACGCCGGCAGCGGAAACCACCCTGCCGGCATCACCAGTCCCGCCCGCGCCGCGGTGCGACCTTGACGCCGCGGTGAACGAGCGCGAAGTGGTCTTGACCTTCGAGGCGCGCCGCTGGCGCATCCGGGGCTTGCCTAAAAA
>SCTB01000019.1 GCA_004297545.1 Alphaproteobacteria bacterium
GTCGCCGTTCTTCGCAGCCAGGTTCCAGTCGGCCTTGTCGCCCAGCACATCCTTGAAAGCATCGAGGACGTCGGGGTTATAGCATTTTTCGACCGCATGGTGCAGCGGCGTCAGCCCCTGGTTGTCGAGCGCCAGCGGATTCGCGCCGTGCTTCAGAAGGGCGGCGGCAGCTTCCTTCTTGTCCTTGCGGCAGGCATGGTGCAGGGCGGTCAGGCCCCGCGAATCCTGTTTTTCGGTATCCGCGCCGGGCAACGTCAGCAGCGTCTCGATGACGGGAGCGCTGCCGCCGCGGGCCGCGAAATGCAAGAGCCCGCGCTTGAAACTGTCGGTGCGGTTCACGTCCGCGCCGTTGTCCTTCAAAAACGTCGCCGCATCCACATGGCCGTTTTCGACGGCCGTCATGAAAGGCGTCATGCCGGCCGGCGTGCGGTCGGTCTGGTCGACGCGGGCGTGCTGCGCGACCAGCATTTTCAGCGTATCCATTTTTCCGCTGCGCGCCGCGATATGCAGCGGCGAAAACTGCATTTCAGCGTTCGGCGACATATTGGGGTCCGCGCCCGCTTTCAGCAGCAAACCGATAATTTCATCGTGTCCGCCGTTCGTGGCGCCGTAGCCATAGGCATAGCCGTAATGATCCATCACGACGTCCAGAGGGCGGCGGCCGTAGCCGTTCGCGATGTTCGGGTCCGCGCCGAGCTCCAGCAGCGCCTTGGCCTTTTCCTTGTCCACGCTTTCGCAGGCGAGGTTGAGCGGCGTCTGCCCGTTGGTGTTTTTTACGTCCAGCTCCGCGCCTGCCGCGAAGAGCAGCGCCAGCATGGGGCGGAAATTTTTCGTCGCGATGGCATGAACCAGATGCTGCTGGTTATACCCGGCGCCCACGCCTTTTTCGACATCCGCGCCCAGCTGGATCATCAGCCGCGCGCATTCCAGGCTGCCCTGCTCGACGGCAATAAAGAGACTATGGCGCTTCTGGTGATCTTTCGCGTTCACATCGCCGCCGGCCGCCACGATCTTCGCGGCGATTTCCGGCTGGTTGGCGTTCACGGCTTCGAGCAGCGGCGTGAAGCCCTGAGAATAGGTCTGGAATTCATTGATGGTGCGGCGCACGTCGGGCTGCTTCAGCAGCAGCTCCGCGCCCTCGATATATCCGGCGGCTGCAGCGGCGTGCAGCGGCGTGCGGATATCGGTCGAGCGGCGCAGCGGATCCGCGCCCAGCTCCAGCAGTTTTTCGGCGGCGGCCAGATTTTTGGATTCAATGGCCGTGAACAGGGGCGTCTTGCCGTCGCGGTCCTGCGCGTTGATATCCGCGCCCGTCTTCACGAAATATTCGACAAGGTCGGCGCGGTTCTTTTGTCCCGCTAAATGCAATGGCGTGCGCTTCGTTTCCGGCGCGGGGTCGGGCTTCGCGCCCAGCGATTTCAGCTTGGCCATGAAATCGGCGTCGCAACCCTGCTCGATCGCCCAGTCCATCGGCGTGCGGCGCGCATCGTCCATCACGTTCAGTGACGCGCCTTTTTGCACCAGCAGCGTGATGATATCGGTGCGCTTCAGTTTGATGGCCTCGTAAACCGGGCTTTGGCCATTCTTGTCCGGCTGGTTAGGGTTCGCGCCGACGCGGATGAGTTTCGCCAGGCCGTCCTTGTCGTTCTTTTCGACCGCGATATGCAGGGCGGTGCGGCCCTCCTTGTCGAGCGGCGCGTTGACGCCGATGCCCGTGCGGCGGGCAGCGCTGTTGAAATCGTCGGGATAGGGATACATGATTACTTCACTTTTCCGCCGGTGAGCTTTTCAAGGGTCAGCGGGCCTTTCTGGCGCGGCTGAAAGACGGACAGGATGCGCAGGATGACTTCAGCCTTCACGCTTTCACGGTGCTGGCTGGTCGCGCCCGGAAAAAATTCCCTGATGTTTCGCATGCGGTATCTCCTCTGAAAAAGGTCCGGCGCAGGATTTCTAAAAATGGGGTTGCATCCAGATTCTTGACATATAGCGGAGCGAGGGTCAACCCCGCGACAATATAAAACTATGCGAGAGTTACCATATAGCACGGGCATTCTTCTGTCATCCCAGCGAAAGCTGGGATCTCCAAAAACTTAAAACCATTCCTGCGCGATAGGAATGTCCTTATAGCCTGAAAAGAGAGATGCCAGCTTTCGCTGGCATGACAGTTTTTGATGCGATAGCCTTCAAGGAATACAGGAGCCCGCCCAAAATGTCTCTCATGGATCTCTACCGCGCCATCAAGACCGCCCGTAAAAAGCCGAAGGGCATCGCCGTCTCGACCGAAATGTGGAACACGCTGAAAAAAGCCGGCGTGCTGGAAATGAAGACCGGCTACAACTGGGGGCTGTTCAAGTCGGGCGACAAATTCCCGTTTTTCCAGGGCGATATTTCCGTCATCGTCAACCCGGCGCTCGACGCCGATAAAACCGCCTTCCTGCTGCCCGCCGACTCGCATCTCGGCGAAATCCGCTCCGAACACCAGGAGCGCCGCAAATCCCCCGACCGCCGCAAAGGCCCAAGACGCAGGAAGAGCGACCATACGGAAGGGCATGGGCAGGAGTAGAAATTAAAACAGGATATGCCCCAGAACGCGGAACATCGCTGTTTCAAATCCCTTTTCGCCTCCGAAAATTGAAAACAAAATAACAAAACCGATAGCTGCAATCCAAATAAGGGCTGCGGTTCTCCCCCGCTTTTTTTTCTCCTCAGCGTCTTTCGGACGTTTTTGTTCAGCATCATTCATAGCGAGATAATACTTGCTGTGCTTGCCTCTCCAAGATGTTTCGTGCTGGCTGATATATCTCAAATAATCGCCTCATTTTCGGGCGATTTTTGAGGCGATTACCAAGGCTAATCGCCTCAAGTTCGGTTCATTTATGAGGCGATTAAGAGGGTTAATCGTCTCAGAATTAAAAAATATTGATAATTATCAATAGATTAAAACACTCCCAAATGTGCCGCCCCGGCGAAGGCCGGGGCCTACGGACTACATCAGTTGCCCAATGAACCGGTCTTTGCCGGTTATTGCTGAACAGGTCATGTCCGTGGATCCCGGCGTTCGCCGGGATGGCGGCTTATGGTGAAGCTACAGGATGGAATATCCCGGTTTCGTGCCTACGCGCAAATTTCCGGATATAAATCCCGCCAGTGAGGATTGTGCTGTTCGATAAGTTTGATCTTCCATTCCCGTTTCCATTCCTTGATGCATTTTTCGCGATGCAGCGCGGAGGCCGGGTCACCGAGGATTTCGTAATGAACAAGTATTGATACGCGATATTTCTTTGTGAAGCTATCGACGGCTTTTGTCTTGTGTTCGAAACTGCGCCCGACGAGGCGGCTCGTCATTCCAGTGTACAGAGTTCCACATTTTTTGCTGGCGAGAATGTAGACGAAGTATTGTTTCTGCATGCAGCGGCTTTAAACAAGCTGAGAAATTTACAACTGAAATTACAAGTCCGTGGGCCCCGGCCTGCGCCGGGGCGGCACAGGGTTAAGTCAGAATCCGCCCGGCCAGCCGCCGCCGCCCCAGGGGTTGTAGCGGGTGGGCTTGGCGTCGATGCCTTTGGCTTTCAGGTGCTGCTCGATGTGCTTGGTCGCCTGGAACTTGTCATGGCTGACCGCCATGTCATAGGCGGTATGGCCGGAGGCATCCGGGATCAGCGGGTCGGCGCCTTTTTTGAGCAGCGTCGCCACCATCTCGGAAGAACTATAGCTGTTCTGCACGGCGACATGCAGCGGGGTCTTGCCGCTGCCATCCTTCGCGTTGACATCCGCGCCGGCCTCCACGAGCTTCGCGACCTCGCTTTCAAGGCCGAGGCTGCAGCACAGGGCCAGCATGGTCTGGTTCGACCATTTGTCGCGGATATTCGGGTCGGCGCCTTTTTTCAACAGGTCGTCGATGAGCTCGAGTTTGCGGTAGTTCAATGCCACCTGCAGGGGCGAAGCGCCGTTATCGTCCTTTACGTTCGGGTCGGCGCCTTTCTCGAGCAGCTTGCGCGCCATCGACAGGTTATGGTCCATGATGGAAGCGATCAGCGGCGTACGCTGCCAGGTGTCGCGGTTGTTGACGTCGGCGCCGGCGTCGATGAGCTTGCCCATCGTCTCGGCCGAGAGCGTCGGGCTGCAATGCTGCAGCACGTTGCGGCCCAGCTTGTCCTTCACGCGCGCATCCGCGCCCGCGGTCAGGAGCGCGCCCACGATATCCTCGTTCGGCTTGTTGGCGGCCGCCATCAGCGGCGTCTGGCCATCGGCGTCGTCGGCCGAAGGGTCCGCCGCGTTCTGCAGCAGCAGGTCGACGATTTCCTTCGCCCCGGACTTGATGGCGAGGATCAGCGGCGTGACGCGGTGGACCTGCTGCGACTTCGCGACATCCGCGCCGCGGGAGATGAGCAGCTGCGCCATGCGGAAATTATTCGATTCCGCCGCCTCGTGCAGCGGGGTGAATCCTTTCGTATCCGGCAGGTTGACATGCGCGCCCGCATCCAGCATCTGGGTCACAAGGCCTTCGTGCTTGTGCAGCACGGCCAGATGCAGCGGCGAGCGGCCGTTGAGGTTGATGGCGTTCACCAGCTGCGCGGCTTCCGTCGTCAGCAGGTAATCGGCCACCGCCGTGGAATCATTGCGCGCGGCCGCCAGGTGCAGGCAGGTATCGCCGTCCATGACGGAACTGAAGACCGCCACGCGCTCGAACAAAATCGCCTGCACGGCGTCGACCGTGTTTTTCTCGCAGGCGCGGTGCAGCGGCTGGTAGCCCTTGGCATCCGGGCGGTTGGGGTTTTCGGTCGCCTCGATGAGCTGGCGGATGACGGGAACGGCCGCGCTTTCGGCGGCGGTGTGCAGCGGAATGCGCCCTTCGCTGTCGGGGATATCGGCCTTCGCGCCGGCTTCCAGCAGCAGGTCGATCATGTTCAGCGGCTGCGGGCACTGGAGGGCGTCGAACAAAGGCGTCGCAAGATTTTTGTCGCGCGGGTTCACCTGCGCGCCGGCTTCCAGCAGCAGGCTCACGCCGTCGAAATAGCCGAGGCGCGCGGCGTAATGCAGCGGCGATTTTCCGTCTTTCGTCGTCTTGTTGGGGCTGGCGCCGGCCTCCAGCAGCTTTTCGATCTTCTCGGCGTCGCCCGCGAGGATGGCGTCGATCAGCACGGTGCGCCCGGTCTGCTCGTCGGTGATTTTATCGGGGAAGCGGATAAAAGTGTTGTTAAAACCGGGCGCGGCCTTCGGCTGCGGTTTGCCGTCATCGTTGACGGGTTCCGGATCGCGGCCCTGGCGCGTTGCGGGCTTTTTAGCGGGCTTCTTCTTGTTCTTCGCCATCTTAGACTCTCCCGAAAGAAAATGATTCTTAAGGCCGGTATTTCCTGTATGTGTTCTCGAATTGCGCCTGCGCGGCCTTCTGCTCGGCTTCCTCCAGCACGAAGCGCGTGCCGTGCTGGTAATTTTCGCCCGCGTACTGCAGGGCCGTCTTGTGGAAGGCGTCGGCCAGCGTCGGGTCGGCGCCCGCTTTCAAAAGCGTCTTGACCGTCTCGGAAGAACCCTTCCAGGCGGCCTTCATCAGCGCGGTTTCGCCGTTATTGCCCTTGCGGCGCAGGTTGACCTCCGCACGGGCGGCGACGAGTTTCTCGACAAGCGTGGAATCGCCGTTCTCCGCCGCATACATCAGCGGCGTCTGGCCGGAATTGTCCTGCGCGTTCACATCCGCGCCGTAATCGATAAGGATGCGCGCGGCGGAAGCTTCGCGATGATAGGCGGCATAGACCAGCGGCGTGCGGCCCGTGTCGGACTGCTTGCGCTCAAGGTCCGCGCCCGCGTTCAGCAGCCGGCGTACGCCGCTGTCGGTATTGTTCGCGATTGCGAGGAACAAAGGCGTCACGCGGTCGGGACCGGCTTCCTCGTTCAGCAGCGCGCCCGCGCCGGCCAGCGCGTCGATCATGTCGTAGTGGTAATTCTTGACCGCGATGTGCAGCGCCGTGAACTTGTTGCCGTAGCCGTCCTGTCCCACGCCGATATCGTTCACATGCGCGCCGCCGCCATGCTCGATGATGGTTTTCAGCGCGCCGTTCTTGCCGAGGTCGGCGGCGAGATATATAGCGTTGAAGGGGTCGGCCTTCGCGGTCTGGAAATACATCTCCGCACCGAGATCAAGCAGGCAGGCGACGACCTCGGGCTTCGCGTATTGAATCGCGGCGGCCAGCGGCGGCATGTTCTTCTTGTTCACGGCGTTCACATTCGCGCCCAGCTTTTCGACCGCCTCGCGGATCAGCGCGACCGGCGCATCCTTGCGGCACAGCTCGTGCAGATAGGTGTTGCCGTCCGTGTCGCGCGGAAGGTCGATGTTCTTCCGCTCCGGCCGGGACGGGAAATTGCTGCCGTAATCATTCAGCGCCACGATTCTTTTCCTTAAGTCTGGTTTGTGTTTGTCGGATTATCGCCGATTTCCCCATTGCCGGGAAGAGCGATTTTTGGCCTGTTCCTCCCGGCGCTTGCGGGCGTAATAGCTCTCATGGGGCTGCCCCATGTGGCGGGCATCCAGCTCCATTTGCTTGCGCAAAATTTCGCGGTGGACGTTTTTCTGGAAATCCGCCGGGCAGAGCTCGTCGGGGGTCTTGCCGTCGCGGTCCTTCGCATAAGGGTCGGCACCGGCGTCCAGCAGGGTTTTGACGACCTCCAGCCGGTTGGCATGCGCCGCGATATGCAGCGCGGTGCGGCCGATTCGGTTTTTCTCCTCCAGCTTTGCGCCGTGCTGGAGCAGCATGCGCACATTGGCGGCGTCATAGGTCGCGGCCGCGGCATGGAGCAGCGTTTCTTCCAGGTGGTTTTTCTGCGCCGCGTCGCAGCCGAGGTCGAGCAGCAGCTTCACGGCCTCGGTGAACTGGTCGCGCACGGCGGAAAACAGGGGCGTCTCGTTCCAGAAGTTTGTCGCCTTCGCGTCGATATCCGCGCCGCGATCGATGAGCAGGCGCACCAGCGGCATCGCTTCCTCGCGGCTTTTGCGGTGGCCTAAAATGAAATGCAGCGGCGTTTCGTTGTTCTCGTCGGGCTCGTTCACGTCGATGCCGTAGTCGAGCAGCAGCCCGGTCATTTCGCGGTTGCC
This sequence comes from Alphaproteobacteria bacterium, assembly GCA_004297545.1. Taxonomy (GTDB): domain Bacteria; phylum Pseudomonadota; class Alphaproteobacteria; order Micavibrionales; family UBA2020; genus JAPWJZ01. The sequence continues at coordinate 7,088 of SCTB01000019.1, forward strand.
GTCGCGCAGCGCGAGACGCAGCGGCGTGAGCTGCACCTTCTTTTCTTCGGTGATGGCCTCGGCGGCGGCGCGGCCGGGCTGCTGCAGCAGGAATTCCATGATTTCGGGCGTGGAAAGCGCGGCGTAGTGATAGGCATTGCGCCCCTGCTTTGGCGGCGTGGCGAGGGCGAGGTCCGCGCCATAGTCTGTGAACAGCTTTACAAGTTCCGGATTTTTGTTTTCGATCGCCATCTGCACCGGCGTCGGCTCGTCGTCGCGCAGGCGCGCGTCGGGCTTCATGCCGGCCTGCAGCCAGCCGGCGACGGCTGCGTAGTCATTATTGCTTATCGCTTGGTGGAGCGGGCAGCGGCCTTTGTCGTCGACCAGCAGCGGATCCATGTCAGAGGCTCCATTCCTGGAACTTGGGCTTGTCTTTTTTCTGCAGCGCGGTTTCGATCAGCAGGATGATGCTGTCGAGCTTTTTGTCGCGCGCGTAGGAGAGGGCGGACTTGCCGTGCGCGTCGAACAGTTTTGGGTTCGCGCCCTTCGAGAGCAGCAGGGCGACCGCCGCTTCGGAACTGTCATGCACCGCCTGGATGAGCGGCGTGCGCGCATCCTGCATCTGCCGCGCGTTCACATCGGCGCCCGCGTCCAGCATCTGGCGCATGAGGCTTAAGTCGGATTTATGGATGGTATAGAAAATCGGCTGGAAGCCTTCTTCATCGGGCTGGTTTTTGGTGACCGGATAGCGCAGCAGCGCCTCGACGGCTTCCTTGCCGTTGGCGGTCAGCATCGCTGCGTGCAGCGGCAGGGTTTTCGTTCCGGGCTTGGGCTGCTCGGGGTCCGCGCCCGCGGCCAGCAGGCAGTCCACGATCGCGCCGCGCAGCTTGCCGTCAGTGATCTCCGGCGCCTGGCAGGCGAGGTAGAGCACGGATTTGCCGCTGCCCGCCTGCTTGTTGATATCCGCGCCATGCGCGATAAGGGTCTTGACGAGCGGCAGGTCGGCCTTCAGCACCGCATGATGCAAGGGCGTCAGGCCTTCCGCATCCGGCGCGTTCACGTTGGAGCCGAAGCCCAGCATCTTCGCGACGAGGGTCGCTTGGCCTTTTTCGATGGCAAGCTGGAAGGCGGTGCGCTGTCGGGGGTCAGTCTGCACAAAGTATTCGTTGACGCCATGCATCACGTCGGGGAATTCGAGCAGCTTTTCGGCGACCGCCGTCTGGCGCTGGACAATCGCCACGAGAAGCGGCGTCGCGCCGTTGCCCGTGCGCTCGTTGCCGTCGGCGCCCGCCGTGATCATGGCCTCCACAAGACGCGGATTGCCTTTCTCGCAGGCGCGGTGCAGCAGCGTGAAACCGTTCGAGGCAACCTGCCCCGGCGCATAGCCGCCGTAGCGCGTCAGCAGCTCCGCCATCTCGGGCTTGCCGAAGTTGACGGCGTCGGCAAGCGGCGTGCGCTGCGGGTCGTCGCCGTGGGGAACCTTCGGGTTGGCGCCGGCGTCCAGCAGCAGCTGGCCGACCGCCGTCAGGTTGTTGCGCGCGGCAAGATGCAGCGCCGTGTCGCCGCCGGGGCCGGTCGCGTTCAGGTTGATGCCGTCGTCGATGAATTTCTGCACTTCGGCAAGGTTGTTGCGTTTGACGGCGCGGAAAAAGTCGGCCGTGCTTGCGGGCGGCTTTTCCTTCTTGGGCCCCTGCGTGAAATTGTTGAAGGCGTCCGCGACCTTGTCGAAGACTTTTTCGATGCCGTCGCGCGGGTCGTTCCGATCCTTGTCGTTCTCGTCCGCCATGATTTAAATGCCTGAATGATTTTCCCATAAGGGTATAGCATGGGGCAGAGGGCCCATCAACAGCTTATGAAAAGATTGTTACGGGCTAAGCGCCTGTTTTTTCTGCGGAGTTTTTTTAATTACATAATCACTTTCGGCCTTTTTCAGGACCGGAACCAGCGACTCCAGATTCTCCACCTGGGCGAACTGGCAGGGCGTGCAGTCTTCCTTGTTCCGCTGCAGCGGGTTCGCGCCCGCTTCGAGGAGGAATTCCACCATGTCGCGGTCGTTGTTCGCCACCGCCTCGAACAGGGGCGTGCTCCCCTCCGAGCAGGCTGTGTTCACTTCCGCGCCGCGCGCGACGAGCAGTTTCGCAAGACGCAGGTTCTTGCGTCCTACCGCGAGCGACAGCGGCGTGCGTCCCCGCCCATCCGGCGCCACGGGGTTCGCGCCCGCCGCCAGAAGTTCGTCGACGATTTTGGAATCCGTCTGCAGAATGGCGGCGTTCAGCACTCTCTCGCCCGCGCCATAGGCAAGGTTCGGGTCGGCCTTGCCGGAAGCCAGAAGGTAATGCGCGACGCCGGTGTGCTCGTAAAAAACAGCTTCATACAGCGCATTCGCGTAAGACCGCGGCGTGTGTTCGGCCTCGGGCAGTTCTTCCACGCAAAATTTAACGACGTCGAGCTGTCCCGTCCAGGCGGCGATATGCAGCGGCGTGCGGCCCTTTGCGTCCTTTTCCATCGTATCGGCGCCAAGGCGCACCATTTCCCGGACGGTCGCAAGATCCGCGGCATAGAGCGCCGTATGCAAAGGCGTAACGGTGCATCCTTCCCCGCGCTTGTTGACGTCGGCAAAACCCTCTTCCACCAGCATGCGCACAAGACCGGGGGAGCGCCGCTCGGCCGCGAGATGCAGCGCGGTCTTGCCGCCTTCATCCACGAGGCCGGGGAGAGCGCCCTGCAAAACCAGGTAATGCGCGGCGTCTTCATGCCCCTGATCGATGGCGCATTCGAGCGCGGTGAATTTTTTCATCTTCGTCTGCAGTTGCAGGCCGGAAGCCGCGCCATGCGCGAACAGAAGCTTCAGCATCTCCATGTTTCCCTGCGTGGCAGCCAGATGCAGTGGCGTCTCCCGGCTGGTTCCGCCCGCGTTGACATCCGCGCCGCGCGACAACAGGTATCCGGCCATCAGCAGGTTCCGCCGCATGACGGCGATGTGCAGCGGCGTCGCGTCGCCGCCGTTTATCGCGTCGATATCCGCGCCGAATTCCAACACAGTGGCGGCGGCATCAATGCTGCCGCTCTCGACCGCCGCATGCAGGGCCGTGCCTGAATTCCCGCCGTGGCGGATTCCGCTACTGTCCTGGCGCAGCAGCAGAGCCAGCATCTCCGCGTCGCCGCGCAGGGAGGCGTAGATAACGGGCGTGTTATTGTGCTGGTCAACCACATGAACGGCGGCGCCGGCGCCGAGTATCTCCCGCGCCATCGCATGGTCGCCGTTTTGCGCGGCGAGATGCAGCGCGGTCTCCCCGTGCGGGCCGATCGGCGTATCCGGCTTGTCGGCGACTTTCGTGAACTGGATCTTCAGGCTCATGGCGTGGGACCGTCCGGCTTCTTCCTCGCGGGCAGAAGCTGATAGACCTCTCCCTGCCATGATTTCTGCGACAGCGTCTCCGGGTTCCGATGGCGCAGCTTTTCGAATTCGGCAAGCCGCTCCTGCGTGCGCGCTGACACGCCCGCCATGACCGGGGAATCAAGGTCGATATAGTTTTCTGCATGCGCCGCGAGATAAGGCGTCCCGCGGCTGTCGAGGCGCTGCATCAGTTCTTCCTGCGGCATGTCGCCCTGGAACAAAGCTGCATCCGTGAGCGTGCCGGGATTGTTGCGCGCGAGCGTCTCCAGCGAAAACAGAATGGTGTTCTCGTAGTGATCGCGCAGACCTGGCGAGGCGTAAAAACCCTTGAAGATGCGCGCCATCCACCCGGCGGGATCCCCGCCCTTTTCCAGCTCCGGCTTCGCCGCCGCGATGATTTTCGCGGCGGTCGAATAACCGATGGTTTCGGCGGCCACATCCAGCATGGACGGAAAAATCAGCCGCTCCTCCGGGTCGTCTTTCGCGCGGAAGGAAAGTTCGGACGCGATCAGGAATTCGTAAGCGCGCGCGTCGCCTTCCATCGCGAGAAGCTGTTTTATCGCGGCGAGAGGATGCAGGGCGCTTACCGTCATGTCGAGTCCGCCGTCGACGATCTGGCTGACATGCGCCAGTTCGTGCGCCAGCACCATCGCGAGCGCCAGGGGATCGTCGCCGCCCGCGACATTGATGCGGCGGTTCAGGTGATCGGTATTCCCGGCAGCGCCGTCGTCATACTGCGGCCCCGCGCCGCTGAGATGGGGCGGGTCGACGAAAATGCTGTAGCCTGCGGCAATCGCGGTCGCCGCGAATTTGCGCGCGGTCGGGCTTTGCGAGAGAATCAGCAGCGCCGCTTTCACCACGTCCGGATTTTTTTGAAATCCCGGCGTGTCGAGAACGGGCAGATCCACCGTGCTGCGCACGGCGATGAGGGGCCGCGGCACGCGCGGGAAACTCCCTTCTTCCAGCGCGAACCATTCATCGGCGGCGTCGTTAAAGTCGTCCTGATGCGGCATCTTGGCGGTTTTCGTGTACTTTATGGTTAAATTAACCGTGTTAAGTTATCATAATACTTATAAAGCGCAAGGCCCTATCTCGACGGAGATTTTTAAAAATACCATTTTAAATCAATGTGTTATATATTTTACGGGCAAAAACGCCGCGCCCGGTCGATTTTTTCCAAGGATATGCGGCCCGCTGTCGTCGGAAATGAAAGGACATTCAGGAACGGCTCGGCAGCAGCTTGAATCTGCCAGCAGGGCGTCTAATTCGTTTATGTAATAATGGCCGCATCGACTTTGTTCGTGGTTGGTTTAGCTGTTGCGGCATGACTTTGAATAACATAGAATTTTAGGACTTGGGTTTCAGGGCAAGTCTTACGCCGGGGTGCTGACAGTATATATATATGCCTGTTCCTTTCCGGCCTGACCCCTCCTGTGAAGCTCACCTTTAAGTGGGTAATCTTGAACAACGCTTGAAAAGCTAAAAAAGGCGACACTCATGGCGACGATGGACCAGGAACCGGAAGAAACCCCAGAAGAGGAAGCGGGTGCAGAAGTCGCCAATCCGACCCCTGCCGTGCCTGAAAGTCCGCTGGTGGGACTTGTCCGCGCGCTGGGCGGCGGCAAGAAAGCCGCCGCGGCGCCGGTCGCCGGAAAGCCCGGCGCCAAACCGGCCGCGACGGCCGTGGCGAAACCCGCCATCGGCAAGCAGGCCATGGCCAAGCAGGCCGCGGCGCAGCAGGGACAGCTGAACCCCGGCAAGGCGCCGCCCATCTCCGGGCCGCTCCTGACGATCGTCACCCGCAACGAATTCTACCGCGACGGCTTTCGCAACCTCATCAAGATCGCGATCATCGAAGGCATCGTCATTGTGGGCCTGATCCTGACGCTGCTCGTTTACATTCAGTCGTCACAGCCGCAGGATCGCTATTTCGCGACGACCGCCGACGGCCGCATCATGCAGATGACGCCGCTCGACCAGCCCAACATGGACACGCCCGCGCTGCTGTCGTGGGTTGCGGCCTCGGCCGCCGACGTGATGACGTTCAACTACACGGATTACCAGCGCCGCCTGCAGCAATCCTCGCGCCACTTCACCAAGGTCGGCTGGGAAACTTTCGCGGGGGCGCTCCAGCGTTCGCGCATCATCGACTCCGTCACCGCCGGAAACCAGATGGTCTCGGCGCAGCCGAAAACGGCGCCGGTGCTGGTGCAGGAAGGGCCGATCAACGGCAAGTACCGCTGGGTCGTCAACATGCCGCTGCTCGTGAACTACAAGGGCACGGCGAACGCGCGCCAGGATACGCTGCAGCTCAGCCTCGTCATCGAGCGTGTGGCAGCTCTCGAGAACCCGAACGGCGTCGGCATCGCGCAGTGGGTTGCGCAGTAGATTTTGCAAAAGGGGTAAGCCGTCATGGCTGCGTCCGAAACCGAAGCACCGCTGACATACGCCGAACCGCCGACGCCGCCAGAAGACATCGACGCCTATAAGGACGGCTTCAAATATCTCCTGTGGTTCGTGAAGCTGGAAAGCCTTTCCATGATGGGCGTCGCGGGTTTCGTCCTTTACATGTTCATCAACTACCAGCCGCAGGACAGCTATTTCGCCATCGGCGTGCAGGGCAACCAGGAACAGCTGGTGGGCCTCGCCGAACCGAATATGAACAAGGCGGCGCTCCTCGCCTGGGTATCGGCGGCGGCGACGCAGGTGACGACCTTCGGCTTCACGGATTATGCGGAAAAATTCGCCGCGGCGCAGAAAAACTTCTCGCCGGACGGCTGGAAAAGCTATCAGGAGGCCCTCGTGAAATCCGGCCTTCTCCGGAACGTGAACCTGTACCAGCAGATCATCACGTCGATTCCCATAAGCACGCCCATTATCCAGGCGGAGGGGCTGCTGGAAGGCCAGCACCGCTGGATCGTCAGCGTGACGCTGGTGCAGACCATCCGCGCCGGAAACAAAAAAATAACGCGGTATCTTCCGATCACGATGATACTTGTCAAAATGCCGACTGCCCAGAATCCGATGGGCGTCGGCATCAACACCTGGGTGGAGCTGGGATAACATGTTAAAACTACTGTGCAATCCGCCCCGGGTAGGGTATAAATTAATTCATTCCGCACCTTGATGAGGGGGCGGCCGGGCATGGCGCCGTAACGGGAGTGATGGCGCGATGCTTTAAGGGGCAACGGGAGGAGACTAAGGGAATGAGGCGCTTACTTTTGGGCTTTGCGGTCTGCGCGGCGATCAGCATGAAGACAGTCTGCGTCTTCGCCCAGGACCTTGACCGGTCTCACGACAAGTTTGAAGATTTCACCGCCAAGATGAAAGCCGCGAAGGGCCAGGAAGGCGCAACCGGCACCGCCGAAACGCCGCCGACCGGCGCGGCGCCCGGCACCGGTCCCGCAGATCCGCTCGGCGTCGCGGGCGACCTGCCGATGGGCAACGGGCCCAACGTCCTTGGCGGCGGCGCGCCCCAGACGCCCGAGGAACTCCAGGCGATGATGGAGCAGGAAGCCGCAGACCAGCAGAAAAAACTCGAAGAAGCCACGTTCGAAATGGCCCTCAAGCAGCTCCTCCCGCTCAAGCCCGACCAGATCCGCACGACGCTCGACCGCTTCCGCGAAAGCCGCGAGGCCGCCGAAACGCCGCTCACGATACCGGAGCCGCGCTCGGAAGTGCAGACCGCTTCCCTCGACCCGACGGCGGAGCCGCTGATCATCCGCGCCGCGCCCGGCAACGTCACGACGCTGACGTTCCTGGACGCCACCGGCGCGCCCTGGCCCATCCAGGACATGAGCTGGGCGGGCCCTTTCACGATTCAGCCCACCGATTCAGGCAGCAACATCATCCGCCTCTCGCCGACGACGGCGCACGGCGCGGGCAACATTTCCATCCGCATGGTCGACATGATGACGCCCGTCGTCATGCGTCTGACCACCGGCATCGACTGGGTTCACTACCGGCTTGACGTGCGCATCCCGAAGCCGGGTCCGCTCGCCAAGACGCCAATCATCGAATACGGCGGCCTCAAGACCGTCGCCGGCAAGGACGAGCAGATGGTGGGCGTGCTCGACGGCACGCCGCCCGTCGGCGCGGAAAAACTCAAGGTGGAAGGCGTCGATGGCCGCACCAGCGCCTATGCGATGTCCGGCCGCACGTACCTGCGCACGCCGCTCACGCTGCTCTCGCCCGGGTGGGACGCCAGCGTGTCCTCCGCCGATGGCGTCAACGTCTATGCTTTCAATAGCGCGCCCGTGGTCCTACTGTCCGACGAAGGCCGGATGGTCAAGGCCCATATCATGTCCGACGAGGTGACCACGCCATGACGAACAACGAGAACGACATCGATATCGACGCGCAGGAAGATTTCGAAAAGGAGCCGCAACAGAAGGCTTCCCTGAAGGAAACCTGGGATTCGAACCCGCTGCTGAAAATCGCGGCGGTCATCCTGGGCCTCGCGCTGCTGGGCGGCGGATATTTCATTTTCCTCGGTCAGGAGGAAGAGCAGAACCGCTCCATGGTCGGCGGCGACACGTCCGTGGCCAAACAGACCGTGGGTTCCGAAGTCAACGATCCCGAATACGTGAAAAAACTTCAGGAGCAGAACAAGAAGCAGGCAGAGGCGCAGAAAGCCGGCGGCGGGTCGTTCGTCCCGACGCCCATCGCCCCCGCCGAGAACCAGACGCTGGCCCTGCCCGCGACGCCGAACGCGCCGCAGGGCGACCCGCTGGCCGAATGGCGCGCGAAGACCGAGGCCAAGCGCGTGAAGATGGAGCAGGAGCAGCAGCCCGAGGAAAAAGAAGTCGAGCAGCCGGAAGTCGTCCCGATGGTGACGCCCATCCACCCGCAGCCGACCATGAAGATGGACCCGAACGCGGCCCGCCAGCTGGCGGAACAGATGCGTACGATCATCACGACGCAGACGCCCCCGATTCCGTCGCGCATGAACATCACGACCCGCTCCTCCGCCTGGTCTCAGAAAGTCCGCAAGGACGAGGAAGAAGCAAGGCGGAACAAGGGCGTGGTCAGCGCGACCAGCAGCCTGGCCGGCAGCAACTATATTGCGGGCGAGCGTGGCCTCGGCGGAACGGCCGGCGCCGCGCCGGCGCCGGACGCCAAGAAAAAGCTCATCGTAACGGCGGGCACCATCGCCTACGCGCAGCTGATCAACGACCTCAATTCCGACGTCAAGGGCCCCGCGCTCGCGCAGGTCCTGTCCGGCCCGTTCGAGGGCGGCCGCGCGATCGGCACTTTCGGCAAGCAGGAAGAATACCTGACGCTGAACTTCACGAATATCATCAAGGACGGCGTCAGCTATCGCGTCTCGGCGATCGCGCTGGACGAAAACACCACGCTCACCGGCATCAACTCCGACGTCGACCACCATTATTTCGCGCGCATCGTGGTGCCCGCGGCGGCGAACTTCATCAAGGGCTATACCGCGGCCGCCGCGCAGCCCGAGCAGACGCAGAACACCACGGGCAGCGTCGTGACCACGACGACGTCGAAGCCGTCGACGCATGAGCAGCTTATGAAGGGCGTGACCGAGGCTGCGAACGAAGCGACATCGATCATCAAGGACTCGGCGCCGAAGGACATCACCGTGAAACTGTGGCACGGCACGACGATGGGCCTTATGTTTACGTCGCCGGTTACAACAGGGGATGCAGAGCAATGACCAACGCCGATAATTTTGACGAAGAAGTCGAGCAGGCGGCCGACGAGGACTTTTCCGACGCGCCCGCGGAAGCGGCGGCAGCGCCCGTCAACGCGCCCAAAAAATCGGGCGGCGGGGGCTTCGGCAAGATACTGCTCGTGCTGATCCTGCTGGGCGCCGGCGGCGCCGCCGGCGCCGTGAAGTTCGGCTTTCTCGAACTGCCTTTCGAAATACCGGGCCTCTCGCCCGAAAAAGTCGCTGCCGCCACCCCTGGCGCGGCCCCTGCTGCGGTCCCGCCGACCGAAGTGGCGGCTGCCGCGCCTGCCGTCCAGCCTGCGACGGGAACGGACGCCGCGCCGCCCGCGCAGCCGGCCATGAACAATATCGCGCCCCAGTCGGGCGACGTCGCGCCGCCCGCGGCCGACGCCAATCCCGCGATGCCTGCCGCGATTCCGGCCGAGGCTCCCGCCCCGGCCGTTCCCCCGGCCGATGCCGCAGCTGCGCCCACGATCGCGGCGCCCTCGATCACGGTGCCGGATGCAACGGCTGCCGCGCCTGCGCTGCCGGGCGACCCTGCGCCGGCTCCCGCCCTTGCGGCCCCGGCCCTGACCATGCCTGAAACGCCCGCCGCGCCGCCATCGGCGCCGCCGCCGGCTTTCGCCGCGCCGGAAATACCGGGCATGCCCGCGCCGCCGCCCGCCGAAACTGCTTCCGCGCCGCCGCCCGACATGGCGGCGCCGCCGGCTGTCGCGAATGTCGAGGACGCCGCGAAGATGCAGAAGATGGAGGAGCGCATCGTCGCGCTTGAGGGGCAAATCGCGAATGTCGCGACCAAGTCGGATGTCGATGCCCTGAAGGCCAGCCTCGAGAAACTGGAGCAGAACATGTCGCAGATGCACAAGGGGTCCGCCTCTTCCGCCTCCAGCCCGATGGAGATGCTTTCTGAAGCCGACGGGAAACCCGCGCCCAAGGCGACGCGCACGCGCAAGAGCGGCGCCAAGCGTAGCGCGGTGAAGAGCGGCGCGCCTGCCGTCGTGAAAGCGTCGACCAGCTGGGTGCTGAAATCCGCGAAGCCAGGCATGGCCTGGATCGCCGAACCGGGCTCGGCGGAAATCCGCACGGTGAGCGTCGGCGAAAGCATCAGCGGCCTTGGCAAGATTACGTCAATCAGCCAGGATTCGAGCGGGCGCTGGGTCGTCAGCGGCACCAAAGGGCGCATTAACCAATAGTTAACTTTTGAGAATCGTTCTCAGAAATTTTGCCGGGTGCGCGGCAATTGCGCAAAATTTCGCTCAAATTTTATCTATTCCGAACAGGGAATAAAATTTAATTTATTTCACAAAAACAATCACTTAAAAGTGAACGGGGACCCCGAATATTTGCAGAACCCTCTAAAAAATGGTGTAATAGAAGTATTAGTTGTCTTATGGCATGAATGAGGGTGTATTCGATGCTGTATCGTCATGTTTTCAGGATTCTGCTGTTGGCGGCCGCCATGGTCCTCTTCACGGGGGGTGATGCCGAAGCCGGTCCAAAGCTCAGCAACATCGTCAACAACGTCACTGTGTCATGGGGCAAGTTCCAGAACGTCCTCAGCGCCGTTTCCTGGCTGCTGGGGGCGGGGCTTGGCACCATCGCCGTCTTCAAGTTCAAGGATCACGTCGATAACCCGCAGCAAACGCCGCTTTCAGCGGGCGTGAAGCGCATGCTGGCGGGCGGCATGTTCCTTTCCCTCCCCTTCATGATCAATGCCGTGCGCGGCTCTCTCTTCGGCAACCAGGTCGTCGGCGCCAACAGCCTGAAAAACACGGGCTTTACGAACGCCACGCTCTCCGCCGGGGGCCTTGACAAAATGGTCGTGGACGTTATGGCGAATATCGGCGGGCCGATGGAAGCCCTGCTGACGGCCTTCAGCTATCTCGCCGGCATCGCGCTCCTGCTCGTGGGCATCTCGCGGCTGACGAAGCGTCTGGAGGAGGGTCCCCGGGGACCGGCCGGTTTCGGCACGATTATGACCTTTATCGCATCGGGCGCCCTGTTCTCGTTCGGCGACTCGATGGGCTCGTTTACTTCGACCGTGTTTGGCGATAATCAGCTGTTGTCCGTCATCGTGATCAACTCGAATGTTATCACAAATGCCACGGACAAGGCGCGGATCGAGAAAGTTCTGGAAGGTGTTGAAGTCTTCGTGATGATCGTGGGCTACATCGCCTTTATCAGAGGGTGGTTCGTCTTGAAAAACTACGCAGATGGTCAGCAAAATGCTACCATGGCGCAGGGCTTGACGTTCCTGTTCGGGGGTACCTTTGCCATCAACCTGGGCGAGCTGATTAACGCTCTCCAGAATACCGTTGGCGTGGGCGCCCTTACGTTTAAATAGTAGTCATTCTCAACAAGACATGCTACTATGAACTAATGTGTGTAAGTGAAGGAGGAACTAAATATGAAACGGTCAATCACTCATAAACTCGCAGCTCTTGCTACTATTGGAGCAATGGCTGGCTCAAGCGGCGAAGCTCTCGCTGGTTCTGCTACGACGTTCAAGACCATGTCTCAGAACATCATCGCAGCATCGTCGAGCTTCCAGTCGCTGATTTCAACCGTCTGCTGGATCGGTGGCGCGGGACTTGGCGTTGCCGGTATCTTCAAGCTCAAGCAGCACGTCGATAACCCCGGTCAGACCGCGATGAAAGACGGCTTGATCCGTATCGGCGCCGGCGGTGGTCTGCTTGCGTTCCCGTTCATCCAGTCCGCAATGCAGGGCTCTATCTCGAACGGTAACCTGAACAAGGTCAACGCTTCCTCGCTGGCGATCGACTCCGTGTCTGTGTTCACCTAACCGGACCAGGGTTGCTTAAAGCGTAATGGCTTACCTAAGAATCACGCCCGGCATTAGCGGTTTGTCTGATGCCGGGCGTATTCTGTCTCCCGACGTTCACAGACCTCCTGACGACCTGCGTCAGAAAGCCAACCAGCGCGACGAGAACGCCTGCCGCTACTGCGGCTTCCAGTCGCGCAAATACCAGGAAGTGAATTTCATCGGCAAGGACGGCAAGGCCAAGGGTCCCGACGACTACGCCACCGCCTGCACCTTCTGCTACCAGTGTTTTCATCTCGAGCGCGTCGACCGCATGCAGTCGGGCGCCGTCATCTGGCTGCCTGAAATCGGCCAGGCTGCGCTGAACCACCTCTGCCGCGCCATCTATGTCGCCCGCATCAGCCAGGGCCCGATGGCGGACGCCGCGCGCGACGCCATGGAGGCGTTGCTGGCGCGCAAGGAAGAGGCGAAGAACCGGCTCGGCACCGACAGCCCCCGGATTCTCGCCACCGTCCTGCAGGATTTTCTCGAGGTCAGCGAATACAAGAATCGCCTGAGCCGCCTCAAGGGGTTCCGCATCCTGCCGCTGGATAGGCGCATCATCAAGGAAGGCGACCTCGAATTTAACCAGTTTCCGCAAATCCTCGCCTACTGGCGGTCCAAGGATGGGCCGTTCGGCGAAACGCCGCCCCGCCGCTGGGTGAAAATGTTTTATGATATCCAGGGCAAAGTTGTTAATTCCCAGAAATAACCTATATCCTTCTTCAAGCGCAGCCTGGAAAAACGGGGCGGCGGTGAAAGTTCTTTAACTTTCTTTTTTGAACAAAAGTCTGTTTTTCCGCTGCAAGCTTCTGGTATATATAATAAATCTTGCTATCCTTTAAGGCTGAGAAGGATGCGACCGGGGGATTGGGATGGGAATTCTAGACAGTATTCTGAAGCCGTTCGTCAAGCTGCTGCGCGTGCCGGTTGAAAGCTTCATCCGGCTCGAGACGGCGGACGACACCCATACCTTCGCCGCCGAAGACGGGTCGCTGGTGACGGTCGTGCGCGTCGACGGCGCGCGCCAGATCATCGGCGACCAGGAATACCAGAAAATTCTTTCCGACTGCGTCGTCAAGCTCGGCACGCGCTTCGACCGCCCGGGCCACGCCATCCAGATTTATTTCAGCCGCAATCCCGAGCGCATCCACGAGGAACTCAAAAAGCTCCTGCGCCCCAACTACATCGCCGCGCGCAACGTCGGGCTCGAGATCGACGATATTTTCATGGAGCGCTCAAAGAACCTCGCCCGCTACCTCGCGTGGGAGGAAATCTATTTCGTGATGTGGACGCGGCCGATGGTCCTGTCCAAGTCGGACTTCGCACGCGAGGCCGAGCGCGCCCGCAGCAAAAAATGGGTCAAGGCCGACGATGCGCAGTATCCTTTCGCCGGCATCGAGGGCCTGCGCACCCGCCATCGCAGCTTCGTGAGCGCGTCCGTCGTGTCGCTGCACGAAATGGGCATCCAGGCGGTTGAGATGGAAGTCCACGACGCGCTGGTCTGCATCCGCTCCAACCTGCTGCAGGTCTCCGGCGATTCCACCTGGCGCGCCTTCCTGCCGGGCGATCCGATCCCCGTGCGGGCGCCTGAGTCGAAGCGGGATATGTCCGACATCCTGTGGCCGACGCTGCGCCAGCAGCTCACGATGGCCTCCGCGCGGGTCATTAACGACCATGTGGTCGAAATGGGCAAGTATCTCTGGGGCGGCGTCGACATGGTGCTCGGCCCCACGGATCCCTTGCCGTTCCCGGCCTTCCTCGCCCGCATGTCCGAAGCGGAATGCCCCTTCCGCATGTCCTTCCTGCTCGAGGGAGGCGGCATCCAGGGCATGGCCATGCAGGCCTTCCTGTCCTCCGTCTTCGCCGTGACGAACGCCGAAAACAAGCAGGTCAAGGACGCGCTGGAGGCCCTCTCCGAGCTTGCGCGCTCCGAGCCTGTCGTCAAGATGCGCCTGTCTTTCTGCACCTGGGCGCCCAAAGACAACATGGACCTGCTCGAAGACCGCCTCTCCGCGCTGACGCAGGCGGCCGAATCCTGGGGCTATTGCCAGGTCTCGCACATTTCGGGCGATCCGCTCGAGCAGGTGCTTTCTTCAGCTCTCGCCATTCACTGCGCCTCCACGGCGCCGCCGGCGGTCGCGCCCCTGTACGAGGTGATGAAGCTTATTCCGTGGCAGCGCGCGTCGAGCCCCTTCGAAAAAGGCTCGATCCTGTTCCGCACCCCCGACGGCCGCGTCTGGCCCTATCAGACGGGCACGAACGTGACGACCACCTGGTTCGACCTCGTCTTCGCCCAGCCGGGCGGCGGCAAGTCCGTTTTGATGAACACGCTGAACCTCGGCACCTGCCTTACCGCCGGCGTCTCGCAGCTGCCCTTCATCGCGGTCATCGACATCGGTCCCTCGTCCGCGGGCCTTATCTCGCTTTTGAAAGACGCGCTGCCGCCGCACCGCCGCTCGGAAGTCACCGCCTTCCGCCTGCAGATGACGACGCAGTTCGCCATCAACCCCTTCGACACCAAGCTCGGCATGCGCTACCCGCAGGTGACCGAGCGCTCGTTCCTGAACGAACTGCTCACCCTGATCTGCACCCCGCCCGGCCAGGCGGAGCCTTACGACGGCATCGCCCAGCTCTCGGGGATGGTGGTGGACGAAATGTTCCGCTGGCGCGACGACAAGTCCTCCAACGCTGAACCCAGGCCCTACCTGCCCCGCATCGACCAGGTTGTCGACGATGCGCTGCGCAAGTTTGAAATCGCGCTGCCGCCCTCCGCCTACTGGTGGGACGTGGTCGACCTGTTGTTCGAGAAAGGCGCGACCTACGAGGCCGGCATCGCCCAGCGCTACGCGATGCCCACGCTGGGCGACTCGGTCGCCGCAGCCCGCCGCCCCCAGATCAAGAACCTGCTCGAGGAAACCGCCATCGGCTCCTCGTCGGAATCCGTCATTCACGCCTTCGAGCGCATGATCACCTCCGGCGTCCGCGAATTCCCGATCCTGTCCTCGGTCACGAAATTCTCGCTGGCCGAAAACCGCATCTGCGCGCTCGATCTCGCCGACGTCTGCCCCGCGGGCGACGCGGCCTCCGACCGCCAGACCGCCATCATGTACATGCTGGCCCGCCACGCGCTGGTCACGCCGTGGTGGATTAACGAGGAAGCCCTGGCGCAAATGCGCCCGCAATACCGCGCCTACCACGAAAAGCGCCTGCGCGAATTCTCCGAGACGCCCAAGCGCCTCTGCTACGACGAGTTCCACCGCACCTCGAAGACCAAGGCCGTCCGGGCCCAGATCGTCCGCGACGTCCGCGAGGGCCGCAAGCGCGGGATTCAGATCATCCTGGCGTCCCAGATGCTCGACGACTTCGACTCGGACATGGTCGACTTGGCGACAGGCGTCTGGGTCCTGGGTACCGCCGTTTCCGAAGGCGCCGTCGACAATACGCAGAAAACCTTCGGCCTTTCCGACACGGCGCGCTGGATCATCCGCCACCGCCTGACCGGCCCGAAGGCGAGCGGCGCGCCCGCGCTCCTCGTTCTCGGCACGACCGAAGGAAAATACGAGCAGCACCTGATCAACACGCTGGGCCCCCTCGAACTCTGGGCCTTCTCGACCACGACCGAGGACGTCGCCATCCGCAACCGCCTGTACACGCGCCTCGGCGCCGCGCAGGCCCGGCGCCTGCTGGGCGCGAACTTCCCGGGCGGATCGGCGCGTAACGAGCTCAAGCGCCGCATCGCGGAACTGTCGGACAAAGGCAAGGCCGAAGAAGCCAACGTCGGCGCCGTCACCGAGAGAATCGTGGAAGAGCTCATCGCGCTCACCAAGGTCAAGATCGAGGATATCCAGGCGCCGGCCGCCAAGCCGGGAGCGCCTGCCAAGCCCGCCATCCCCGCGCCCGCCGCCCCTGCCGCCGCCGCGCAGCCGCCGGCGACGACCACGACGACGGGAAAAACGTAATATCCGCGAACGGACGCAATTCGAAAGTCTTTTGCCGTGTTCCCTGGTTCCCTTGTAAAGCGGATCATCCTGCTTCTCCTGGCGGCCAACCTGCTGATGGGACTGGGCCGCATCGCCGTGCTGCCTCCCTTCGACGACTTCGATGAAACCGCGCATTATTCCCGCATCGAGGCGGCGGCCTTCGCGCTGCCCGACGCCAATGCAGCCTTTCTTTCGGCCGACGTCGTCGAATATTCCCGGCACGGCCCCATGACGCCCTGGTGGATCAGGACGCAGGCGATCCTGCCGGCGTACAACCAGGCGATTGAGGCCGGCAAGCCGATGCAGCTGGACCTCGGGAAACAGATAAAGAAGCAGGGGTATAAGGACTTCCGCGCCTTCTTTTCCGGCCCGGATGCCGCGAAAGACTACAGGCAGCGCTATCGCGAGCGGCCGGGCCCCGCAGGCTATTCGGCCTCCCCGGAAGGGAACTGGGAATACCAGCATCCGGCGCTTTATTACCTGATCATGGGGCGCGTGCTGAGGCTGGCGGAGGATGCGCCGCTGATCCAGCGGCTGCTGGTCTTGCGCAGCGCGAGTTTCCTGATGGCCTTCGCCGGCTTCGCTATCGGGCTCTTCGCGACGCTGAGGCATCTCGAGATCCGCGGGCATCCCGACGCGCGCGCTGTCGCCGCGCTGGGCGCGTTCTATCCCTTCGTCATGCCCGCCTTCTTCCCGGAATTCGCGCGGCTGGGGAACGACAGCCTGTGCCTGCTGCTTTTTTCGGCAGTCTGGACGCTGATGCTCTGGCATCTGCGGCGCCCCCGCGAGGCCGCGCTCTGGGCGCTGCTTGGCGTCGCGATGGGCTATGCCTGGCTGGCAAAGGCTTTCATGATTCCCGTCACCTGCGGGCTCCTGCTGTTCATGTCGCTGCAGCAGCCGCCGCCCGAGGCCGGAAAAACAAGGGCATGGGCAAAGCGGCTCTGGCGCCGACTGCTGCCCGCGCTCACGGCAGGCGCCGCCGCCTGCGCCATCGGTATCTGGCCCTACATGCCGGGGCAGGGAAGCCGCACGCTGGGGTCGATCGAAATCAACGACGTCCTGCATGGCGCAGGGATTCTGGCGGGGGATGGCGTGCCGTGGATCAAAATATTTTCGAATCCGTGGTTCATGCTGGCCTCGGCCGCCTACAACATCGCCGATGTGAAAGCGGCCTATGCCCCGGTCGCGCTGATCACCGCAGCGCTGCTGATGCTGGCTCTGGTCTTCGGGGCCTGGCTGCTGCGGCTGCCGCGCGATCCGCGCCGGGAGGAATGGTTGCCCCTCTATCCGTTGTTCCCCTTAGGGGGCGGGCTCCTCCTGCACTGCGTTCTCATGGCTATCGCCTATCGCACGGCAGGCACGACGCCAGGCCACTATTTCCATGTCGAGGCGCCGGCGCTCGCGCTCATGTTCGGCATCGGTCTTTTGTACTGGGCGCGCCGCCGCGAGGGCCGCATTTTCGGCGGAATCCTGCTGGCGGCCGCGGCTGTTGCGGTTGCCGTTACGACGGCGCTGCGTCTGGCCTTGTTTACGGGCTGCGCGTGGCTATCCGACAATTTCATCAACCTGAACATCGACCGGCAGGGGGAAGCCTGCCGTCCGTCCGTCATTTACGAACGGCTCGCGCTTCTCTCTTCCCCGGCTTTGGGCCTGCCATTGCTGGCGGGCGCCATGGCGCTGTTTCTGGCCGCCGCCGGGATGGCGCTGCCGTGCTTCACGGGGATGCGGAAGCCGGGAAAGTGATTCAGGGCCCGGGTTTGGAAGGTTTCAGCTTTAATGACGGCGCGCGCGCCCTGAGCGCCAGCAGGTCGATGTCGAGCGCCAGGCGTGCCTCGTCGACCTGGTTGCGGAAGGTGGGCGATACGCCGTTTTTAATCAGCGCCAGCGCTTCTTCCTTGCGTCCGGCCCAGAGCCGCGCATCAAAAGCGACGGCAAGCTGCCCGCTTTCGCCAAGCGCGCCCAGCACGGTCTGCCCGCCCGGCGCTTTTTTCAGCAGGTCTTCGGCGCGCATTTTTTCGCCCGACGCCGCCAGTATCTTGTCGCGGATGATGTCGAAACATCCTGCCTGCGCCGCGAGGTGGAAACCGGTGCGCGTCTGCTTCTCGTCATAGATGCCGCGCAATTCGGCGAGCGTCTGGCGCATGAAAAAACCGGGGCTCATGTAGACGTCGGTGTTCGACCAGTCGCGCAGGCGCTTCGAGAATTCCGCCAGGTTTTCTTCCGCCGCCCATTCATAGGCGTTCATGTCGCGGTAATGCTTGCGCGGGTCGGCGCCGAAATCGAGCAGCGCCGCGGCGACCTCTTCGAACCGGTGCGACAGGGCGATGCACAAAAGCGTATCCCGGTTGGCGTGGGCGCTGGCGCCCTTTTCCAGCAGCAGCCGCGCCATATCAGGCTTGTTGTTCACGACCGCGGTCCACAGGACGGTTGAATCGTTAAAGGCAGGGTCCGCCTGCACTTCCTCGATCAGGAACCGGGCGACGTCGATCTTTCCCGCATAGACGGCGTCGCCCAGGGCTTCCTGCTTGCACAGCGCGGTTTTAAGCCCGCGTTGAATGAGGTTGCGCGCAGTTCCCAGATGCCCCTGTCCGGCTGCCGCCGTCAGCGCCGCGCCACCGCCGTAATCCAGCTCCGCGCCTGCGGCCAGCAGGCGCTCCATGCGCCCCCAGTCGCCTTCGCGTGCGGAATTCAGGAACATGCCGTTGAGCTCCTGCGTGTTGCAGGATTTAAAGTAGTCGTCTTCCTTGTCCTCGTCGTCGCCGATGTCCACAACCGACATGAAGTCACCTCTTCAGTTTCGGTATCTTCGTTTTCGCCTTCGCCAGCGCCTGCTGCCGCCAGGTGGAGACCAGTTCCTGGAAGTCGACCTGGGGGCGGTAGACGGGCGCAATTTCGGCGTAAATCGCGGCGAAATCCTCCTGCCGCTTCTCCCACAGGGAGGGCGCGAAAACCATCGGCAGCTGCCCGCGCGCGCCCAGGATTTCCAGCACGGTGTTGCCCGCGCCGTCGGTGGAAAGCAGATCCGCCTTTTCAAGCCGGTCGGACTGCTCGGCGCGCGCGACCTGCATCGCCTCGGCAAAGCGGTTGGCCTTGGCCAGCTTGACGAAGCCCGACAGCGGCTGGTCGCGGTAATCGGGTTCCGTGCGGCGCAACTCTTTCAGAGTCGTGCCGTAATCATGAGTATAAAGCACGGTTTCTCCGCGCTCCGACCAGGCTTTCAGGGTTTTGTGCACTTCTGCATAGGGCTTGCTGCGGCGGTTGCTGAAATTCACGTAGAGCTCCTGCGCGCGGTTGCGGTCGGCGCCCTGATCCAGCAGGTAATCCAGCATGGCGCCGTGGTCGCCTTCGACGACTGCCTCCAGCAGCGTCTTGTCCCTGAAATCCGTCGTATAGCCCTTCGCGACGAGGGTTTTGACAAGGTCCAGCTGCCCGCCGACAGCGGCGCAGAAGGTGAGATCCGTCTGCGACACGTCCACGCCGTAGCGCAAAATTTTATCCACCAGCGCCCCATTGCCTTTCTCCGCCGCCGTCGCGAGGGCCTCGGCATAGGCATCAGGGCGCGTCGCGCCTGCGCCATGCAGCTTGTCCACAATGTCGTTGAAGCCGTAAGTCGCCGCCAGCACCATGGGGTTATAGCCGATGCCGCGCATCTGCGGCTCGATATCCGCGCCGCGTTCCAGCAGCAGCCCGATCAGCCGCGTGTTTTTGGTCTGAACGGCGGCCAGCAGGAGCTCGTTTTCCATCCCGGCGTCGGCGCCGCCCGCGGCCAGCAGCAGCCGGGCGCAGTCGAAAATCCGCGCCGCGTCGCGCCCCGGCAGGTCCGTGACCTGGTATATCAGGCTGGCCATCGGCGTATTGTTCGAATAGCCGGCAGGCGCGCCGTTCTGCAGCAGCATTTCCACTTCCACGGCGTCGAAGCGCATGGCGGCGGAAACCAGCTTTTCTCCTAGGCGGCGGGAAAGTGCGGGTTCCCTGCGCATAAAGCGCTGCAGCGCGTCTGAATTGTGCTCGCGCAGCGCCGTGTTGAGCGCATCGAAGCCGCCGGCGACGGGTTGCGCTCCGCGGTCAAGCAGCAGCTGCAGCAATTCCCCCGAATAGGGGTTGCTGCCGACGAGTGCGAGATCAAGGTAATGGTGTTCCAGCGGGGTTTCCGGCGTCAGGGGCAGGCTCCCCTGCAGCGTCAGAACGTCGACAACGGCGGTTTCCCGGTCGCGCACGGCCTGGGCAAGAACATCCGGGCCCGCGCGCGAAATATCCATCCGGATTTCCTCGACAAGGAACCTGACGAAATCCGACTGGCCTTCGCCGGCCGCCAGCGCCAGCGCGCGGTCCAGCGTCTCCTGGTTCAGCACGCCCTGATAGAGGATATCGCGGGCGATATCGACGGCGCCGATTTCGGCGGCGGACAGAAAGCGCATGCGCAGGTTATGGTCGTGGGGCGATGTGGCGTCAGGGGTCATGTGAAGGTCATGGCCCTTTCAACCCGATGCGGACGCTGCGGCCGCGGTCCTTCAGGCGCAACTGGTCGATGGCGGCCTTCAGCCCGTTGAAATCGCATTGCGCCTGATAGCAGGGCGGCGCATTATCGCGCAGGAAGGCGACCGCGTCGCGGTCCTTCCAGACCTCGGCGACAAGAATATCGTTCAGGCGCCCGTGGGCGCCCAGAATGTCGAGAATCGAATTCCCGTAGTTATCTGCCGCGCGGCAGAGCAGCGCCGGGTCGAACTGCCCTGAAGCGGACGCCTTCTGCATGACCAGCGAAAACCTGTCCGCATAGGCGGCCTGCATGGCGAGGCTGTTGTCTCCCGCGAAAAGTCGTTCGGGCGGCGATGCCTCGACCAGGCCGCGGGCGCCCGCCAGCGGAATCTCCCGCTCGCGCGCGGCCCATTTTTCCAGCTGGCCGATAAGGGGCGTTTCCGCGCCCCGGTCGGCGGAGGAGAGCAGTTTTTCGGGTTCCTTCGCCAGTTCCGCGCCGTGGCCGAGAAGCCAGGCGGCCATGCCCGCCGCATTCGCGGCGACGGCGCGCCGCAGGCCCTCCTGCAGGGCGTCGTCGGAGAGCGTGAAGCCCTGCTGCGTCAGCGCCACCAGCGTCTCGCCGCCTTTTTCGACGCCGATATCGCGCATGTCCGCCGCCGCAAGCTCCCGCAGCGGACAGCGCAGCAACGGGATACGGGCCGCCGCTTCGGGGGTTTCCAGCAGCTCCCTGAAGATCATGCCGCTCGTCTCGTTGTCGAAAGAACAGCGCTTCAGGGCGTCATCCAGCTGCGGCATGTCGTTGCGGGCGATGACGGCTTCCAGCGCCGTGCGCGCGGCGTATTTCGCGTTCACCGAAACGGCCTCTCCCGCCGGGAAATGCGCCAGTACATCGGCGTCATTATGCTCCAGCGCGCGCCAGAACAGCGCATCGTCGCGGAAATGCCAGTCGTTGCCAAGCTCGGCGGCGCGCTTCAGGACCGCATCATCGGAATGTGCCTGTAATTTTGCGATGATGCCCGGGGTTATCTCCATGTTCTGCTCGAGCCATGCGGCGACGGCCGTGTTTTTCGCGGCGATGCTGGCGGCCAGCAGGCCGGCGCGGGAATCTTCTTCTTCCGGCAGCGCATATCCGTTTTTGATCGCCGTGAAGAATTCCCCGCCCTTGCCGGCGCTGGCCAGGGCGCTCAGGATACGCGGGCCGTGCTGCTTTGCGACCTCGGGGTAAGCCTCCATCAGTTTCAGCACGGTGGGCGCCCGGCGCATCTGCGTCGCATAGGACAGCGCGAAGGAAACGGTCTTGTCGTCTGGCTTCATCAGATCGATCATGTGCTCCAGCAGGCCGTCTTCTGCGCCGCCGACGGCGATAGCCAGCAGCATCGTCATATGCGGGTTCGGAAAAAACTGCGGAAAGTTGCTGTAGACCTTGTCGATGGTCGGGATATGGCCGGTCTGGAACAGGTTGATGAGCACCTCCTGGTGGCCGAGGCCCATCAGCATCTCTTCCTCGAAGCCGAAATTGAGCTTCACCGATTCCGGATGCGCGATCATCGCATCCAGCGCGCGGTCCATCGCGACGGGGTCGTTCAGCATGCAGGCGTTGATGAAATGCAGCGTGTAATCCGGCGGAAAGACGCGCGCCGCCGTGGTTTTCTCGTAGAGATCCGGACGGTGCACGAGCATTGCGATGAGGGAGTTTTCCATCACCCGGTCCGCGCCGAGGCGCTCGAACAGCAGGTCCGCGATATCCTTCTGCTCCTTGCGCAGCGCCATGAACAGGGCGTCGTTGACGGGCGCATCCGGGCGGGTGGACAGGATGTAGTCGACGACGTCGCGCTTGCCCTCGCCTGCCGCCTGCACCAGCGGAAAGCCCTGCAGCATCGGCAGGCCGGGAATGCTGATTTTTTCCAGCAGGTGGACGACTTCCATCGTGCAGTGCTGCGTCATTTCCTTCAGCGCGGCGTTGCCGCGGTGTTCGGGCTCGGCGCCCTCATCCAGCAGCTTCTGGCACAGCT
Source organism: Alphaproteobacteria bacterium (assembly GCA_004297545.1). GTDB lineage: Bacteria > Pseudomonadota > Alphaproteobacteria > Micavibrionales > UBA2020 > JAPWJZ01. The sequence goes on from SCTB01000019.1 coordinate 29,451, forward strand.
TCCAGTCTTCGGCTTTCGCCGCGGCGGCCAGCCCCAGGTTCCGGCGCAGCTTTTCAAAGCCCTCCAGCAGGTCCGGTTTCGGGGGCTTCTTGTCCCCGGCGGCGGCGTTAAAATCGTCCATAGGAGGTCCTTTGGGCTTAAAAACGGGCGGAAAACGCCGCCTTGTCCCTTCGTGTTGAGTCGAGAATCGGGAGGCCGGGCAGTATTTTTCCAGAAAACCTATCTTTTGTAAGAAGTTACGATGTTTATGTCAAGGGGGTGGCTTGATAACAGACGTTCATGATTGCTGCGCTGCAATGTAACTATCTATTTGAAGTAAATAGCTAAAGTTAAAAACTTAACCAATTTTAGGTAATATAATATTATGAAATCAACAGCAGCAACCACCGGGGAATTCGACAACCAGGCCAAGGCGCGTCCGGAGGCTCTTCAAAAGCCTTCCAAAGGCGCTGCAGAGGCCTGCGACAAGGTCGTCTATCCCCTCGCCCAGCAGATGCAGCGGCCCCAGTAACAGGCCACTTCAGGGCCCTCTGTTACGGCTTCCGGGGACGCTTGAGTCTGAGCGGTTTGCGGATGCGCACGCTGCGCGCCGCGCCCTCGATGAAGGGTATTCCCATCGTGAGCGAGTCTTCGTGGTTGCGCG
>SCTB01000020.1 GCA_004297545.1 Alphaproteobacteria bacterium
CGCATTGAAAAGCGATATTCTCGCCATGCCCTGCATGTCCATGATCGGCTTTCACGACGGGGTGGAAAAGGCGCTGGGCCGCCATATTATCCGCCTGGCCGATGCTCTCGCGGAAAAATACAGGGACGTTGAGAAAGTCGGCGTCATCCATATGCGCCCCGCCAAAAAGCGCATCGAGGAGATTTTCGGGGCCAAGGCGGTCACGCCCGACGACAGGCAGGCAGCCGCGCTGCTGGCCGCCGAGGAAAAGGCGAAGACGGAAGGCTCTCCCTTCGCCGTCTATGAGGCCATGAAGGATATCGTGGACACCTGGGCGAACGAAGGCGTCGTCCACGTTCTCTTTGCGCGCGCAGATGCGCCCAAGGCGCATCTGTCATCGGCAGGCATGGTGGATGGCGTCATCGTCAATAATTACTTCGACATCCTGGCCGAAGCCGTAATCCTGAAAGCCCGGGAATTGAAGTCCACGCCCGCCGCATGAACCGCTGCGGCAGTATTTTCAGAATTGCCATAAGGGTATAAGCTAAAAAGCATATCCATTCCCGCCATGTCCACCCGAATTATTGAATATCCTATTGAAAATAAATGAGAAACTGCATCGTTGAGGGCGCAGGATTCTGGTGCGGCGCACCGTGCCATTCATGGGGCATTTATCTGCTTTGACGCCCTTTCAGATGAGGTTTATAAATGGAGTCCGTATTTAGTAACTTGGCTGTTTTTCAGATAAAAAAGTTACACAAGCGTTATGTTTGAATACGAGAATATGGATTTCGGATATGGCGATTGAACCCCGACCGCAGGAACAGGCGGAAACCGAGTCACAGACCAGGAACGTGGATCGCTCGCGCGCGGTTACGGCGAAGACGCTGGAAAAAATCGACGAGCTGGTCCTGCGTTCGACGCCGCAGTTCTACGAGTTGTGGTATCGCTATTTCGACGGCGATCCAGAAATCCTCAAGGCCATCTCTGCGCATCAGGGACCACTGGACGAGATTACCTGCCAGAAGTTCTACAACCAGTACCTGAGCTCGCTGGCGCATGACGCCGCCCTCCACAAGGCCAGTAACGCGGTGGAAAAGTCGATTACGACGGTCGGGGAAACAATTGAAGCGGCGCGCGTGGTGACGTCTGAATTCGGCACGGCGATGGGAATGGCGTCGGCAAAGGCGAAGGCCGCCAAAAGCATCGAAGAGGTCCGCGATACGCTCTCCGCGATCATTGTGAGCACGGAAAAGATGGCGGCCCAGAACCAGGCGCTTGAAAGCAAGCTTGCGGCCATGACCGCCCAGATCACCGAGATCAAGCAGCACCTCGAAACGGCGCGGCAGGAAGCGACGACCGACAGCGTGACTGGCATCGCCAACCGCAAGACCTTCGACCAGCGCCTTGGCGTCGATATCGAAGAGGCGACGACGGCACATACGCCGCTCGTGCTGCTGATGCTCGACATCGACCATTTCAAGAAGTTCAATGAAAAGCTCGGCTCGGAAACGGCGGACCAGGTGCTGCGCCTCGTGGCGCGCACGCTGCTTGGCAACGTCAAGGGCCGGGACGTGGCGGCGCGCTACGGCATCGACGAGTTCGCGATCCTGCTGCCGGGCACCTCCCTGAAATCGGGCATCCAGGTCGCGGAAATCCTGCGTCATGCGATCGAGAGCAAGGAAATCACCGACAAGGCCAGCAACCAGAAGCTGGGCAGCATCACGCTGTCCATCGGCGTCGCCAAGTACCGCGAGGGCGAAGATATCATGGCATTCATCGACCGGGCCGAAGGCGCGCTCGCTGAGGCCAAGAAGGGCGGGCGCAACCGCGTGCGCGTCGCGGTCGAGAACAAGGCTTCGCCGCGGGCGACGGAATAATCGTCGTTTCAAAACCCGGACGGGTAGCCGCGGCGGGGTGGCCTAGCTTGGCACATTCCGAAAACCCGCAATTCCCGCTAATCCAAAGGGATAGCGAAGGTCATCCGAAACCTGAACTTTTTTGGTGACTCTTTGCCGTTTTATTCGTTAGCTGGTGTGCGCAATTTTTGATTATTCCCGTCTTCTGACAAGTATTTAACCAGGTAGGGTCTTATTGGCGAAGGGTTTCGCCGTCAGCATCGTGTAACCAGTATAACCTTCCTCTGCTGTAAAAGCCGAAATGTATGGAGTCTATATGAACAAGGTAATCCTCAGCTTCCTCGTCATCGCCGCCGCGATGGTTTCCTTTGCGTCTTCGGCTTTCGCCGCCTATGGCGACCCGCCCACGCGCGCGGGACGCCTGAGCTATATCAAGGGCGATGTCTCGCTGCAGCCCGGCGATACGGACGACTGGACCTGGGCTTCCATGAACCGCCCGGTCACGACAGGCGACAATATCTGGGTGTCGCGCCGCGGCCGCGCCGAGATCCGCGTGGGCTCCATGGCCATCCGCGCCGACCAGAAAACCTCGCTCTCGATATTGAACCTCGACGACAGCGGGGTGCAGCTGGGCCTGAACTCCGGCGTCATGATCGTGCACCTGCGCAGCCTGCCCCAGGACGGGTATTTTGAAATCGACACGCCGAATGTCGCCGTGACGCTGCTGCGTGCGGGCGACTACCGCATCGAAACGGACGAGTCCGGCGATTTCACGCGCGTCGCCGTGCGCACCGGCAAGGCCGAAGTCACCGGCAGCCGCGATTCCTTCCGCATCGCCCAGGGCTCGGAGGCCGAAATCACCGGCAGTTACAAAACCAACTACGATGTTTACGACCTCTCGGAGTCGGATGAATTCGACCGCTGGTCCCGCCAGCGCGACTGGCGTTCGGCCCGCTCGCCGTCCGCCCGCTACGTCTCGACCGAACTGACGGGCTACGAAGACCTCGACCAGAACGGCCGGTGGTTCAGGGACCCGACCTACGGGAACGTCTGGGAGCCGCGCAACGTCTCCTCGACCTGGACGCCGTACCGCGAAGGCCGCTGGGCCTGGGTCGAGCCGTGGGGCTGGACCTGGATGGATGACGCGCCCTGGGGCTATGCGACGTCGCACTATGGTCGTTGGACCTGCCTGTCGGGCAACCGCTGGGTCTGGGTGCCGCCGCAGCGTAGCGCCGGCAGCGTGGCCTATGTGCCGGTTTATTCCCCGGCCAACGTGGTCTTCATCCGCGAAACGCGCGTCGTTTATCGCGACAGGCCGGTTATCGCCTGGTTCCCGCTCGGCCCCGGCGAAGCCTATGTGCCCGCCTATCGCGCCAGCGGCGATTACCTCGCGCGCATCAACGACTCCAATACCAGCTGGCGCGGCCGCGACCGGGACAGGTATGACTACAACCAGCGCCGCTATGTCTCGCAGCGCGATTATTCGAACGTGTTGATTGCGGGCGCCGTCGTCGCTGTCGCGTCGGAGATATTCTCCTCGTCCAGGCCCGTGCAGCGCTCCGCGGTGCGGGTGGATAACGCCACGTTTATGTCGAAGGAAGTCGCGCGGACCGCGCCCGTCGCCCCCGTGAAGGCGAGCGTGCTTGCGGCATCGGCGGTCACCACGGCTGTCGCCGCCGCGCCGCCGCGCGAACTGCGGGAGCGCAAGGTTGTGGCGAAAAGAGAACCGCCGCCGCGCCGCGTGAAGTTCGACCGCAAGCAGGCCGAGTTGCAGAAGACCGCAGGCGCGCCGATCGGCGCCGATGCCGAGAAGAAGCTGGGAGCAAGTGCGCCTGCGTCCGTTTCCGCCGTCACGACAGTGCAGGCGCCCGTCGCTCAGGCGCCGGCGCCCGACGTCTCGCCGAAAGAGCGCAATGAGCAGCAGCGCGCCGCGCGCCGCGCGCAGCGTGAGGAAGAGAAGGAGAACCGCGCCGAAACCAAGCAGCAGCGTGACGCGGAACGCGCGGCTGAAAAGGCGGAAGCGGAAAAACTGCGCGCTGAAGAGGAGGCCCAGAAAAAGGCCGAGCAGTCTCAACAGCAGCAGCAAGCCGATACCGCCCGCCAGCAGCGCGACGCCGAGCGTGATGCCGCGAAGCAGCAGGCCGATCAGCAGCGCGCCGCGGAAGAAGCGAAGCGGCAGGCTGAGAAAGAAGAAGCCGACAAGCAGCGCGACGCCGCGAAGCAGCGGGCTGAACAGCAGCGCGCCGAAGACGAAGCCGCGCGCAAGGCCGACCGCGAGCAGAAGCTGGACAACCAGCGTCGCGTCCGTGAGGAAGCCGACAGGCAGCGGGCCGAAGAGGAAGCGCAGCGCAAGGCTGAAAGAGAAGAAGCAGACAAGCAGCGCGCCGAGGAAGAAGCGCAGCGCAAGGCCGAGCAGGATCAGAAACGCCAGGCGGAGGAGGAATCCCGCCAGCAGCGTGACGCCGAGCGCCAGCAGAAGCAGGAGGAAGAGCGTGCGGCCCGCGAAGCGGCGAAGAAATCCCGCGAGCCGCAGCCTGCAGGCGAGGCGGACCAGCCGGATGCAACCGCAGATCCTGAGCAGACCACCACGGAGGAACCCGTTCGCCGCCACAAGGGCCCGAATCCGCGCCGCCGCGGCGATGATGCCGATCAGCAGGGCGGCGTGACGCCGCCGGTTGAGACGCCGGTCGAACCGCAGCAGCAGGGCGCAGCCGAACTCGCGCCCGCGCCTGCGTCGTCAGGACCCGTGCGCATCGAGGCGGGCGATGCCGAGCAGAAGCTGGTCTCCCAGCCGAAGCTGAAATACCCGCGCGAGGCCGAGAAGGCGGGCGTTGAAGGCACGGTCAAGGTTCAGACCACAATCGGCATCGACGGCCGTGTGAAGGACGCCATTGCCATCGAAGGCCCGGACGAGCTGAAAGACGCCGCCCGCGAAAACGTCGCCCGCCGCCGCTACCAGCCGACCGTCGTGGACGGCAAGCCGGTCGAGGTGCAGACGGAGGTGTCTGTCGACTTCCAGAAGCAGTAATTGCAGGAAGAAAGGGCGGTTACCCGGAGGGAGAAGCGGCCGTTTTCTGCGGCCGCTTGAGTGAGACGGGGGCGGTATTTTTCTGTTCGCCGGCCGTGGCATCTTCGGTGGCCCCGTCCGTATTTGGAGAAGCCACGAAAGAACTGTTGGTCGCTGAAGGCTGCGTATTCGCCTCTTTCGGTGCAAATTTGCTTTTGGCGGAAGCGTGGCTCTCAGGTTCGGGGGCGTCACCCATCGCTTTCACCTGATTTTCGCCGAGCTTCACGGGTTTTTTCAGTTCCTCCTGGATCTTTGCGGCAGCTTCTAAACTTTTCTTGATGCTGTCTATCTCGGCTTGGGTAAGATTGCCTGTCGCGGTCCATTCGTCCATCTTGCCCCGCGCCGCTTTCTTGAGCAGGTCGACGAAGTCCACGCCGTCACGCTTCGGAATCGATGTTGGAGAGCCATCGATCCAGAGCTTGCCCTCTTTGTCGACGTAACTCCCTGAAAAAATCCCCTCGCCTTTATAAACGGTTGTGGAATCTGCCTTGGCAGTCGCGTTGCCCCTTAACTCCCAATCGTCTGCGACGCTTTTAAGACCTTTCTCGATGGCCTGCAGCGTACCGTCTTTCAGCGAATCACGACTCTTGCTGGCCCAGGCTTCATAGTTTTGAAATTGATGAGGTGCCGCCCGGGCTGCAGCGCCGTCTTCGTCTTTGGCGCGCAGCAAATCGGCGTAATCAACGTCGCCCTGCTTCATGAAGTCAGGCTTGCCGGATTTGTTATTGGCCAGCCAGAGGTTGCCGTCCTTGTCGACGAAATTCCCCTGCCGGTCTATATAAGAGCCGTCCGCAGCCTTATAGCCCCCGTGCTTGTAGGCTATGCCGCCGTTCTTGTCGTGGAAAGCGTCGTTGCTATCCAGGTATTCTTCATAGAAAGCGCTCTTTCTCTGCCCAACAGGATGAGCGGGCGAGGCCGGTTTGAACTGCCCGGGGTCCGACGATTGTCTCTCGGCGGGGCTCACCGTCGCCGCCTTCCTCGCGGCCTCCTGCTGGCGGGTATAGCCTTGCTTCTGGTGCAGACGCAGTTGGTTAAACGCGTCGTTCGCGCCGCTTATAACCTGGAAGGTTTCCCGCTGCATTGATATGCCTATGCCGCCCACTATTCCTCCCGCGGCGGCGGTGGCCGCCTGCGATGCGCCAGACTGAGATGTGCGGGTCTGCGTGTCAGAGTGCGACGCGCCCGGCGTCGCTTCTTCTTTCGGCTTCCCGCCCTCGACCCGGTCGCGGCGGGCCTCGTCGATGCTGACGGTCTCAGCCTGCCATTTCGCCATTTGCTCCGGGCTTGCTGGCGGATTCTCTTTCAGCGCCCTGGCCTTGAATGCGTCTGCCTCGGCCTTCGTATGCGCGAGGGGTTCGCCGTGTTCATCGAGTTCCGGGAAAGTAACCTTCTTCGTATCCGGATCCATATTTACAAGGTAATACTTGCCGTCCTTCAACCACATCGCCTGGTGTGTGACGTGGTTATAGATCGTGCCGTCCTTCTCCGAAACGCCATGCTTGATATCGCTTTCGCCGCCATCCTCGGCATGGTAAACGCCTTTTTTGTCGAGGACGCCGCCAAAGGAGTCGTGATAGTCGCCCTTGGCGTCATAACCGAAATTCCCGTAGTATTTGTAGCCGTAGGGGTCGCGGCCCTCGGCATCCAGATAGCCGTTGCCGTCGCGCAGGGCCGTTTCCTCGCCGGTCGCAACTTTTTGTCCGCCGATGCGACCGTCGCCGTCTACGTCTTCATGGCTCGCGCGTTCCAGCTGGGCAATCGTGGCCGCCCTGATCCTTGCAACGGCGACCCAGTCGCCGGCGCGGATAGCGTCCTCGATGGTTTTAGGCTCTGCTTTCTTCGGATCGGGCAGAACAAGGTTTGCAATGGTAGTATCTATGTCCCGGCTGCGCAGGTCGCTTTCGACTTTTTGAATGCCGTCATCATTCATGCAGAGATACTCGCTTGTTTGTCCGCAACCCGCAGCGCGGACCGGTTGTCATTCTGGCACCGTCAAGACTCTGTTAACATATTGTACCCGGGAATATTTAATAATATGTAAATTTATCTTTCTCTTAACAATTCTGCGGAGATGTAGGCGTATGAAACTGCACGTCATTTCCAAATCGAAGTAAGCATGAGACGCGAATCCCCGGTGGCAGGGGCGATGCCGCGGTGCTTCTGCGGATGCATGGACTGTCAGGAGGGCGTTTCCAGAGGAGTATTGGAGGCACGGGCCGGAATCGAACCGGCATTCAAGGATTTGCAGTCCTCTGCATCGCCATTCTGCCACCGCGCCTTAAGAAGAGACTGGCAAGGGAGCAATGTATAGTTCTTACCCTGCCGGAGTAAAGGGTTATAATATTTCATTGCCTGCGGTCAATCTTTAAAATATAGCTTTAACGCCGCTTCCCCGCGGCTGTTCAAAAACTGCTTCTCCGGCCTAAACTTCGGTGTATATTAAGGGCTTGGGGGAGCCTTTTGGCTCAATAAAAAGGTTAAATACATGATACAAACATTTGAGCAGGCTAGAGAAAACATGGTCGAGTGCCAGCTGCGCCCGAACAAGGTGACGGATGCCACGCTGCTGGATGCCGTGCGCAAGATCCCGCGCGAACAGTTCGTGCCGCGCCACCTGCAAAGCGTTGCCTATGTGGACGAAGACGTCCCCTTGGGCAACGGGCGCTACCTGCGGGAGCCTGTCATCGGGGCAAGGCTTATCCAGGAAGCGGGGGTGCTCAAGGACGATATCGTGCTCGATATCGGCTGCAATACGGGCTATTCGACCGCCGTGCTGGGCCATCTGGCGGGCACCGTCGTGGCGCTCGAGGCTGAAGACCACTTCGCGGATGAGGCGGAAAAGCTTTTACATGATCTCGACATCTGCAATGTCGTCGTCGTGCGCCAGAAGGACCTGCGTGAGGGTTATGCCCAGCAGGGGCCCTATGACGTCATCTTCATCAACGGCTCTATCCCCGCCGTGCCGGCCCGGATAAAGGCCCAGCTGGCCGATGGCGGACGGCTGGTGACGGTTATCTCCGAGCGCGGGCATATGGGCACGGCTACCCTGGTGACGCGCAATGGCGACAGCTTCTCCTCGCGCGCGCTGTTCGATGCGGCGACGCCTACCCTCAAGGGATTCGAGACCGCGAAGACCTTCGTATTCTGACCTTTCAGTTTCCAGAAGCTCATGCAATCTGACTCGCTTTTGGCAGCTGAATGCCCTAAAACTTTTATATTCAACAGTTTTTTGATAAGCTGGCCGCAGGTGAATGGCAGGAAATGGCTGATATAAAGACAGAACAGGAACCGTCTATCGAGGAAATTCTGGAATCTATCCGCCAGATCA
>SCTB01000001.1 GCA_004297545.1 Alphaproteobacteria bacterium
CCGGCACGCTCTGCAACAAGATGGCGCCTGCGCTGCGCAAGGTCTACGACCAGATGGCGGAGCCGCGCTGGGTGATTTCGATGGGCTCCTGCGCGAACGGGGGCGGGTACTATCACTATTCCTATTCCGTCGTGCGCGGCTGCGACCGCATCGTGCCGGTCGATATTTATGTCCCCGGCTGCCCGCCGACGGCGGAAGCGCTGGTTTACGGTATCCTGCAGCTGCAGAAAAAAATTGGTCGCGAAGACACAAGGCTGGTGCGCTGATGTCGGTCGAAAACGTACAGGCTCTGGGCGAATATATCGAAGTGGCGATGCAGCCGGCGATCCTGCGCAAGGACGTTATCGCGGGCGAATTGATTTTTACGGTGCGGCGCGAGGCGCTGAAGCGTTTCATGACCTTCCTGCTCAATGACGCCAACTGCGACTTCAAGCAGCTGGTCGATATCTGCGGCGTGGATTACCCGGAACAGGACGAGCGTTTCGAGGTCGTCTACAACCTGCTCAGCCTGAAGCACAACTTCCGCATCCGCGTGAAGCTGCGCACGGACGAGCATACGCCGGTTGATTCCGTCACCTCCGTCTACAGCGCCGCCAACTGGTTCGAGCGCGAGATCTGGGACATGTACGGCGTCTATTTTAACGACCACCCGGATCTGCGCCGCATCCTGACCGATTACGGCTTCGAGGGGCACCCCTTGCGCAAGGACTTCCCGCTGACCGGCTTCGTCGAGCTGCGCTATGACGAAACGCAGAAGCGCGTGGTCTACGAACCCGTGAAGCTGCAGCAGGACTTCCGCAATTTCGATTTCACCAGCCCGTGGGAAGGCATGACCACCATGCAGCTGCCCGGCGACGAAAAGGCGCGCAAGCCGAAAATCGGCGCGGATCTGCCGCCCTTAGACAGCGAGGAGGCCGCATGAGCAACGAAAACAAAGACCTCGCGAGCCAGACCAAGATTAAACCGTACACGATGAACTTCGGCCCCCAGCACCCGGCCGCGCATGGCGTGTTGCGCCTCGTTCTCGAGATGGACGGCGAGGTCGTGGAGCGCGCCGACCCGCATATCGGCCTGCTGCATCGCGGCACCGAAAAGCTGATCGAGCATAAAACCTATCTGCAGGCTATTCCGTATTTCGACCGGCTGGATTACGTCTCGCCGATGAACCAGGAGCATGCCTTCGCGCTTGCCGTCGAGAAACTGCTGAAAATCAAGGCGCCGCCGCGCGCGCAGCATATCCGCGTGCTGTTCGCAGAGATGACGCGCATCATCAACCATATCCTGAACATCACGACTTATGCGCTCGACGTGGGCGCGCTGACGCCCGCGCTCTGGGGGTTCGAAGAGCGCGAGATCGGCATGGAATTCTACGAGCGTGTCTGCGGCGCGCGACTGCATGCCAATTATTTCCGCCCCGGCGGCGTCCACCAGGACCTGCCCGCAGGGCTGGCCGACGACATGTACGCCTGGGCCGACAATGTCATCAAATTCATCGACGACATGGAAAGCCTGCTGACCGAAAACCGCATCTTCAAGCAGCGCACGGTCGATATCGGCATCGTCACCAAGAAAGAGGCGCTCGACTGGGGCTTCTCCGGCCCCATGCTGCGCGCTTCGGGCGTGCCGTGGGATTTGCGCAAGTCGCAGCCCTATGATGTTTACAGCGCGATGGATTTCGACATCCCGACCGGAACGACGGGCGACTGCTACGCGCGCTACCTTGTGCGCGTCGAGGAAATGCGCCAGAGCGCCCGCATCATGAAGCAGGCCATCGAGATGATGCCGAAAGGCCCCGTCATGGTCGACGACAACAAGGTTACGCCCCCCAGCCGCGCCACGATGAAAAACTCGATGGAAGCGCTGATCCACCACTTCAAACTTTACACCGAAGGCTATCACGTGCCTGCGGGCGAGACTTATACGGCGGTCGAGGCGCCCAAGGGCGAATTCGCGGTTTACCTGGTGTCGGACGGGACGAACAAGCCCTACCGCTGCCATATCCGCGCGCCGGGCTTCGCGCATCTGCAGGGCATGGATTTCATGTCGAAAGGCCATATGCTGGCCGATGCGGTCGCGATTATCGGCTCGCTCGATATCGTTTTTGGAGAGATTGACAGGTGACGATGACAATGAAAATTCATCATCAACATCATCGTCATCCCCGCGCAGGCGGGGATCCGGCCCGCGGCGAAGCCGCGATTTATAAATGCCGCGTTGCGGCGGACCAGACCCCCGCCTTCGCGGGGGTGACGGATAAAGAGGAGCGTATCTGACATGTCCGGCGCCGTCAAAAGAACAGACTTCGTCCAGCCCAAGGAATTCAAGTTCTCGAAGGAGAACATGAAGCTGGTCGAGGCGCATATCGCGAAATACCCGAAGGGCCGGCAGGCGAGCGCCGTCATGCCGCTTTTGGATATCGCGCAGCGCCAGCACGGCGGCTGGATACCGGAAGTCGCCATGGAGGAAATCGCGAAGCTTCTCGACATGCCGCGCATCAAGGTTTTCGAGGTCGCGACCTTCTACACGATGTACAACCTCGAGCCGCGCGGCAAGCATCACCTGCAGTTCTGCACCACCACGCCCTGCTGGCTGATGGGCTCGGCCGATGTCGTGAAAGCCTGCGAGAAGCATCTCGGCATCCATATGGGCGAGACGACTGAGGACGGCGAGTTCACGATGACGGAAGTCGAATGCCTCGGCGCCTGCGTGAACGCGCCCGTCATCCAGCGCAACGGCGATGAATTCTACGAAGACCTGACGCCGGAAAACGTCATTCCGGTCATCGAGGCGCTGAAAGCGGGCAGGCAGCCGAAAATCGGCTCGCAGACCGGGCGGCAGACGTCGCTCGGCGTCATGGGCGCCACATGCCTCTCCAAGCAGGCGCATGATACCAACAACCAGGTCGCGGGCGAGCCGCCGGTAAAGAAACCGGCAGCCAAACCCGCCAACGACCCAGCGGAAACAAGGCCGGCTGAGACCAAGCCAAAAGGGAAGAAAAAATAATGCTGGCGGATAAGGACAGGATTTTCACGAACCTCTACGGCTGGCTTGGCGCTGACCTTAAGTCCGCGCAGGCGCGCGGCAACTGGAGCGGTACCAAGGAACTTATGGCCAAGGGCCGCGACGCGATTATCGACGAGGTCAAGAAATCGGAACTGCGCGGCCGCGGCGGCGCGGGCTTTCCGACCGGCATGAAGTGGTCTTTCATGCCCAAAGAGTCCAAGGACGGGCGTCCCAGCTATCTTGTCATCAACGCCGATGAATCCGAGCCGGGCACCTGCAAGGACCGCGACATTATCCGGCATGAGCCGCATACGATTATCGAGGGCGCATTGCTTGCCTCCTTCGCGATGGGCGCGCATGCCTGCTATATCTATATCCGCGGCGAGTTTTACCTCGAAGCCATCGCGATGCAGAAGGCAATCGACGAAGCCTATGACGCGAAGCTGGTCGGCAAGAACGCCTGCGGCTCGGGCTGGGATTTCGACATCTACCTGCACCGCGGGGCAGGGGCCTATATCTGCGGTGAGGAAACCGCGCTGCTGAACAGTCTCGAAGGCAAAAAAGGCTTTCCCCGCAACAAGCCGCCGTTCCCGGCGGGCGCGGGCTTGTACGCCTGTCCGACGACCGTCAACAATATCGAGACCATCGCCGTGGTGCCGGAAATCCTGCGCCGCGGTTTCGCGTGGTTCGCGGGCATCGGGCGCGAGAAAAACCGCGGCACGAAAGTTTTCTGCCTCTCCGGCCATATCAACAATCCCTGCAACGTCGAAGAAGCGATGAGCATTCCCTTAAAGGAACTTATCGAGAAACACGGCGGCGGCGTGCGCGGCGGCTGGGACAACCTGCTGGCGGTTATTCCGGGCGGCTCCTCCACGCGCCTTATCCCGAAAGACCAGTGCGAAACCGCGCTGATGGATTTTGACTCGTTGCGCGCCCTGAACTCGGGCCTCGGCACGGCGGCGGTCATCGTGATGGATAAATCCACCGATATCGTTTACGCCATCGCGCGGCTCGCGCGGTTCTACTGGCACGAAAGCTGCGGCCAGTGCACGCCCTGCCGCGAAGGCACGGGCTGGATGTACCGCATCATGCAGCGCATGGTGAAGGGGGAGGCGGACGTCACGGAAATCGACATGCTGCTCGATATCGGCTCCGAAATCGAAGGCCATACCATCTGCGCGCACGGCGATGCCTCGGCCTGGCCGATACAGGGCCTTATCAAGCACTTCCGCCCCGAGATGGAGCGCCGCATTCTTGAATACCGCAAGCAGATAGCGGCGTAGGAGACAACCATGCCAAAACTCACAATTGACGGAATGGAAGTCACGGTCGAGCCGGGAACATCGATTATTCAGGCGGCGGAACAGCTCGGCGTTGAAATTCCGCGCTTCTGCTACCACGACAAGCTGTCGGTGCCGGCCAACTGCCGCATGTGCCTGGTCGAGGTCGAAAAATCGCCCAAGCCGGTCGCCTCCTGCGCAATGCCCTGCGCGGACGACATGAAGGTCTTTACGAATTCGCCCATGGCGCAGAAGGCGCGCAAGGGCGTGATCGAGATGCTGCTGATCAACCACCCGCTCGACTGCCCCATCTGTGACCAGGGCGGCGAATGCGATTTGCAGGACCAGACAGTTGCCTTCGGTTTCGACCGCACCCGCTACCGCGAAGAAAAGCGCGCGGTGAAAGACAAGGACCTCGGTCCGCTTGTAAAGACGGTAATGACCCGCTGCATCCACTGCACGCGCTGCGTGCGCTTTGGCGAGGAAATCGCGGGCGTGGAGGAAATGGGCGTGATCGGCCGCGGCGAACACCTTGAGATCGGCACCTATGTCGAGCAGATGGTGACCTCGGAACTCTCCGGCAATATCATCGACATCTGCCCGGTGGGCGCGCTGACCTCCAAGCCTTACGCTTTCGTGGCAAGGCCGTGGGAGCTGCGCAAGACGGAGAGCATCGACGTTTCTGACGCGGTCGGCTCCAATATCCGCATCGATACGCGCGGCGGCGAAGTCTTACGCGTTCTGCCGCGCCTGCACGACGACGTGAACGAGGAATGGATTTCGGACAAGGCGCGTTTCTCCATCGACGGCCTCAAGAACCAGCGGCTCGACCAACCCTATGTGCGCGAGCGCGGCAAGCTGCAGCCTGCGACATGGCAGGCGGCTTTTGCGGCCATCGCCGCGCGGCTGAAAGGCGCCGACGGCAAGCGCATCGGCGCGGTCGCGGGCGATCTGGCCGATTGCGAGTCCATCGTCGCGCTGAAGGATTTCAAGATCGGAAGAGC